>NZ_JBHUTX010000021.1:0-115009 GCF_042671245.1 Streptomyces sp. NPDC057099
ACCGAGATGATCGTCTCCATGACGGACCAGGTCTTGATGTTCTGGCCGACGGTCAGCCCGAAGTACTCCTTCACCATCCAGAACCCGGCGTCGTTCACATGGCTGAAGAAGAGCGAGCCGGCGCCGATGGCCAGGACGAGGAGGGCGGTGTGCGTCGTCGACATGTCGGCCGCGAGCGGGGCGACCAGACCGGCCGCCGAGACCGTCGCCACCGTCGCCGAACCGGTCGCCAGCCGGATCGCCACCGCGATCAGCCAGGCCAGCAGCAGGGCCGGGATCGACCAGTCCTCGGAGATCTCCAGGACCATCTGGCCCACGCCGGTGTCGATCAGCGTCTGCTTGAAGCCGCCGCCCGCGCCGACGATCAGCAGGATGCCCGCGATCGGCATGAGGCTCTTCTCGACGAGCGGCGAGACGCGCTCCTTGGAGAACCCGGCGGGCCGCAGCAGCGTGAAGATGCCGACCAGCACCGAGGCGAGCAGCGCGATCATCGGGGCGCCGATGACGTCGAAGACGCGCTGGACCGGGTTCTCCGGGTCGTCCACGACGATGTCGACCAGCGCCTTGGCGAGCATCAGGATCACCGGCAGCAGCACGGTGAACAGCGTGGCGCCGAAGCCGGGACGCTTCTCCAGGTCCTCGGAGGCGCGCTGCGGGATCATGTTGTCGGGGGCGGGCACGTCCACCCAGCGGGCCGCGTACTTCGAGAACACCGGGCCGGCGATGATCACCGTGGGGATGGCGACCAGGACACCGAGCGCCAGCGTCACGCCGAGGTCGGCCCCGACCGCGTCGATGGCGACCAGCGGACCGGGGTGCGGCGGCACCAGGCCGTGCATCACGGACAGGCCCGCGAGCGCCGGGATGCCGATGCGCATCAGCGAGTAGTTGCCGCGCTTGGCGACCATCAGCACCACCGGGATCAGCAGCACGATGCCGACCTCGAAGAAGAGCGGCAGTCCGATCACGGAGGCGATCAGCACCATCGCCCAGGGCATCGACCGCCCGCCGGCCTTCTCGAGGATGGTGTCGACGATCTGGTCGGCGCCCCCGGAGTCGGCGAGCATCTTGCCGAGGATCGCGCCGAGGGCGATCAGCACGCCGACGCCGGCGACCGTGGTGCCGAGGCCGGCGCTGAAGCTGGTGAGGACCTTGTCCAGCGGCGCCCCGGCGATCGCGCCGAGCGCCAGTGACCCGATGGTCAGCGCCAGGAACGCGTGCAACTTGAACTTGGTGATGAGCAGGACGATGACGGCGATGCCCGCCAGAACGGCGATGCCCAGCTGAGCGTGGCCGGCCGAGGTGATCGGCTCGGGTGCGTCCGCTGCCAGCATCTCGACGCTGAGTCTGGTCACGGGTGAGGTGTCCTTGGGGTGAGGGGAGTCGTAGGAAGGGAGCCAGGGGCTACAGGACGGGCTCGGGGAGATCCTCGAGGGCGCTCGTCGCCCGTTCGGTGATCTCCTCCGGGCTGCCCAGGACGTCCACGCGGACCCCCGCCTCGTCGCTCTCCAGCGGCTGGAGCGTGGCGAACTGGGAGTCGAGCAGCGCCGTGGGCATGAAGTGCCCCTGCCGGTGCGACATCCGGTCCTCGATCAGCGCGCGGTCGCCCGCGAGGTGCACGAAGACCACGCCGGGTGCGGCGGCCCGCAGCCGGTCGCGGTACGACCGCTTCAGTGCCGAGCAGCTGACCACCCCGCCGTGTCCGGCCCGCCCGTGCCCCCACGCGCCGATGGCGTCCAGCCAGGGCCAGCGGTCCTCGTCGGTGAGTGGTGTACCGGCCGACATCTTGGCGATGTTGGCCTGCGGGTGGAAGTCGTCGCCCTCGGCGTACGGAACGCCGAGCCGGGCTGCGAGCAGGGGACCGATGGTGGTCTTTCCGGTGCCCGCGACGCCCATGACCACGACGACGTGGGGGGTGTTCATCGCTGCCTCACTGTCTGCTGTCTTCGTCGACACGTGATGTCGACGCAACTGAAACCCATTAGGTACGACTAATTCAAGAGGCCGTGACAAATAAGTCTGACTTTTTGTCTCCGTGATCTACCCCGTACGCTGAGTGCATGAGCACACCGGGTCGAGGGCTGCACGGCCATGTACTGGACACCCTCGGCCCCGAGATCACGGCGGGCGAGTACCCGCCGGGGAGCGTGCTGCGCACGGACGAACTGGCCCAGCGTTTCGATGTGTCGCGCTCCGTGATGCGCGAGGCGGTCCGCGTCCTGGAGTCCATGCACCTGGTCGAGTCCCGCCGCCGCGTCGGCGTGACGGTCCTCCCCAAGTCGGAGTGGAACGTCTACGACCCCGAGGTCATCCGCTGGCGCCTGGCCGGCGCCGACCGCGCCGGGCAGCTGCGGTCCCTCACGGTGCTGCGCTCGGCGATCGAACCGGTCGCCGCGGGCCTCGCCGCCCGGCACGCCACCGCCGAGCAGTGCGCCGAACTCACCGAGTGCGCCCTCGGCATGGTCGCCAACTCACGCGGTCACAAGCTGGAGGAGTACCTCGTCCACGACGTCGCCTTCCACCGTGCCGTCCTGGCCGCCTCCGGCAACGAGATGTTCGCCCGCCTCGGCGATGTCGTCGCCGAGGTCCTGGCCGGCCGCACCCACCACGACGTCATGTTCGAGGACCCCGACCCGGCCGCCGTCACCCTGCACGTCCAGGTCGCCGAGGCGGTCCGCGCGGGCGACGCGGTCCGCGCGGAGGAACTGACCCGCGAGATCACGGTCGGCGCCCTCCAGGAACTCGACATCCTGGCGCCCTGACGCTCAGTCGAGGATCTCTCCGTCGACGTACACCCAGGCCCCGTCCACCCGCTCGAACCGGCTCCGCTCGTGCAGCGATCCGCCCCGGTACGAGGCCCGGAACGTCACGGTCCCGGTGGTGTGGAACGCGGACCCGTCACTCGTGTCCAGGATCTCCAGCCCGGTCCACCGCATCCCGGGATCGAGGTCCAGCCGCCCGGGCCGCGTCCGCGGATGCCACGTCCGCAGCAGATACCCGGCGTCCCCCTTCACGAAGGCGCTGTACCGCGACCGCATCAACGCCTCGGCGGTCGGGGCCGCGGCGGGTCCCACGGGGGTCCCCCCGGTCGAGGTCGTTCGAGACTGGGGCAGGTAGCGCCCACAGCAGTCGTCGTAGGTCCCGGGGCGGCCACAGGGGCAGGAACGCGTCGTCATGCCGGTCATTGTCCTAGACGATCCCACCCGTGCGGGGCGAGGGCAGCGGCGGCAGCGTCGTCCCGTACAGCCACCTGTCGAACAGCGCGTCCAGCGGCTCGTCCGTGAACCGCCCCACGTGCGCGGTGAAGTTGGCCGTCGTCACGGCCCCGCCCCGGTGCAGGTTCGCCCACCCGCGCAGCATGCGGAAGAACGCGTCGTCGCCCAGGGCGCACCGCACCGCGTGCAGGACGAGCCCGCCCCGCTGGTAGAGACGGTCGTCGAACATCGACTTCCGACCCGGATCGGCCAGCCGGAGGTCCTGGGGCAGCGAGAACAGCAACCGGTGTGCGCCGGCGGCCAGTTGCTGGGCGCCGCGCCCTCCCGAGCGCTCCGACCACAGCCACTCGGCGTACTTCGCGAACCCCTCGTTCAGCCAGATCTGCCGCCAGTCGGCGATGGACACGCTGTTGCCGAACCACTGGTGCGCCAGCTCGTGCGCGATCAGCCGCTCCGAACCCCGCTCCCCGTCCACGTGGTTGGACCCGAACAGCGACAACCCCTGTGCCTCGACGGGGACGTCGAGCTCCTCCTCGGTCACCACGACCGCGTACTCGTCGAACGGGTACGGCCCGAACAGCTCCTGGAACAGCTCCATCATCGCGGGCTGCCGAGCGAAGTCCCGCGCGAACCGGGGGAGCAGGTGCGCCGGAATGTGCCCGTGCTGCGGAACCCCGCCCGGGCCCGGGTCACCCAGCAGCACCGTCTGGTACTTCCCGATCGACAGCCCCACCAGATAGCTGGACGTCGGCGCCGCCTGCTCGTACACCCAGGTGGTCGTGGAGGCCTTCGTCGTGCGGGTGAGCAGCCGTCCACCGGCCACCACCGCGTAGGCCGACGGCGTCGTGACCGAGATCTGGTACGAGGCCTTGTCGGCGGGCCGGTCGTTGCACGGGTACCACGAGGGCGCCCCGACCGGCTGGCTCGCCACCAGCGCCCCGTCCTCCAGCTCCTCCCAGCCGAGGCCGCCCCAGGGGCTGTTCACCGGCCGGGGGTTGCCCGACCAGTGCACCTCGACGGTGAAGGCGGCACCGGCGCGCACCGGCTTCGCGGGGCGGACCCGCAGCTTGCCGCCCCGGTGCGTGTAGTGCGGCGTACGGCCGTCGACCTTCACCCGGCCCACCCGGAAGTCCGCGAGGTTCAGCTGGAACTCGGTGAGCTGGCCGCGGCCCGCGATGGCGTTGATCCGCGCCGTTCCCGCCAGCCGGTTCGGCGCGGGGCGGTAGTCCAGCGTGAGCTCGTACCGGTGCACCCGGTACCGGAGGTCACCGTTGCCCGGGAAGTACGGGTCCTGACCCACTGACTGCTGAACCGCCACTGTTGCGTCTGCTCCCTGCGCTGCGCTCGTACGACGTCCGTCGGCCCCCGGCCCCCGGGGGGTTCCGCCTAGCGACGCCATGCCTCGATCGGGTTGCCCAGCCAGCGCGTGTCGTCGGGCACGGACTCCGCGGCCATCACCAGGGACGCCGGACCCAGCGTGGCGCGGGCCCCGACGGCGCTGCCGGGCAGGATGATTCCGCCCGGGCCCAGAGTGGCGCCCTCACGGAGGACCACAGTATCCGTCCGCAAGATCCGGTCGTGGAAGAGGTGTGTCTGGAGCACACAGCCCCGGTTCACGGACACCGCGTCCTCGAGCGTCACCAGATCCGTCTCCGGCAGCCAGTAGCTCTCCACCCACACACCCCTGCCGATGTGCGCACCGAGTCCGCGCAGCCACGCCGACAGCAGCGGCGTACCCGGCACGGCGCCGGCCAGCCACGGCACGGCCAGCACCTCGACGAAGGTGTCCGCCAGCTCGTTGCGCCACACGAAGGAGCTCCACAAGGGGTGCTCGGCCCGCCGGTGCCGCCCCACGAGCAGCCACTTCGCCGCGATCGAGACGAGCCCCGCCGCACAGCCCGCCCCGAGCAGCACCAGACCGGACAGCAGGGGAGCCCACACCCCGAGCACGCACAGCGCCGCCCCCGTCGCCACCATCAGCGCCGCCGAGCAGAACACCGGCACGATCCGGCAGAGCTCCACCAGCCCGCGCGCCCACAGCAGCCGCGCGGGCGGCTCGTACGTCCGGCTCTGGTCGCCGTCGGACGCGGCCCGCGGCAGCTTCACCGGCGGCAGCCCCAGATACGAGCTGCCCTTCTTGGCCTTCTTCGGCGTCGCCGACAGCACCCCCACCAGGCCACCGTCCGGCACGCTGCGCCCCGGCCCGGTCATCCCCGAGTTGCCGAGGAACGCGCGCCGGCCGATCTCCGCCCGCCCGATCCGCAGCCAGCCGCCGCCGAGCTCGTACGGCGCGGTCAGGGTGTCGTCCGCCAGGAACGCGCCCTCGCCGACCGTGGTCAGACTGGGCAGGGCCAGCACGGTGGACACCTCGGCCCGCCGCCCGATCCGCATCCCGAGCAGCCGCAGCCACACCGGCGTGACCAGCCCCGCGTACAGCGGGAACAGCATGTCCCGCGACCGGTCCATCAGCTGGGTCACGGTCCAGGCCTGCCAGCCCACCCGGCTGTGCGTGGCGTGCGTGCCCTCCCGCAGCCCCACACTCAGCAGCCGTACGGCGACCACGATCAGCAGCGCGTACGCCAGCCCGAACGCGAGCGTCGCCGGCACCAACGCGAGCACGACACCCCGAAGCGTCGCGCCGAGCCCGGCGTCCGGACCGACGAACAGCCCCGCCACCAGCAGCGCGGCAGCCGCCGAGACCACCGGCAACGCGGTCAGCGCGACACCCGTCACGCCGTACATCACCCGCCAGAACGCGCCCCGCCCGGGCCGGTCCTTGGGCCAGTTGCGCTTGGCCCGGCCCAGCTTGCCCGCGGGCGCGCCCGCCCACCGCTGTCCGGTGGGAATCTGCCCGGAGACCGCCGAACCCGGCGCCACCTCGGCCCGCTTGCCCACCCGCGCCCCCGGGAAGAGCAGGCTGCGTGTGCCGACGACGGCGTGCGCGCCCACCTTCACCGTCCCGACCTCCAGCCGGTCACCGTCCAGCCAGTACCCGGACAGGTCCACCTCGGACTCGACGGCCGCGCCCCGGCCCAGCTTGAGCATGCCGGTGACCGGCGGCAGCGAGTGCAGATCCACGTCCTGCCCGACCTTGGCGCCCAGCGCTCGCGCGTACCGTTCCAGCCAGGATCCGGTCAGCGAGGTCGCCCCGCTGAACTCGGCCAGCCGCTCCGCCGTCCACAGCCGCAGATGAACGCTCCCGCCGCGCGGGTACCGGCCCGGCCGCACCCCCCGCAGCAGCAGCCGGGCCCCGCCCGCGGCGAGCGCCAGACGCCCGGGCGGGCTGAAGAGCAGCACGGCACCGGCCGCGACCAGCCACCAGGGCGCGGTCGGCAGCCAGGAGTAGGCGGGCAGCACGTTCCCGAGCGCGGCGAGCACCACGCTCCAGCGCAGCCCGAGCAGCGTGAACAGCGGAACCAGCAGCAGAAGCTGGACGAGCTGGGCACGCCTCGGCACCGGTGCCACCACCCGCTCGGCGTTGTCGTCCTGTGCCGACTCCTCCAGATGCCGGGCCAGCTTCCGCAGGACGGGCCGCTGGTAGATGTCGAAGACGGCGGCGCTCGGGTAGCGCGTACGGAGCCTCGTCGTCAGCTGGGCGGCGGCCAGACTGCCCCCGCCTATCGCGAAGAAGTCGTCGGAGGCCGACGTCACCGGAATGCCGAGGACGTCCGTCCACTGCTCGGCGAGCCAGGCCTCGGTGCCGTACAACGGCTCGGCCGGGCCGCCCGTCTCCAGCCCCTCCAGCGGCCAGGGCAGCGCGTTCCGGTCGACCTTGCCCGACGTACGCGTCGGCAGCTCCTCGACCTGCGCGAGCAACGGCACCAGGGCGGCGGGCAGCTCGGCGCGCAGCCGCTCGACGGCGGCCGCGTGGTCCCAGCCGTCCTGGATGACGACGTAGCCCACGAGGAGCTGATTGCCGCTGCGGGCCGTGCGCACCGCGGCGGCGGCGCCGGCGACCCCCGGCAGCGCCTGAAGCGCCGCGTCCACCTCACCGAGCTCGATACGGCGGCCACCGAGCTTGATCTGCTCATCGGCCCGCCCGAGGAAGACCAGCCCCTCCGGCTCCGCCCGCACCAGGTCACCGCTGCGGTACGCCCGCTCCCAGCCCAGTGACTGAAGCGGCGCGTACTTCTCCGCGTCCTTCTCGGCGTCGAGATACCGGGCGAGTCCGACCCCGCCGATCACCAGCTGACCACTGGCGCCCATCGGCACGAGCTCCCCGGCCTCGTCCACGACGGCCAGCTCCCAGCCGTCCAGCGGCAGCCCGATCCGGATCGGCTCCTCGCCGCTCAGCAGCGACGCGCACGCCACGACGGTCGCCTCGGTCGGCCCGTAGGTGTTCCACACCTCGCGCCCCTCGGTCACCAGGCGCTGCGTCAGCTCGGGCGGGCACGCCTCGCCGCCGAAGATCAGCAGGCGTACGTCGTTGAGCGTCTCCGGCTCCCACAGCGCCGCCAGCGTCGGCACGGTGGACACGACGGTGATCTCCTGCTCGACCAGCCAGGGCCCGAGGTCGGCACCGCTCCTGACCTGCGAACGCGGCACCGGCACCAGACAGGCCCCGTGCCGCCAGGCCAGCCACATCTCCTCACAGGACGCGTCGAAGGCGACGGACAGCCCCGCCATGACCCGGTCACCGGGCCCGATCGGCTCGTCGGCCAGGAACAGCGCGGCCTCCGCGTCCACGAAGGCGGCGGCGCTGCGGTGGCCGACGGCCACGCCCTTGGGCTTCCCGGTGGAGCCGGAGGTGAAGATGATCCACGCGTCGTGCCCGGCACCGGGCCGGGCGGCGCCGTGCCCGGCGACATCGCCGACGGTCAGCTCGTGACCGGCCCCGACGACGGCCCGCACTCCGGCCTCGCCGAAGACCAGCGCGGCCCGCTCGTCGGGGTCCTCGGCATCCACGGGCACATAGGCGGCACCTGCGGCCAGTACGGCGAGGATCGCCACGTACAGATCATTGGTGCCCGACGGGACCCGGACTCCGACGCGGTCCCCGAGCCCGACCTCGGCGGCGGCCAGTCTCCGCCGCAGGTTCTCCACCTCGACGGCCAGCGCGCGGTAGGTGAGCAGCCGGTGGCCGTCGTCGAGCGCGGGCTCGTCGGGATACGACCGCACGGACGCCTCGAAGATGTCGACCAGGGTGCGGGGCGAGGCCGCTGGGCCGGCGGAGAAGCGGGCCAGGTCGCGGAGTCCTGTGCTCAGCTCCCGGTCCAGCAGAGTGAGGTCGGGGCTTTCGTGCAGGGCGGCCATCGGATCCTCGCGTCTCGATCCCGGACCTTCCGGGGCGCCGACGGGCCCGCAGGTCTGCCTGGGGATGTTCCGTTCCGGCGCGAACAAGCCCAATACTCTACTGGCCGGGTGACTTCGTCCTGTCATGTCCGCCACTCGGAGGCAAACGCGAGGCACCGCGTCGGTGCGACGCCACCCCCTCCGACCTGGGCTTCTCCCGGAAGGGCGAGATGTCGCCCACACTTCCCGGGAAACGACGAACGGCCCCTCGAAGAGAGGGGCCGTTCGCTCTGTGTCCGAGGGGGGACTTGAACCCCCACGCCCGATAAAGGGCACTAGCACCTCAAGCTAGCGCGTCTGCCATTCCGCCACCCGGACAAGGTGTCTGTCGCGTGGGTTCTCCCCGCGGCGACGACGTAAACATTACCAGGCTTTCGAGGGTGGCCGATCACCCCCCGCCCGAGCCCCGGTGAGGTGTGAACGGCGCGTGACGGGCCGCAAGCGGTCTTGGGGAGCGGGCCGCGGAGAGAGAGGATGAGGAGGACCCACCAGCAGTGACAGCGGGAGGAAGCACGTGAGCGAGACGGACACGGCCAGGAGCGTCACCGGCGAGGACGAGGTCGTGGACCTCTGCCGCGAGCTGATCCAGATCGACACCAGCAACTACGGCGACCACTCGGGTCCGGGCGAGCGCAAGGCGGCCGAGTACGTCGCCGAGAAGCTCGCGGAGGTCGGGCTCGAACCGCAGATCTTCGAGTCGCACCCGGGCCGCGCCTCCACGGTGGCCCGGATCGAGGGCGAGGACCCGTCCCGGCCCGCGCTCCTCATCCACGGCCACACCGACGTCGTACCGGCCAACGCGGCCGACTGGACCCACCACCCCTTCTCCGGCGAGGTCGCCGACGGCTGCGTGTGGGGCCGCGGGGCCGTCGACATGAAGGACATGGACGCCATGACCCTCGCGGTCGTCCGCGACCGGCTGCGCAGCGGACGCAAGCCCCCGCGCGACATCGTCCTCGCGTTCCTCGCGGACGAGGAGGCGGGCGGCACGTACGGCGCCAAGCACCTGGTCCGCAACCACCCCGATCTGTTCGAGGGTGTCACCGAGGCGATCAGCGAGGTGGGCGGATTCTCGTTCACCGTGAGCGAGCAGCGGCGGCTGTACCTGATCCAGACGGCCGAGAAGGGCATGCACTGGATGAAGCTCACCGTGGCCGGCACGGCCGGGCACGGGTCGATGATCCACCGGGACAACGCGATCACCGAGCTGTCGGAGGCCGTCGCGCGGCTGGGGCGGCACAAGTTCCCGGTGCGGGTCACCAAGACCACCCGCGCCTTCCTCGACGAGCTCGGTGACGCGTTCGGCACCGAGCTCGACCCGGAGGACATGGAGTCGACCCTCGCCAAGCTCGGCGGCATCGCCAAGCTCATCGGCGCGACCCTGAGCAACACGGCCAACCCCACGCAGCTCGGTGCCGGCTACAAGGTCAACGTCATCCCCGGCGAGGCGACCGCCCACGTCGACGGACGGTTCCTGCCCGGGCACGAGGAGGAGTTCCTCGCCGACCTCGACCGGATCCTCGGCCCGAAGGTGCGGCGCGAGGACGTCCACGCCGACAAGGCCGTCGAGACCACCTTCGACGGGGCGCTCGTCGAGGCCATGCAGTCCTCGCTGCTGGCCGAGGACCCGACCGCCAAGGCCGTCCCCTACATGCTCTCCGGCGGCACCGACGCGAAGTCCTTCGACGACCTGGGCATCCGGGGCTTCGGCTTCGTACCGCTGAAGCTGCCCCCGGAGCTGGACTTCGCGGGCATGTTCCACGGCGTCGACGAGCGGGTGCCGGTGGACGGCCTGAAGTTCGGCGTGCGGGTTCTCGACCGGTTCATCGACGCGTCCTGAATCGGACCTGCGATACGAAAGTATTCGCTCGCCCGTACGGAACAGACTGGGAAGAGTGAATGCGACCATAAGCTCGTAGCCTCATTACTCCCTCCTCGTTACAGGTAATGCGATCGCAAGATGGGTCGCTTTGCCAACTAGGAGGAATAATGATCAAGAAGGTCGTCGCTGCTGCGGCTGCCACCGGTGGGCTGGTTCTCGCGGGCGCGGGCCTGGCCGTCGCCGACTCGGGTGCCCAGGGTGCTGCCGTGCACTCCCCGGGTGTCCTGTCCGGCAACGTTGTTCAGGTGCCCGTTCACGTCCCGGTGAACGTCTGCGGCAACACGGTCTCCGTGATCGGTCTGCTGAACCCCGCCTTCGGCAACACCTGCGTCAACAAGTGACGCTTCCCCCTCTCTGAGGGGAGCTCAAAAGCCATCGGTCCCGGAGCGCGTGCCATGCGCTCCGGGACCGAACGCTTCTTTCGAGTAATTCGATAAGAATTCGAGACAGGGTCGAAGGTAGGTATTCAGCAATGCGACAGGTCACCCGCAAGGGTCTGATGACCGTGGCGGCCGCGACCGGCGTGATCGCCGCCGCGGGCGGCTCCGCTTACGCCGACTCGGGCGCGCACGGCTCCAGTTCGGGCTCGCCCGGCGTGCTCTCCGGGAACACGGTGCAGGCGCCGGTGCACGTGCCGGTCAACGTCTGCGGGAACACGGTCAACGTCATCGGTGTCCTCAACCCGTCGGTGGGCAACTCGTGTGCCAACAAGGGCGGCGGCTCGCCGTCGGGCGGCCACGGCGGCTCGCACGCGGGCGGCCACGCCAGTGACTCGCCTGGCGTCGGCTCGGGGAACCACGTCCAGGTGCCGATCCACGTGCCGGTGAACGCCTGCGGCAACAGTGTCGACGTCATCGGCGTCGGCAACTCCACCACGGGCAACGACTGCGCGAACGGCTCCGGCGGGCGTCACAGCAACCCGCCCGGCGGCGGATACGAGACGCCGCCCGGCAACCCGGGCGAGCCCGGGAACCCTGGTGAGCCGGGGAACCCCGGTGAACCTGGTGAGCCCGGTAACCCTGGTGAGCCCGGCAACCCCGGTAACCCTGGCAACCCGGGGGAGCCCGGGAACCCCGGTGAGCCCGGCAACCCCGGAAACCCGGGCAACCCTGGGAACCCCGAGAACCCGGGCAACCCCGAGAACCCCGGCAACAAGCCGGGCGGTCAGTTCGTCACCCAGCCCGAGGGAGACGCCCAGCTCGCGGAGACCGGCAGCGAACTGCCGCTCGGCCTCGCCCTGCCGGCCGGCGCGGGCGCGCTGCTGGCGGGCGTGGTCCTCTACCGCAAGGCGCGGGCCTCGGCCTGACCCCCACGGCAAACGGAGCGGGCCCCGCCGATGCGGGGCCCGCTCCCGTGTACGCCTTCTCCCGGTGCGCCGTCTCAGCTCACCACGTGGCCCGCACCTGGCGGATGATCCGCCGGCGCAACCGCACCTTGCGGCTGCCGTCCCGCAGCAGGCTCAGACGGTGCAACTCCCAGTGTCCGTACTCGGCGTGGTCCGTCAGCAGACGTGCCGTTTCCTTGCGGGAGACCCCGCGCGGTACGTACACGTCGACAAATTCGTATTCCGGCATCGCATCTATTGTGCGGGCTGGGGCCTGGTACGGATAGCGTCTGCACTATGTCTGATGCTGCGCAGCCCACCGCTGCCGAGGTACGCGCCGCCGCCGAGGCGGTCAAGACCGCGCTCGACCGCCACCTGGCCGCGGTCGAGGGCAGGTCGGGAGAGGACGACCCGGCCGTCTACGAGGCGTTCAACCAGCTGGCCGCGGCCGCAGAGGTGTACGACGAACTGCTCTACGACCGATACGACGAGGTCACCCCCTTCGAGATCCCCGGTGCGGAGGACGCGCTGCCCCCGTACGCGGGCCCCGAGGAACCGAACGCGCTGAGCGTACTGATCCGCCGCGACTACGCGGTGGCGGAGCCGCAGCGTCTCCTGGCGCAGGCGCAGCGGATCGAAGCCGCGGAGGGCGAGGACGGCCCGGCCGCCTCCGGGACGACCCATGGCGCGCTCGGCCTGCTGTTCGGCGAGTTCGAGCCCGACGAGATCGCCTCCCGGCACAAGGAGTTCGGGCTCGAGGAGGGCGACTCCACGCTCTGGGTGATGGCGGCGGACGAACCGGCCGACCCCGGCGAGTGGCTGGAGGCCCCGTTCGAGCAGGTCGATCCGCAGCAGGTGGTCTGCCGCTTCGACGTCAGCGCCGTCTTCGACGATGTCGAGGACGACGATGTCGATGATGTCGACGATGACGAAGAGGACGACGACCGGGACGACCTCGACACCAACCTGGACGAGGACGAGGACGAGGACCTGGAGCGCCTGGACGCGGACCGCCGCTGAGCGCATCCGACGGCGGTGGTCACGGGGACGGCCCCGTGACCACCGCCGTTGTCAGCTCTCGTCGACCTGCGGAGCGAGCAGCACCGGAAGCCGGGTCGTCCGGGGCTTCGCCGTCACCTCGGCCACGGCCCTGGGCAGCGCCTGTTCCACGCCGTGCACCACGGACAGATGGCGCTCGGCCCGCCCGAACGCCGTGTACACCCAGGGCCGGCTGAGCGCCTGCGCGGCATCACCGGGCAGCACCACGACCACCGCGGGCCACCGGCTTCCCACGGCCTGGTGCGCGGTCAGCGCCCAGCCGTGCCGTACGGACTGCTCCACCCGCTCCTTCGGTACGACGACGGCCTCGCCCTCGCACGACAGGTGGAGCCCCTCGGCGTCCGCCTTCACCACCCGGCCCTGCAGCGCACGGCCCGGCACGGGGGAGTAGGCGATCCGGTCACCGGGGTCGAAGCCGCCGAAGCGGCCCGGGCCCGGATTGAGCCGCTCCTTCAACGCCGTGTTGAGCGCACGGGTGCCGACGGCGCCGCCGTGCCCCGGTGCGATCACCTGGGTCTCCTCGGCCGGTACGCCGATCGCGCGCGGCACCGAGTCGGCGACGAGCTGCACCGCCCGGTGCACCGCCTCGCCCGCGTCCCACACCGGCACGATCACGATCTCCTTGCCGGGAGCCTCGACCTGGTTCAGCTCGCCGATGCCGATCCCCGAGACCAGCTCGCCCAGCGGCCCGGGATCCGGCCGCCGCGAGGCGACCTGCGGGCAGATCCGAGCCGCGAGCAGATCCGCGAACACCCGCCCCGGCCCCACGGACCACAGCACCGCAGGGTCCCCGGCCAGCACCAGCCGCGCCCCGTCGGGCAGCGACTCCGTCAGCAGCGCCGCCGTCTCGACGTCCAGCTGCGGGGCGTCGAGCACGATGAGCAGATCGAGATCCAGGGCACCGTCGGCATCCCGGCCGGGACCTTCGAGGCCGGCGAGCAGCCCGGAGACGGTGGTGACGCGGGAGCCGTCCTGGTCCGCCGCGTCGTCCGGACCCGAGCCCAGCAGGGCGGCGAAGCGGGTGCGGCCGATCGGGCCGTGCGTGGCGGCCCAGGCGCGCAGCCCGAGGGAGTGCGCGGCGGTCAGCAGCGCGGCCGGTTCGGCCGCAGAGGCCTCCCCGCCGGTGTGCAGGACCAGGCCGTGACCGGCGACCGCGCGCAGCAGCTCGCCCGTCGATCCCTGGGCCGCGGCGGCGACCCGCTCCCACTCCTCGGCCGAACCGTCCTGCTTGGGCGCCGAGTTGACCAGCCGGGCCAGACCGTCGGCCAGGCTCTCCTCCGCGAGCGCGTACCGCTCGAGCCCGACCAGGACCCGGACCGGGCGCTCCTCGTCCTCCTCGGAGTCGTCCTCCGACTGGTCCTGCTTCGTCCGGGCCGGCGCACCGGGCTCCTCCAGGGCGTCCTGGAAGACCAGCGCGTCGCCCTCCGCGAGCGTGTCCTGCACCGCGCTTTCGGGCTCCGGCACGCCCCGCTGGGCCAGGGCCGCGAGCAGCGCCGGCATCTCCAGGGCGGTGTGCCCGGCCAGCGCGGCCTGCTCCAGGAGCCAGACGGTGACGGCCCGGCCCCGTCGCTCGTCGTCAGGGCCGCACTCGGCGCCGAGCAGCGCCCGCGCGAACCCGTCGGCCTGCTCGGGCCGCACACCGGCGACCCGCAGCAACTGCCAGGGGTCCGCCCGCAGCCGCTCGTCCGCGCCCTCGCCGAGTGCCTCGGTCACCTGCGGCGCGAGTGTCTCCGGGGCACCGCCCTCGCCGAGCACCCGCCGCACGGCCTGCACCGCCTCCGGCGCGGGAGCCGGGGACGCGGTGACGGTTTCGGCCGGCACCGGCCGCGGCCGCCGTTCCGGCTCCGGGGCGGGGCGCCGGGGGGCTGGCGCGGGCTCTTCGAACACCGTGGCCGCCGGCTTCTCGCCGCCCTCCACGGCTCGTACGGCGGCGAGCAGATCGGCGGCCTTGCCGCTCAGCTTGGTGCCGCTCTCGATCGGCGCCTTCTTCTCGGCCTTCCGCTGCTCGATGCGCTCCCGCTCGGCCTGCTGGGCCCGCAGCTCGGCCTCCGCCTCGGACACCTGACCGGCATCGGCCGCGTCCCCCTTGGCCTCCTCGGTCTCCTCGGTCTCCGCACCACCGGTCGGCGTCCCCGGCTCGTCGTCCTCCGTGGTCTCCGGCTCCGTGCTCACAGCGTGCTCCAGTCGTGATCGGGATAGCGGTGCACAGGCGCCGACACATCGTCGAGCGCCCGGCAGATCTCGTCAGGAAGACTAAGGGCCTCCACTGACAACGCGGCCGTGAGCTGCTGCGCGTTGCGCGCGCCGACGACGGGGGCGGCCACCCCCGGCCGGTCGCGGACCCACGCCAGGGCCACCTGGAGCGGGGTCACCGCGAGGCCGTCGGCGGCGGTCGTCACGGCGTCCACGATGCGGCTCGCCGTGTCGTCGAGGTACGGCGCGACGAACGGGGCGAGGTGCTCCGAGGCGCCGCGCGAGTCCAGCGGAGTCGTGTCGCCCCGGTACTTGCCCGTCAGCACCCCGCGTCCCAGCGGGGAGGACGGCAGCAGCCCGATGCCCAGGTCCAGGGCGGCCGGCAGCACTTCGCGCTCGATGCCGCGCTGGAGCAGCGAGTACTCCAGTTGCGTACCCGCCAGCCGGGTCCGGGTGCCGGGGGAGGCGAGCTGCCAGGTGCCGGCCTTGGCCAGCTGCCAGCCGCAGAAGTTGGAGACGGCGGCGTAGCGGGCACGTCCGCTGGCGACCGCGAGGTCCAGGGCCTGGAGGGTCTCCTCCAGCGGGGTGTCCGGGTCGAAGGCGTGCACGTGCCACAGGTCGACGTAGTCGGTTCCGAGCCGGGAGAGCGAGGCGTCCAGCGCGGAGAGCAGATGGCCGCGGGAGCCGTCGAAGCGGCGGTCGGGGTCCGGCACGCTGCCGGCCTTGGTCGAGATGACCAGGTCCCGGCGGGGCACCAGGCCGTCTATGAGCCTGCCGAGCAGATACTCGGCCTCTCCGTCGCCGTACACGTCCGCGGTGTCGACGAGGGTCCCGCCCGCTTCCCAGAACGTCTTCATCAGGTCCGCGGCGTCGTGCTCGGCGGTGTCCCGCCCCCAGGTCAGGGTGCCGAGCCCGATCCGCGACACACGAAGGCCGGTGCGGCCGAGATGCCTCTGCTCCATGAACGCCGAGATTACTGGCCAGAACCTACGGTGTGGGGGGCTGTGGACGACGGATTTCCGCGCGCTATGGTCTGCGGACAAGGCACGTTACTGATCGGTAAGGGGAATCGGGATGCAGCTCGGTATCAACCTCGGCTACTGGGGTGCCGGCATGGACGCCGACAATCTGGCCGTCGCCCAGGAGGCCGACCGGCTCGGATACGCCGTCTGCTGGGCCGCCGAGGCCTATGGATCCGACGCCGCCACCGTACTGACCTGGGTCGCCGCCCAGACCGAACGGATCGACGTCGGCTCGGCCATCTTCCAGATCCCGGCCCGCCAGCCCGCGATGACCGCCATGACGGCCGCCACCCTCGACTCGCTCTCCGGCGGCCGCTTCCGGCTCGGCCTCGGCGTCTCCGGCCCGCAGGTCTCCGAGGGCTGGTACGGCGTCAAGTTCGACAAGCCGCTGGCACGCACGCGTGAGTACGTCGAGATCATCCGCAAGGCCATGACGCGCGAGCGCCTGTCGTACGAGGGGCAGCACTGGACCCTGCCGCTGCCCGGCGGCCCGGGCAAGCCCCTCAAGCTGACCGTGCACCCGCAGCGCGAGCACATCCCGCTCTACATCGCCGCGATCGGCCCGAAGAACCTCGAGCAGACCGGTGAGATCGCCGACGGCGCCCTGCTGATCTTCCCCTCCGCAGACCACCTCGAGGACACGGCGATCCAGTACCTGCGGGCCGGCCGTGAGAAGGCGGGCAAGACCCTCGACGGCTTCGACATCTGCCCGACCCTGCCCCTGGCCCTCGGCGAGGACAAGGACGTGACCACGCTCGCCGACACCTTCCGCCCCTACACCGCGCTGTACGTCGGCGGCATGGGCAGCCGCAAGCAGAACTTCTACAACCAGCTCGCCCAGCGCATGGGCTACGAGAAGGAAGCCGCCGAGATCCAGGACAAGTACCTGTCCGGCGACAAGCAGGGCGCCGCGGCCGCCGTACCGCACGACCTGATCGACAAGACGACCCTGCTCGGTTCCGTGGAGCGCATCGCGGACCGGATGAAGGCTTACGCGGAGGCCGGTGTCACGACCCTCACGCTGGCCCCGGCTGGCTTCACGCTCGACGAGCGGATCGCATCGCTCCGCGCCGGCACGGAGGCCCTGGAGCGCGCCGGGCTCGCCTAGGGATTTCTGCGGCCGTGGTGGGGGCTCGGGGGTCTTCCCCGCCACGGCCGTCACGCAGAACAACGCGAGGAGCGGCCGAGGGTTACGTCCTCCATTTGGCGGAGTTGTCCGTCGTACCTGTTGCAGCACCGCGCGCCCCGCACTTGACTCGTTCTTTGCGGAAACTGCGGAATCCTGCAGCACGCGCACGCGCGCGGGAGAGGTGCCCACGATGCTTTCGGCCAAGAGTCTGTTCCAGGAGATCCTCGCCAACGACGAGTCCTTCGCCCTGTTCTGCTCCATCGCCGCGAGCGGCGAGTCCCAGGGCGGCTGGGAGAACGCCCGGATCGCCGCGCTCGTCCCGGAGAGCGAGCGGGAACTCGCCCCCAAGATCACCCGCCACGGTGCCGACGAGGACAAGCACGGGCGGATCTTCAACGCCCTGATGAAGAAGCGCGGCCTCGACCCCGTCCCGGTCCCGCCGGAGACCGACTACACGACGCTCCTGGAGAAGAACGGCATCGGCCTCGCGCACGAGCAACTCAAGCGCGACGAGCGGCTCGCGGTCCAGGACATCGTCACGTACCTCTCGCACAGCAGGGTCACCGAACAGCGTGCCTCCGAGCAGATGGACCTGCTCCGCAAGCACTTCGCGGACGACCCGGACATCGGCCGCGCGGTCAAGCAGATCTCGGGCGACGAGGACAACCACCTCGCCTACTGCCACGAGGAACTGCTGCGCTTCGCCTACGCGGGGCACGGCCGGGCCATCCAGCGGACCCTGCGCGAGTGCGCGCTCGCCGAGATCCGGGTCTACCGGGACGTCAGCCTCGCGGTCATGGCGAACATGGGCCGCATCCTGGGCTGGTCGAAGGCCAAGTCGGCGGTGCTCGCTGCGGGCATCCACGCGATGTACGCGTACGAACGGCTGGGCGGCTGGCGCCGGATGGTGTCCCTGGAGATGCCCGAGCGCCGCGACGCCCTCGGCGGGCCCGCGTCCGCCGCACCCGAGTTCGCCTGAGGCAGCCCGCTCTACAGCCAGCCCCGGCGCTTGAACAGGCGGAAGACCAGCACCTCCAGAACGACCATCAGCAGGACGAGGGCCGGGTAGGACCACTCCCAGCGCAGCTCGGGCATGTGCTCGAAGTTCATGCCGTAGATCCCCGCGACCATCGTGGGGATCGCGGCCATGGCCGCCCACGCGGAGATCTTCCGCATGTCGTCGTTCTGCCGGACGCTCATCTGCGCCAGATGCGCCGAGAGGATGTCCGACACCAGCCGGTCCAGGTTCTCCACGGACTCGTTCACGCGCGTGAGGTGGTCGCTGACGTCCCGGAAGAAGGGCCGGGCCCGGTCGTCCACGAACGGCACCGTCACACCGGACTGCGCCGTGCCCGCCAGCCGGCTCATCGGCAGGGCCAGCGGCCCGGTCGCCCGGCGGAACTCCAGGATCTGGCGCTTGAAATCGTAGATCCGGGAGGCGGTGTTCCGTGAGCCGC
Organism: Streptomyces sp. NPDC057099; assembly: GCF_042671245.1. Classification (NCBI taxonomy): domain Bacteria; kingdom Bacillati; phylum Actinomycetota; class Actinomycetes; order Kitasatosporales; family Streptomycetaceae; genus Streptomyces; species Streptomyces sp. NPDC057099. The sequence continues at coordinate 18,574 of NZ_JBHUTX010000021.1, forward strand.
CGACTTCCGGCGAGAACACCTCCGCCTCCAGCCCCTCCAGGTCGGCCTGCAACTCGATCGCGACGTCCAGATAGTGGTCGACGGCGGCGTCGGCGATTGCGTACAGCACCGACGTGGGGCCGTTGCCCAGCAGCTCCGGCTCCTGCTCCAGCCGGTGCCGTACGGCCTTGAGCGGGGCGCCCTCGCCGTGCCGGACGGTGACCGCGAACGAGTCGCCCAGGAAGATCATGATCTCGCCGGAGGAGACGGTGTCGCTCCGCGGCTCGTACACCACCGGCTTCAGGACCACGAAGAGCGAGTCGTCGTACACCTCCAGCTTGGGCCGCTGATGGGCCTTGAGGGCGTCCTCGACGGCCAGCGGGTGCAGGCCGAACTCCCGGGTGACATGGTCGAATTCGCGCTCCGTCGGCTCGTGCAGCCCGATCCACACGAAACCGCCCGCCGTGCGGGCCTCACCCAGGGCGTCGGAGAAGTCCTCGGGCCCCTCCGTCCGGTGTCCGTCGCGGTAGATGGCACAGTCGACGATCACGAAGCGAGTCTCCTGTCACTCGAACGACACCGTACGCGCGCGTGCGCCTACGCTGGATCGCATGCCCACGTTGATCCTCGTCAGGCACGGACGTTCCACCGCGAACACCGAGGGACTGCTCGCCGGCTGGACGCCCGGTGTCGCCCTCGACGAGCGCGGCGCCGCGCAGGCCGCCGCGCTGCCCGGACGCCTCGCCGAACTGCCCCTCGCCGAGATCGTCGCCAGCCCGCTCCAGCGCTGCCAGGAGACGATCGGGCCCCTTCTCGAGGCCCGGCCGGAACTGACCCCGCACACCGACGAGCGCATCGGCGAGTGCCACTACGGCGACTGGTCCGGGCGCAAGCTCGCCGAGCTCAAGGACGAGCCCCTGATGGAGGTGGTGCAGGCGCACCCGTCCGCGGCTGCCTTCCCCGGCGGCGAGTCGATGCGGGCCATGCAGACGCGCGCCGCCGAGGCCGTGCGCGAGTGGAACGCGCGCGTGGAGCGCGACCACGGCGCCGACGCCGTCTACCTCATGTGCTCGCACGGCGACATCATCAAGTCGCTCGTCGCCGAGGCACTCGGACTTCATCTGGACCTCTTCCAGCGGATTTCCGTCGAACCGTGTTCCATCACCGCGATCCGCTACACACGGCTGCGACCGTTTCTCGTCCGCCTCGGCGACACCGGCGACTTCACGTCCCTGGTGCCGCGCGAGGAACCGCCGGGCGACGACGCCCAAGTCGGGGGTGGTGCGGGCGCACCGTGATCGTCGGCCGCAGTAGGGTGAAGCGGTCGCAGCAGTGCCGTTGTCACACGGCCCCCACGATCCCAATGGAGACAGGACGTGTCCCGTCAGGTGTTCCTCTACGACCATCCGGAGCGTTTCGTGGCCGGTACGGTCGGGCTGCCCGGGCGCCGTTCGTTCTTCCTCCAGGCTTCAGCCGGCACCCGGGTGACCAGCGTGGCCCTGGAGAAGACCCAGGTCGCCGCGCTCGCCGAGCGCATGGACGAACTGCTCGACGAGGTCGTACGCCGTAGCGGAGGAAGCGCCTCCGTCCCTGCCGTCGCACCGACGGAGATCAACGACAGCGCCCCGCTGGACACCCCCGTCGAGGAGGAGTTCCGGGTCGGCACCATGGCGCTCGCCTGGGACGGTGACGAGCAGCTCATGATCGTCGAGGCGCAGGCGCTCGTCGAGCTCGACGCCGACTCCGAGGAGGACCTCGCCGAGGCCGAGGAGCGGCTCCTCCAGGACGAGGAGAACGGGCCGCCGATGCTGCGAGTCCGGCTCACCGGCGCGCAGGCGAGGGCCTTCGCCAAGCGCGCCCTCGACGTCGTCAACGCCGGGCGGCCGCCGTGCCCGCTGTGCAGCCTCCCGCTCGACCCGGAAGGACACGTATGTCCGCGCCAGAACGGATACCGCCGCGGAGCGTGACACCTCCTGACGACCCCGCCGAGCTGCTCGCCCGGGGCGAACTCACCGTACGCGGACGCATCCGTGACGCCTCCAACGCCGCCCTGTACTGCACGGTGTCGTACGACGGCCAAGAGGCGGCCTGCATCTACAAGCCGGTCGCCGGGGAGAGGCCCCTGTGGGACTTCCCCGACGGGACGCTCGCCCAGCGCGAGGTCGCCGCGTACGAGGTCTCCGAGGCGACCGGCTGGGGCCTCGTACCGCCCACCGTGCTGCGCGACGGCCCCTACGGCGAGGGCATGTGCCAGCTGTGGATCGAGGCGGCCCCGGACGCGGAGCTGCTCGCGCTGGTCGACGGCGAGGAACCCGAACCGGGCTGGAAGGCGATCGGGTTCGCCGAGGTCGGCGAGGGACGTACCGCGCTGCTCGTGCACGCCGACGACGAGCGGCTGCGGCGGCTCTCGGTACTGGACGCCGTGATCAACAACGCCGACCGCAAGGGCGGGCACCTGCTGCCCACCGGCGAAGGGCGGTTGTACGGGATCGACCACGGGGTGACCTTCAACGCCGAGAACAAGCTGCGGACCCTGCTGTGGGGCTGGGCGGGGGAGCCCTTCACTCAGGAGGCCGCCGACGTCCTGGAGGGCCTCAGAAAGGATCTGGCCGAAGGCGGGTCCCTCACCGCTCGGCTCGAACCGCTGATCACCGGCGCCGAGATCGACGCCGTACGCGCGCGTGTCGGTGCGCTGCTCGCCTCGGGGACGCATCCGGAACCGAGCGGGGAGTGGCCGGCGATTCCCTGGCCACCCGTGTAGCAGCACAGACGCGCAGCTCGCGCAAGAACGCCTTCTCGGCCGTCCGGACCGCTCCCATTCGTATATGGAACTTCAGTCCGGTTACGCTCATGACATGCATGCCTGGCCCGCTTCCGAGGTCCCCGCCCTGCCTGGTCAGGGCCGCGACCTGAGGATCCACGACACCGCGACCGGCGGTTCGGTCACCCTCGACCCCGGTCCCGTCGCCCGTATCTACGTCTGCGGCATCACCCCGTACGACGCCACCCACATAGGGCACGCGGCGACGTACAACGCGTTCGACCTCGTGCAGCGCGTGTGGCTCGACACCAAGCGGCAGGTTCACTACGTCCAGAACGTCACCGACGTCGACGACCCGCTCCTGGAGCGGGCGCAGCGCGACGGCATCGACTGGGCCGCGCTCGCCGAGAAGGAGACGGTCCTCTTCCGCGAGGACATGACGGCCCTGCGGATGCTGCCGCCGCGGCAGTACATAGGCGCCGTCGAGGCGATACCGGGCATCATCCCGCTCGTCGAGCGACTGCGGGACGCGGGCGCTGCCTACGAACTCGAGGGGGACGTCTACTTCTCCGTCGAGTCCGACCCGCACTTCGGCAAGGTCTCGAACCTCGATGCCGAGGCGATGCGGCTGCTGTCCGCCGAGCGCGGCGGCGACCCGGACCGGCCGGGCAAGAAGAACCCCCTCGACCCGATGCTCTGGATGGCGGCCCGCGAGGGCGAGCCCAGCTGGGACGGCGGATCGCTCGGGCGCGGACGGCCCGGCTGGCACATCGAGTGCGTGGCCATCGCCCTCGACCACCTCGGCATGGGCTTCGACATCCAGGGCGGCGGCTCCGACCTCGCCTTCCCGCACCACGAGATGGGCGCCTCGCACGCCCAGGCCCTCACCGGCGAGTTCCCCATGGCCAAGGCGTATGTGCACGCCGGCATGGTCGCCCTCGACGGCGAGAAGATGTCCAAGTCCAAGGGCAACCTGGTCTTCGTCTCCAAGCTCCGGCACGACGGCGTCGACCCGGCCGCCATCCGGCTCGCGCTGCTCGCCCACCACTACCGTGCCGACTGGGAGTGGACCGACCAGGTCCTCCAGGACGCCGTCGCCCGGCTCGGCCGCTGGCGCGCCGCCGTGTCCCGGCCCGACGGCCCGCCCGCGGAGGCGCTGGTGGAGGAGATCCGCGAGGCCCTCGCGAACGACCTGGACGCCCCGGCCGCGCTCGCCGCGGTCGACCGCTGGGCCGCCCTCCAGGAGGAGAGCGGCGGCACGGACATCGGCGCGCCCGGGGTGGTCTCCCGGGCGGTGGACGCGCTGCTGGGTGTGGCGCTGTAACCGAGAGAACGAGCGAAGGGGCGCTCCCCGGCCGGGAAGCGCCCCTTCTGCTGTGCCTGTGTGCCTCAGTCCTCCGACGACTCCTCGTCGTCCGTCCCCGGCTTGGGCTGGGCCGACGACTCCCCGTCGTCCGTGCCCGCCTTGGGCGGCTTCGGCGGTCGCGTACGGCCGCTGGGGCTGTCCCGCAGATACGACGTGCTGTCGCTGCCGTCCGCCGTCGCGTGCCCGCCGGAGGCGGTCGGTCCGCCGCCGTCCCGGCGTCTCAGATAGCGCTCGAACTCGCGCGCGATGGCCTCGCCCGAGGCCTCCGGCAGCTCGGCGGTGTCCCGGGCCTCCTCCAGCGACTGGACGTACTCGGCGACCTCGCTGTCCTCGGCGGCCAGCTGGTCCACGCCCACCTGCCAGGCGCGCGCGTCCTCGGGCAGCTCGCCCAGCGGGATGCGCACGTCGATCAGGTCCTCCAGACGGTTCAGGAGAGCCAGCGTGGCCTTCGGGTTCGGCGGCTGCGAGACGTAGTGCGGCACCGCCGCCCACAGCGAGACGGCCGGCACGCCCGCGTGGGTGCACGCCTCCTGGAGGACGCCCACGATGCCCGTCGGGCCCTCGTACTTGGTCTCCTCCAGGTCCATCCGGCGGGCCAGGTCCGCGTCGGACGTCGTCCCGCTGATCGGAACCGGACGGGTGTGCGGGGTGTCCCCGAGCAGGGCGCCCAGGACGACCACCAGTTCCACGCCCAGTTCGTGCGCGAAGCCCAGCAGTTCGTTGCAGAACGAGCGCCACCGCATGGACGGTTCGATGCCCCGGACGAGGACGAGATCGCGGGGCTTGTCCCCGCCGACCCGGACCACCGACAGCCGTGTCGTCGGCCAGGTGATCTTGCGGACGCCCGCTTCCATGAACACCGTGGGGCGGTTCACCTGGAAGTCGTAGTAGTCCTCGGCGTCCAGCGCCGCGAACACCTCGCCCTTCCATTCCCTGTCGAGATGAGCGACCGCGGTGGAGGCGGCGTCGCCGGCATCGTTCCAGCCCTCGAACGCGGCCACCATGACCGGGTCGACCAGCTCGGGAACCCCCTCGAGCTCGATCACCCAGTGCCTCCTTCCGACGTACCCTCGCGAACGCCCCAACCTTACGGCGTGCCAAGGGGGCGCCCGCAGCCCCCTCGCAGGGGGAGTGACCCCATCACTGCCCCGTGATCCGCCCCTGAACACCCCGGATTCATCCGAGCTGTCCGTGAGGCACCGGTCACAGCGTGGAGCGCAGCCACTGCTCCACGCTCGCGATGTGGACGGTCGCCCACGAGCGCGCCGCCTCGGCGTCCCGGTCGCGCAGGGCCGCGAGGATCGCCCGGTGCTCGCGCAGGGTGCGGCCGACGGCGTCCTCCTGGGTGAGGCCGCGCCAGATTCGCGCCCGGGTGGTGGGGCCCGACAGCCCGTCGAGCAGCGAGCAGAGCACGGAGTTGCCCGAGCTGTGCACGATGCCCCGGTGGAACTCCAGGTCGCAGGCGACGAGGTCCTCCACGGACGGTGCGTCGCCGAGCTTGTCCAGCTGGGCCGTGAGCGCGTCCAGCTGCTGCTCGCTGATCCGCAGCGCCGCCATGGCCGTCGCGGCCGGCTCCAGGATGCGGCGTACGGCCAGGAACTCCAGGACCGTGTCGTCGCGGTGGAAGTCGACGACGAAGCTCATCGCCTCCAGCAGGAGTTGCGGGTCGAGGCTCGTCACATAGGTGCCGTCGCCCTGCCGGACGTCCAGGATGCGGATGAGGGACAGCGCGCGGACGGCCTCCCGCAGGGAGTTGCGGGACAGGCCGAGGTCGGCGGCGAGTTCGCTCTCCTTGGGCAGCCGGTCGCCCGGGCGCAGCGCGCCGGAGACGATCATTCCCTTGATCTTCTCGATCGCCTCGTCGGTGACTGCCATGGTCGGCCTCCTGTCGCTTAAGACCTCCGACGTATCACGTCATTATGCGGGGACGGACACGCGGAGGGGGCGGCTCCGTCGGCGTGGAGCCGCCCCCTCGGGTACGGGTCGAGAATTCGGCCTACTTCTTGTCGAGCAGATCCTGGACCTTGGTGCGGACGTCGTCCGTGGCCAGTCCGCGGATCGTGAGCGTCGTCCGGCGGCGCAGCACGTCGTCCTGCGTCTCGGCCCACTCGTGGTCCCGGGCCCAGACGACCTGCGCCCAGATCTCCGGGGCGTCCGGGTGGACGCGCTCGGCCAGCTCAGGGCTGTCGTTGGCCAGGCGGGCGATGTCGAACGCCAGCGAGCCGTAGTGCGTGGCCAGGTGCTTGGCGGTGTCGGCTCCCATGCGCGGGCCGGGCGCCGGGCGGTCGGTGAGCAGCCGGTGGGCGACCGCGCGCGGGTTGGCGATGCCGGGCAGCGGCAGCTTCTTCGGCAGCGAGCTGATCGGCTCGAAGTCGTCGCCCAGCGGGTGGCCCGGCAGCGACTCCAGCTTCTGCATGATCGTCCGGCCGATGTGCCGGAACGTGGTCCACTTGCCGCCCGCGACGGACAGCATGCCGCCCCGGCCCTCGGTGACGACCGTCTCCCGCTTGGCCTTGGAGGTGTCGCCGGGGCCGCCCGGCAGCACCCGCAGGCCCGCGAAGGAGTAGGTGATGAGGTCGCGGCTCAGCTGCTGGTCGCGGACGGAGAACGCGGCCTCGTCGAGGATCTGGGATATGTCCTGCTCGGTGACCGAGACGTCCGCCGGGTCGCCCTCGAACTCCTCGTCCGTGGTGCCGAGCAGCAGCATGTCCTCCCAGGGGAGGGCGAAGGTGATGCGGTACTTGTCGATCGGGGTGGCGAGCGCGGCCTTCCAGGGAGAGGTGCGCTTCAGGACCAGGTGCGCGCCCTTCGACAGCCGGATGGACGGCGCGGCGTTCGCGTCCTCCATCTTGCGCAGGTGGTCGACCCACGGGCCGGTCGCGTTGAGCACCAGCCGGGCGCTGACGCCGAACTCGTCGCCGGACAGGCGGTCCTTCAGCTCGGCGCCCGTGACACGGCCCTGGGTGAAGCGCAGGCCCGTCACCTCGGCGTGGTTGAGGACGACCGCGCCCGCCTCCACGGCGCCGCGGACCGTCATCAGCGCCATGCGCGCGTCGTTCATCTGGTCGTCGCCGTACACGGCCACGGCCTTGAGGTTCTCGGTGCGCAGCTCCGGCACGTCCTGCGCGGCCTTGGCCGGGGAGAGCAGATGTCCGACGCCGTCACCGAAGGCGGAGAGCGCGGAGTAGGCGAAGACGCCCGCCCCGAGCTTCGCCGCGCCGTGCGGCCCGCCCTTGTACACGGGCAGGTAGAACGTGAGCGGGTTCGCCAGGTGGGGGGCCACCTGGCGGGAGACCGCACGGCGCTCGAAGTGGTTCTCCGCCACCAGCTTCACCGCGCCGGTCTGCAGGTAGCGCAGACCGCCGTGGAGCAGCTTGGAGGAGGCGGAGGACGTGGCACCGGCGAAGTCGCCGGCGTCGACCAGAGCCACCCTGAGGCCGGACTGCGCGGCGTGCCAGGCGGTGGAGATGCCCAGGATGCCGCCGCCGATCACGAGAAGGTCGTACGACGCCTTGGCGAGCTGCTCCCTGGTCTCGGCTCGGCTCGGGTTCGAGCCGGAGGCCGGGTGCGTCCCCAGGGCAGGTACGGACTGCAGGGTGGACTGAGTGGTCATGCTGTTTCTTACTCCTCGTCCTCGAGCCAGCCCATGGTCCGCTCGACGGCCTTGAGCCAGCTCTTGTACTCACGGTCGCGGATTTCCGCGTCCATGCGGGGGGTCCACTCGGCGGCCCGGCGCCAGTTGGCGCGCAGGTCGTCGGTGCTGTTCCAGAAGCCGACGGCGAGGCCGGCGGCGTAGGCGGCGCCGAGGCAGGTGGTCTCGGCGACCATCGGGCGCACCACGGGGGCGTCCGCGAAGTCCGAGAGCGTCTGCATCAGCAGGTTGTTGGAGGTCATGCCGCCGTCGACCTTGATCGCCGCGAGCTCGACGCCGGAGTCCTTCGTCATGGCGTCGGTGATCTCACGGGTCTGCCAGGCCGTGGCCTCCAGGACGGCGCGCGCGAGGTGCGCCTTGGTGACGTACCGGGTGAGGCCGGCGATCACACCGCGGGCGTCGGAGCGCCAGTACGGGGCGAACAGACCGGAGAAGGCCGGCACGAAGTAGGCGCCGCCGTTGTCCTCGACCGAGAGCGCGAGCGTCTCGATCTCGGCGGCGGTGGAGATCAGGCCCATCTGGTCGCGCATCCACTGCACCAGCGAACCCGTGACGGCGATCGAGCCCTCCAGGGCGTAGACCGCCTTCTCGTCGCCGATCCGGTAGCCGACCGTGGTCAGCAGCCCGTTGTACGAGTTGACCGGCTTCTCGCCGGTGTTCATCAGCAGGAAGGTGCCGGTGCCGTACGTCGACTTGGCCTCGCCCTCGGCGAAACAGGTCTGGCCGAACAGGGCCGCCTGCTGGTCGCCGAGCGCGGAGGCGACCGGGATGCCGCCGAGCAGGTCGCCCAGCTTGCCGCCGGTGATCGCGCCGTAGACCTCGGCGGAGGAGCGGATCTCGGGCAGCATGGCCATCGGGACGCCGATGGACTCGGCGATCTTCTCGTCCCACTGCATGGTGTGCAGGTTCATCAGCATGGTGCGGGACGCGTTGGTCACGTCGGTGACGTGCTTGCCGCCGTTGACACCGCCGGTCAGGTTCCAGATGACCCAGCTGTCCATGGTGCCGAAGAGGATGTCGCCCGCCTCGGCGCGCTCGCGCAGGCCCTCGACGTTGTCGAGCAGCCAGCGGGCCTTGGGGCCGGCGAAGTACGAGGCCAGCGGAAGGCCGGTCTCGCGGCGGAAGCGGTCCTGGCCGACGTTGCGGCCGAGCTCCTTGCAGAGGGCGTCGGTGCGGGTGTCCTGCCAGACGATGGCGTTGTGGACGGGCTCACCGGTGTTCTTGTCCCAGAGCAGAGTGGTCTCGCGCTGGTTGGTGATGCCGATGGCCTTGATGTCGTCGCGGGTGATGCCGGCCTTCGCGATGGCCCCGGCGACGACCTCCTGGACGTTCGTCCAGATCTCGGTGGCGTTGTGCTCGACCCAGCCCGGCTTCGGGAAGATCTGCTCGTGCTCCTTCTGGTCGACGGAGACGATCCGGCCGTCACGGTCGAACACGATGCAGCGGGAGGAGGTCGTGCCCTGGTCGATGGCGGCGATGAAGGGGCCGGCGGTGTGCGCGTCGGTCACTGTGTGCTCCTGGAAGTTCCGTGTTTATGGGGCTTTACGTACGGCGCGTGCTGAGAGTTTCGCGTGGCGCGGGAAAGACTGCCGCTCCTGCGCGGGAAAGACCGCTCCTAAGCGAACGCGACGTTGTAGATGCCTGCGGCGATGGCCCCGCCGATGAGCGGACCGGCCACCGGGATCCAGGCGTAGCCCCAGTCGGAGCCGCCCTTGTTGGGCAGCGGCAGCAGGGAGTGCACGATACGCGGACCGAGGTCACGGGCCGGGTTGATCGCATACCCCGTCGGGCCGCCGAGGGACAGACCGATCGAGACCACCACGAGCGCGGTGATCAGGGCACCCAGGGTGCCCAGGCCGTTGCCCTCGTCGTTCAGTCCCTGCGTGAGCACGGCGAGCACCAGTACGACCGTGCCGATGATCTCCGTGGCCAGGTTCTGCCAGGCGACCCGGACCTCGGGCCCGGTGGAGAAGACGCCCAGCACGGGGCCCGCGCCCTGCTCCTGGGCCTCGACGGCCTTGGCGGCGGTGTCCTGCGCGCCGGGACCGCCGACGATCTCGCGGTCGGTGAGGTGGGCGTGGAACTGACCGTAGTAGGCGATCCAGACCAGGCCCGCGCCGATCATGGCGCCGAGTACCTGTCCGGCCCAGTAGACCGGGACGTTCTTCCAGTCGCCGTCCTTGATGGCGATGGCCAGCGTCACGGCCGGGTTCAGATGGGCGCCGGAGAGCGGCGCCGTGGTGTAGACCGCCGTGAGCACCGCGAAGCCCCACCCGAAGGTGATGGCGAGCCAGCCGGCGTTGCGGGCCTTGGAAGCCTTCAGTGTGACGGCGGCGCAGACTCCGCCGCCGAGGAGGATGAGTATGGCGGTACCGATGGTCTCGCCGATGAAGATGTCGGAGCTGGACACCCGCGACTCCTTTGTCCTTCGTCCAGGGGGAAGTTCGATACCGGCCTGGCGTTGTCCCACTCTAGCGCGTATTGCCGGTAGCTGTTCGACAATGTCGACCGATGGACGGGAGTCTTGCTTCGGGGTTACGAGCACGTCAAGAGCTCTGTTGTCGAAAACACGATCGTTACTGATCGCTGCCCGTCCCATGGGTGTCCGACGCCTGTGGTCGCGGACATGCCGAGGACCGGAACGCCGTACGACGCCCCGGTCCCGCTGTGAGCTCTCAGAACCGCCCGGCGCCCAGATCCCGCGACACCGCGCGGGCACAGTCCCGGACGGCCGCGATCAGCTCCGGCCGCACCACGCCCTCCTCGTCGGACCGGCACAGCCGCTCCACGGCGCCGGTGATGCCGACCGCGCCGACGGGCATGCGCCGTCTGTCGTGGATGGGCGCGGCGAGGGAGGCGACGCCCTCCCAGGTCTCCTCGACGTCCGCCGCGTAGCCACGCGCGCGCGTGAGGTCGAGGATGTGCTCGAAGTCCTCCGGCTCGCACACGGTCCGGTCGGTGAACGCCTTGCGGTCGTTCTCCAGGGCCTCGCTGTGCGCCACCGGGTCGTAGGCGGACAGCACCTTGCCCAGGGCCGTGGAGTGCAGCGGCTGCATGGCCCCGATCTCCAGGACCTGCCGGCTGTCGTCGGGCCGGAAGACGTGGTGCACGATCAGCACGCCCTGCTGGTGCAGGACGCCCAGATAGACGCTCTCGCCGCTGGAACGGGCCAGGTCGTCGGCCCACACCAGGGCGCGCGCCCGCAACTCGTGCACATCGAGGTAGGTGGTGCCCAGGCGCAGCAGCTCCGCGCCCAGCTGATAGCGCCCGGAGGCGTCGTCCTGCTCCACGAAACCCTCCTGCTGGAGGGTGCGCAGGATGCCGTGGGCGGTGCCTTTTGCCAGGCCCAGCGACGAGGCGATGTCCGACAGGCCGAGCCGTCGCTCGCCGCCCCCGAGCAGCCGCAGCATCGCGGCCGCCCGTTCGAGCGACTGGATGTTCCGTGCCATCGCCGTACTGCCTCCGTCCCCTTCGACCGCCGACAAGCGGCGCCGCAGCCCTTGTTCGGCAATGTCGAACACTACCGGTCGTTGCCAACCTCTCGCTAATGGCCGGACGCCATTTGTTGCGTCACAGACGGTTCAGGTCCGGGTTCATCGGACGCCCGACGGCCGCCCCGCCGTCATCGGCGTCCGCGTCGTGGACGCGCTGCCCATCCAAGCCGACTCCCGGTTACGCTGGCGCGGTGCGCCCTTCCCCGGATGCCCTCCGGATGTCCGGGAAGCCGCAAAGCCGACAGCCGTCGCATCCGAGGGAGCCCTTTACATGGCCTCGTTGCCGCTGACCCCTTCCGCAGACAGCCGGACCCGTGTGGCCGCGCTCAGAGAGGCCCTGGCCACCCGTGTGGTGGTGGCCGACGGAGCCATGGGCACCATGCTCCAGGCGCAGGACCCCACGCTCGAGGACTTCGAGAATCTCGAGGGCTGCAACGAGATCCTGAACCTGACCCGGCCCGACATCGTCCGGTCCGTCCACGACGCGTACTTCGCGGTGGGCGTGGACTGCGTCGAGACCAACACCTTCGGCGCCAACCACACGGCCGCGGCCGAGTACGAGATCTCCGACCGCGTCCACGAGCTGTCCGAGTCCGGCGCCCGCATCGCCCGCGAGGTGGCCGACGAGTACACCGCGAAGGACGGCCGGCCGCGCTGGGTGCTCGGCTCCGTCGGCCCCGGCACCAAGCTGCCCACCCTCGGCCACGTCGCGTACGCCACCATCCGCGACGGCTACCAGGCCAACGCCGAGGGCATGCTTGCCGGCGGCGCGGACGCGCTGCTCGTGGAGACCACGCAGGACCTGCTCCAGACGAAGGCGTCCATCCTGGGCGCCCGCCGGGCCATGGAGGCCACCGGCTTCGACGTGCCCCTGCTGTGCTCGATGGCCTTCGAGACCACCGGCACCATGCTGCTCGGCTCCGAGATCGGCGCGGCGCTGACCGCGCTGGAGCCCCTCGGCATCGACATGATCGGCCTGAACTGCTCCACCGGCCCCGCCGAGATGAGCGAGCACCTGCGCTATCTGACGCGCCACTCGCGCATCCCGCTGCTCTGCATGCCGAACGCCGGCCTGCCGATCCTGACCAAGGACGGCGCCCACTTCCCGCTCGACGCCGAGGGCCTGGCCGACGCCCAGCAGAACTTCGTCCAGGACTACGGCCTGTCCCTGGTCGGCGGCTGCTGCGGCACCACCCCCGAGCACCTGCGCCAGCTGGTGGAGCGCGTCCGGGATGTCGCCCCGGGCGAGCGCAGCCCGCAGCCCGAGCCGGGCGCGGCCTCGCTCTACCAGAGCGTGCCGTTCCGGCAGGACACCTCCTACCTGGCCATCGGCGAGCGCACCAACGCCAACGGCTCGAAGAAGTTCCGTGAGGCCATGCTGGAGGGCCGCTGGGACGACTGCGTGGAGATCGCCCGGGAGCAGATCCGCGAAGGCGCGCACATGCTCGACCTGTGCGTCGACTACGTCGGCCGGGATGGCGCCGCCGACATGGAGGAACTGGCCGGCCGCTTCGCCACCGCCTCCACCCTGCCGATCGTGCTGGACTCCACCGAGATCGACGTCATCCAGGCCGGCCTGGAGAAGCTCGGCGGCCGCGCGGTGATCAACTCGGTGAACTACGAGGACGGCGACGGCCCCGAGTCCCGCTTCGCCAGGGTCACCCAGCTCGCCAAGGAGCACGGCGCCGCCCTCATCGCGCTGACCATCGACGAGGAGGGCCAGGCCCGCACCGCCGAGAACAAGGTCGAGATCGCCGAACGGCTCATCGACGATCTGACCGGGAACTGGGGCATCCACGAGGAGGACATCCTCGTCGACTGCCTGACCTTCACCATCTGCACCGGCCAGGAGGAGTCCCGTAAGGACGGCATCGCCACCATCGAGGGCATCCGCGAGCTGAAGCGGCGCCACCCGAAGGTGCAGACCACCCTCGGCCTGTCCAACATCTCCTTCGGCCTCAACCCGGCCGCCCGGATCCTGCTCAACTCCGTCTTCCTCGACGAGTGCGTCAAGGCGGGCCTGGACTCGGCGATCGTGCACGCGTCGAAGATCCTCCCGATCGCCCGCTTCAACGAGGAAGAGGTCCAGACGGCCCTCGACCTGATCTACGACCGCCGCGCCGAGGGCTACGACCCGCTCCAGAAGCTCATGCAGCTGTTCGAGGGTGCCACCGCCAAGTCCCTCAAGGCCGGCAAGGCCGAGGAACTGGCCGCCCTGCCGCTGGACGAGCGGCTGAAGCGGCGCATCATCGACGGGGAGCGCAACGGCCTGGAGGCCGACCTGGACGACGCCCTCCAGGAGCGCTCCGCCCTCGACATCGTCAACGCGACCCTGCTGGACGGTATGAAGGTCGTCGGTGAGCTGTTCGGCTCCGGCCAGATGCAGTTGCCGTTCGTCCTGCAGTCCGCCGAGGTGATGAAGACCGCCGTCGCCCACCTCGAACCGCACATGGAGAAGACCGACGAGGCCGGCAAGGGCACCATCGTCCTGGCCACCGTCCGCGGCGACGTGCACGACATCGGCAAGAACCTCGTCGACATCATCCTGTCCAACAACGGCTACAACGTCGTCAACCTCGGCATCAAGCAGCCGGTCTCCGCGATCCTGGACGCCGCCGAGGAGCACCGGGCCGATGTCATCGGCATGTCCGGACTCCTGGTCAAGTCCACCGTGATCATGAAGGAGAACCTGGAGGAGCTGAACCAGCGCGGACTGGCGGCGAACTTCCCGGTCATCCTCGGCGGCGCCGCCCTCACCCGGGCCTACGTCGAGCAGGATCTGCACGAGATCTACCAGGGCGAGGTCCGCTACGCCCGCGACGCCTTCGAGGGCCTGCGCCTGATGGACGCCCTGATCGGCGTCAAGCGGGGCGTGCCGGGAGCGAAGCTGCCCGAGCTGAAGCAGCGCCGCGTCCGGGCCACCGCCCAGGCCGTGGTCGAGGAACGTCCCGAGGAGGGGCACGTCCGCTCCGACGTCGCCACCGACAACCCCGTCCCCGAGCCGCCCTTCCAGGGCACGCGCGTGATCAAGGGCATCCAGCTCAAGGAGTACGCGAGCTGGCTCGACGAGGGCGCCCTGTTCAAGGGCCAGTGGGGCCTGAAGCAGGTCCGCAGCGGCGAGGGCCCGTCGTACGAGGAACTCGTCGAGAGCGAGGGCCGGCCCCGGCTGCGCGGGCTGCTGGACAAGCTCCAGACGGAGAACCTGCTGGAGGCGGCCGTCGTCTACGGCTACTTCCCGTGCGTCTCCAAGGACGACGACCTGATCCTCCTGGACGAGCAGGGCAACGAGCGCACCCGCTTCACCTTCCCGCGCCAGCGCCGGGGCCGTCGCCTGTGCCTGGCCGACTACTTCCGCCCGGAGGAGTCCGGCGAGACGGACGTCGTGGGCCTCCAGATCGTCACCGTCGGCTCGCGTATCGGCGAGGAGACCGCCCGGATGTTCGAGGCCAACGCCTACCGCGACTACCTCGAACTGCACGGGCTGTCCGTGCAGCTGGCCGAGGCGCTCGCCGAGTACTGGCACGCGCGCGTGCGGTCCGAACTCGGCTACGCCGCCGAGGACCCGGACGAGATGCAGGGCATGTTCGAGCTGAAGTACCGGGGCGCCCGCTTCTCCCTCGGCTACGGCGCCTGCCCCAACCTGGAGGACCGCGCCAAGATCGCCGACCTGCTCCAGCCGGAGCGCATCGGCGTCCACCTGTCCGAGGAGTTCCAGCTGCACCCCGAGCAGTCCACGGACGCCATCGTGATCCACCACCCGGAGGCGAAGTACTTCAACGCCCGCTGAGTCGTCCCGCTGGGCCGTCCCACTGAGCCGCCCCACCGGGCACTCGAGCCAAAAGAGGCGCTTCTTCCGCGCACGACGTAGACTGGTCGGTCCACCGCAGGCCGGTTCCCCCCGTGGGAACCGGCCTGAACGTCCCTCAAGGAGGTACGTGGATGACCAGTACGGTCCCCGCGCTCGGAACCCGCACGGCCGAGGGCTCCGCCCTGCAGGCGGTGCTCCTCGACATGGACGGCACTCTGGTGGACACGGAGGGCTTCTGGTGGGACGTCGAGGCGGAGGTCTTCGCCTCCCTCGGCCACACGCTCGACGAGTCCTGGCGCCATGTCGTGGTCGGCGGCCCCATGACCCGCAGCGCGGGCTTCCTGATCGAGGCGACCGGCGCGGACATCACCCTCGACGAGCTCACCGTGCTGCTCAACGACGGCTTCGAGGACCGCATCGACCGCGCCCTGCCGCTGATGCCCGGCGCCGGCCGGCTGCTGGCCGAGCTGTACGAGTGCGAGATCCCGACGGCCCTGGTCTCCGCCTCGCACCGGCGCATCATCGACCGCGTGCTGACCTCGCTGGGCGCGCACCACTTCCGTCTGACGGTGGCCGGTGACGAGGTGCCGCGCACCAAGCCCCACCCCGACCCGTACCTGGCGGCCGCCGCCGGACTCGGCGCGGAGCCGGCCCGGTGCGCCGTCATCGAGGACACCGCGACCGGGGTCGCCGCCGCCGAGGCCGCGGGCTGCCGGGTCGTGGCGGTGCCCTCCCTGGCTCCCATCGCCCCGGCCCTCCGCCGTACGGTCGTCACCTCCCTCGAAGAGGTCGACCTGACATTTCTGCACGGGCTGATGACGGAAATGCGCTAGCTGTTCACCCAGCGTGCAGTGGAGTTAAGACGGTAATTCCGCAGGTGAATTCGACCCGCTCCGGGTGATCTCCGGACGGTCGAATTACCGTACTCCGGAACCCGTTTGCGGTGTGACGTTCCCCACGCAGCCAGGGGTCGACAGCGGATCTGACGTGTGCCGTGGGGGGCTGCTGACGTGCCCTTGTGTCCCGATTGGTGGAACGCTGTACCAAAGCTTCCGCCATCGGGTTTTCGGTGTGTCCACGCCCGGTTCCGCAGCGTGATGAGGGCTCAACTCCGGTCGCTGCGAACCTTCCTGCCGGCCCGGACTAATCTCGTTGCGAGAACATCGCCCCACCTCCCGTGATCCGCTGCGCCACCCCTGCATGCCGGGTACACGGAGTCGACAGCTCTGGAGAAACTCGAGCATGAACCGCAAGACTTTGGTGCTGCCGGCCGTGATCGGCCTGCTCGCGCCGGTGCTCGCCGCCTGCGGCGGGTCCGACAGCGGGAGCGACGACGGCGGCGCGATCGTCGTCGGCACCACGGACCGGTTCACCGCCTCGAAGGACGCCCCCGCCCCCCTCGACCCGGCGTACGCCTACGACGTCGGCACCTGGAACATCCTGCGCCAGACCGTGCAGACCCTGATGATCCAGCCGCGCGGCGAGGGTGACCCGGTGCCGGAGGCGGCCGAGCGGTGCGGCTTCACCGACACCGGCAACGAGCGCTACGCCTGCACCCTGCGCGACGGCCTGAAGTTCGCGAACGGCGACCCCGTCACCGCGTCCGACGTGAAGTACTCCATCGACCGCGCCCGCTCCCTCAAGGCCGACAGCGGCGTGTTCGCGCTGCTGTCCACCATCGACACCGTCGAGACGCAGGGCGACCGCGACGTCATCTTCCATCTGAAGAACGCCGACGCCACCTTCCCGTACAAGCTGTCGACCCCGGTCGCCGGCATCGTCGACCCCGACGACTACCCGAAGAACAAGCTGCGCGACGGCTTCGACCTCGAAGGCTCCGGCCCGTACACCCTCAAGGCCGACGTCGAGAACGACGAGCTGGTCAGGGCCGAGTTCACCCGGAACCCCGACTACAAGGGGAACCTGAAGGTGAACAACGACAAGATCGACATGGTCTCCTTCAAGGACACCGACGCCATGGGCGAGGCGCTCGACAAGGGCGACATCGACCTGATGACCCGCACCATGTCGCCGGACCAGATCCGCAAGCTCTCGGGCGACGCGGACACCGGCGTCGACCTCGTCGAGATGCCCGGCCTGGAGATCCGCTACCTGGGCTTCAACACCGACGCCCCGACTGTCGAGTCCAAGGCCGTGCGCCAGGCGATGGCCCAGGTCGTCAACCGCAGCGAGCTGGTCTCCAAGGTCTACGGCTCCCAGGCCGAGCCGCTCTACTCGCTGGTCCCGGCCAGCGTCACGGGCCACTCCAACTCGTTCTTCAACAAGTACGGCGACGCGAACGTCACCAAGGCCCGCTCCCTGCTGAACCAGGCGAACGTCACCACCCCGGTGAAGCTGACGCTGCACTACACGACGGACCACTACGGCCCGGCCACCAAGAAGGAGTTCGAGGTCCTGCGCGACCAGCTGAACTCCAGTGGCCTGTTCGACGTAACCATCAAGGGAACGCCGTGGGACACGTTCCGCCCGGCCGAGAAGAAGGGTGTGTACGACGTCTACGGGATGGGCTGGTTCCCCGACTTCCCCGACGCCGACAACTTCCTCGCGCCGTTCCTCGACAGGGACAACACCCTTGGCTCGCCGTACGACAACAGCCAGATCCGCAACACCCTGATCCCGGAGTCCCGCCGCGAGGCGGACCGGTTGTCCGCCTCCACAAGCCTGACGGACATTCAGGACATCGTCGCCTCCGACGTGCCGGTGCTGCCGCTGTGGCAGGGCAAGCAGTACGTCGCCGCGCGCGACGACATCACGGGTACCGCCTACGCGCTCAACTCCGCGTCGACGCTCCAGTTGTGGGAGCTCGGCCGGGGCGTGAGCGGCTGAGGTACCCGCTGGAACCCCGGGGCCTGTGACCGCGGCCCCCGGGGAGCCGTGCCCCGGAGCCAGGGACATGCTCCGGGTGTTCTCGAGAACCGACGACAAGGCACACACGTGAACATACGCAACCAGTGGCCGGTCCTGCCGATCGTGGCGGGGCTCGCCTCCGGCCTGCTGACCGGCTGCGGCACGGAGAGCGGGGACTCCGCGGGGGAGGGCTCCAACGTGGTGGTGGGGATGTCCGACGACGTCCTGGCCACCGACCCGGCCTCCGGCTACGACCCCGGCTCCTGGCTGTTGTTCAACAACGTCTTCCAGTCGCTGCTCAGCTTCCCCAAGGGCGCCACGGAACCGCAGCCCGAGGCCGCCGAGAGCTGCTCCTTCACCGACACGCAGAGCTCGGTCTACAGGTGCACGCTGAAGGACGGCCTCAAGTTCAGCAACGGTGACGCCCTCACCTCGGAGGACGTCAAGTTCTCCTTCGAGCGGATGCTGAAGATCAACGACCCCGACGGGCCCGCGATCATGTTCCCCACGCTGGACGAGGTCGAGACTCCGGACGGGCAGACGGTCGTCTTCCATCTCAACACGTCCGACGCCACCTTCCCCAGCAAGATCGCCTCCGGCGCCGGCTCCATCGTCAACCACGACGAGTACGACGCGGGCAAGCTGCGCGAGGACGGCAAGGCCGTCGGCTCCGGCCCCTACAAGCTCGACTCGATCGACGACGGTCAGGCCGTCTTCTCCGTCAACGAGAACTACAAGGGCACCGCCAAGGTGAGCAACACCGGCGTGACCCTGAAGTTCTTCGACGGCGACCAGACCGCCCTGAAGCAGGCCATCCAGAAGGGGGACGTCGACATCGCCTACCGCGGCCTCACCGCGGGCGACGTCGCCGACATGGAGAAGGCCGACGACGGCACCGGCACCGAGGTCGTCGAGGGCAGCAGCGCCGAGGTCCAGCACCTGGTGTTCAACATGAACGACCCGGTCGCCGGAAAGCTCGGCGTACGCAAGGCCATCGCCCACCTGCTCGACCGCGAAGCCCTCATCAAGGACGTCTACCAGGGCACCGCGACCCCGCTGTACTCGATCATCCCGGCCGGTGTCGCCGGCCACAACACGGCCTTCTTCGACACCTACGGCGCCCGCCCCTCCCGGTCCAAGGCGGCCGAGGCCCTGCGTGCCGACGGCGTCAACGGCAAGGTCAAGCTGACCCTCTGGTCGACCCCGTCCCGCTACGGCCCCGCCACCGACCAGGAGCTGACGGCCATCGCCGGCCAGCTCAACGCCAGCGGCCTGTTCGACGCGGACGTCAAGTCGGTCTCCTTCGCCCAGTACGAGAAGGACATCGCGGCCGGCAAGTACGGCGTCTACGTGAAGGGCTGGGTGCCCGACTACCCGGACGCCGACAACTTCACGGCCCCCTTCTTCGGCAAGGGCAACGTGCTGGGCAACAACTACGAGAACGACACCATCACCGGCACGCTCATCCCGAGCACCGCGGCCCTGACCAACCGTGCCTCCACCGACAAGGAGTTCGGGGAGCTGCAGGACATCGTCGCCGATGAACTCCCCGTCCTGCCGGTGTGGCAGGCCAAGCAGTACGCGGTCGCGCGTGAAGGCGTCTACGGACTGGAGTACTGCCTCGACGCGTCCACCGTGTTCCGCTTCTGGGAGCTGAGCAAGGACGCGTGACGCACCCACGCGAAGGGCGCCCCCTGTCTCGGCAGGGGGCGCCCTCTTTTTCGTCCGCAGTGGGCGGCCTACTGCGCGCCGGGGCGCACCAGCCCGCTCTCGTACGCGTACACCGCCGCCTGCACACGGTCGCGCAGGCCCAGCTTGGTCAGCACGTGCCCGACGTGCGTCTTGACGGTGGTCTCGCTGACGAACAGGTCGGCGGCGATCTCTGCGTTGGACAGTCCGCGCGCCACCAGCTTCAGCACCTCGACCTCGCGGTCGGTGAGCGTGTGCAGCGTGTCCGGCACCGGCTCGTCACCGGAGGGCAGATGCGTGGCGTACTTGTCGAGCAGCCGGCGCGTGATGCTCGGCGCGAGCATCGCCTCGCCCGCGGCCACGACCCGGATCGCCTGCACCAGCTCGTTGGCCGGGGCGTCCTTCAGCAGGAAGCCGCTGGCACCGGCGCGCAGCGCCTCCACCACGTACTCGTCGAGGTCGAAAGTGGTCAGCACCAGCACCTTCGCCGGGCCGTCCCGCTCGGGGCCCGTGATCTGCCGGGTCGCCTCCACACCGTCCATCCGCGGCATGCGGATGTCCATCAGGACCACGTCGGGCTGCAGGGCCCGCACCTGGTCGAGCGCCTGGAGGCCGTCTCCGGCCTCGCCGACGACCGCGATGTCCTGCTCGGCCTCCAGAATCATCCGGAAGCCCGTGCGGAGCAGCGGCTGGTCATCGACCAGTAGGACGCGGATGGCCACGTAAGTCTCCTTCGCTAGTCCGGCCCCATTCTGCCCTGCGCGGGCCCGCCGGACTCCGTCGCCCTCACCGGCAACGGATACGGCGGGGGAGTACCCCCGAACTCCGGGCAGTGGGCCTGGTGGTCGCACCAGCCGCACAGCTTCGTGGGGCGCGGCCGCCAGTCACCCGTCTCCGTCGCCTGCCGGATCGCCTCCCACAGCGCCAGCAGCTTGCGCTCGACCCGCTCCAGATCGGCGAGGACCGGGTCGTACGTCAGGACCTGACCGCTGCCCAGATACACCAGCTGGAGCCGCCGCGGCACCACGTTCTTCAGCCGCCAGACCACGAGGGCGTAGAACTTCATCTGGAACAGGGCGCCCTCGGAGTACTCGGGCCTCGGGGCCTTCCCCGTCTTGTAGTCGACGATCCGGACCTCGCCCGTGGGGGCCACGTCGACCCGGTCGATGATCCCGCGCAGCCGCAGCCCCGAGTCCAGCTCGGTCTCGACGAACAGCTCCCGCTCGGCCGGCTCCAGCCTGCTGGGGTCCTCCAGGGAGAACCAGCGCTCCACGAGCCGCTCCGCCTCGCCCAGCCAGCGCGCCAGCCGCTCGCCCTGCGGATCGTCGGCGAACAGCTCCACGACCTCCGGCCGCGACTCCCGCAGCCGGTCCCACTGGCCCGGGATCAGCGACTTCGCCCGGGGCGCCGTGCGCTCGGCCGCCGGGGCGTCGAAGAGCCGCTCCAGGACCGCGTGCACCAGCGTGCCCCTGGTCGCCGCCTCGCTGGGCTTCTCCGGCAGCCGGTCGATGACCCGGAAGCGGTAGAGCAGCGGGCACTGCATGAAGTCGCTCGCACGCGAGGGGGACAGCGCCGAGGGCGGTATGGCGGTGGGCGCGGTCACGGTCGCCGTCTCCACTGCCGTCTCTGCTGCCGTCTCGATGACCGCCTCCACGGACCCTGCCGGGACCGGCGGATCCACCGCCGCGGCAGGGCTGCTGTCGGGCTGTGCCGCGCCCTCGGTGCTCGTCTCCATGCCCCAGACCATACGGCCCGCCACTGACAGTGATCCCGCCGCGGTCGCGCCGTGTACGACGCCGGGAGCCGGGAACGGACGGGACGGACGGGAAACACAGGGGTGCCGGGGCGGAACGCGCCTCGACGGACGCATACCATCGACTCGAGACCCTCCCGGCCGGCAGGTGCGGGAGACGCTTCGAACGAGGGGACACCGGTGGACGAGAGCGGCGGGCACGGGCAGCCGCGGTCCGGCAACGACGAGTCGGCCGAGCGCCACGCAGGGGCTCCGGCCCGGGCCGCCGACCCGACTCCCGCCGACGAACAGGCCACGGACGGACGGCGTTTCCCCTCCGAGCGCCACGACGAGGCCCCGGAGGCAGGACCCGCGGCGACACCGCAGGCCGGGCCGGACGGGCCCGAGGGCGACTCCGCTGCGGGCCAGGACTCCGGCGCGGCCGAAGGAGACCGTCCGTCGCTGCGGAAGCCCGGCCCGACGGGAGACTCCGCGACCGGCCATAGCCCCGGTGAGCCCCCGGCCCCGGACCCCGTCGCCCCGGACCACCGACAGCAGCCCGCCGCCCCTGACCCGAACGGCCGCACCGAGCCCGCTCCGTCCGGCCCCGGCGACCGCCCCTTCGCCCACTCCGCCGACGGCAAGGGACCCGCCCCCCAGCGGCCTCCGGAGCCCCGGGGCGGCCTGCTCATGGGACGGCCCTTCGGGGTGCCCGTGTACGTCGCGCCCAGCTGGTTCCTCGTCGCCGCGCTGATCACCTGGGTGTTCGGCGGGCAGCTGGAGCGCGTCCTGCCCGAGCTCGGCGCCGCCCGGTACCTGGTCTCCCTGTTCTTCGCGGTCGCCTTCTACGCCTCCGTGCTCGTCCACGAACTGGCCCACACCGTCGCCGCCCTCCGCTTCAAGCTCCCGGTCCGCCGCATCCAGCTCCAGTTCTTCGGCGGCGTCTCCGAGATCGAGAAGGAGGCCGAGACCCCCGGCCGCGAGTTCGTGCTCGCCTTCGTCGGGCCCCTGCTCTCCCTCCTGCTCGCGGGCGTCTTCTACCTCGCCATGCAGACCGTGGACCCCGGCACCGTCCCGGGCGTCCTGCTGGCCGGCCTGATGATCTCCAACCTCATCGTGGCCGCGTTCAACCTCCTGCCCGGCCTGCCCCTCGACGGCGGCCGCATGCTCCGCGCCGTCGTCTGGAAGATCACCGGCAAGCCGATGGCCGGCACCGTCGCCGCCGCCTGGATCGGCCGCGCCCTCGCCGTCTCGGTCCTCATCGGCCTGCCGCTGCTGACCCATTCCGGCGCCCTCGGCTCCGACGCCGTCGACAACGTCGGCATGGACACCGTCCTGGACGCCCTGCTCGCCGCCATCCTCGCCGCGATCATCTGGACCGGCGCCGGCAACAGCCTGCGCATGGCCCGGCTGCGCGAGCACCTCCCCGAACTGCGCGCCCGTGCGCTCACCCGCCGCGCGGTCCCCGTCGAGACCCACACCCCGCTCTCGGAGGCCCTGCGCCGCGCCAACACCGCCGGCGCCCGCGCCCTGGTCGTCGTCGACGCCGACGGCAAACCCCTCTCGCTGGTCCGCGAGGCCGCGATCGTCGGCGTCCCCGAACACCGCCGCCCCTGGGTCGCGGTCAGCGGCCTCGCCCAGGACCTCACCGACGGCATGCGCGTCTCGGCGGAACTGTCGGGGGAGGAACTGCTCGACGCCCTCAGGGCGACGCCCGCCACCGAGTACCTCGTCGTCGAGGAGACCGGTGAGATCTACGGCGTCCTGTCGGCGGCCGATGTGGAGCGGGCCTTCGTCAAGGCCATGGCGAGGCCCAGCTGAAGTGGTCGGAGCCCCCTCCGGGGACCGGTAGGCTGTTCACATGTCCGAACCGACCGGTGCCGCCCGCAGGCGCGGGCCCTTCAAGGTCGGGGACCAGGTACAGCTGACCGACCCCAAGGGCCGCCACTACACGTTCACGCTCGAGGCCGGGAAGAACTTCCACACCCACAAGGGTTCCTTCCCCCACGACGAACTGATCGGCGCTCCCGAGGGCAGCGTTGTCCGCACCACCGGGAACGTCGCCTACCTCGCGCTGCGCCCCCTGCTCCCCGACTACGTCCTGTCCATGCCCCGCGGGGCAGCCGTCGTCTACCCGAAGGACGCGGGGCAGATCCTCGCCTTCGCCGACATCTTCCCCGGCGCTCGCGTCGTCGAGGCCGGCGTGGGTTCCGGCTCGCTCAGCAGCTTCCTGCTGCGCGCCATCGGCGACCAGGGCATGCTGCACAGCTACGAGCGCCGTGCGGACTTCGCCGAGATCGCCCAGGCGAACGTCGAGCGCTACTTCGGCGGCCCGCACCCCGCCTGGCAGCTCACCGTGGGTGACCTCCAGGACAACCTGTCCGACGCCGACGTGGACCGCGTCATCCTCGACATGCTCGCCCCCTGGGAGTGCCTGGAGGCCGTCTCCAAGGCGCTCGTCCCCGGCGGCATCCTGTGCTGCTACGTGGCGACCACCACCCAGCTCGCCCGGACCGTCGAGTCCATCCGCGAGATCGGCTGCTTCAACGAGCCGAGCGCCTGGGAGTCGATGATCCGCAACTGGCACATCGAGGGCCTGGCCGTCCGCCCGGACCACCGGATGATCGGCCACACCGGCTTCCTGCTCACCGCCCGCCGCCTCGCCGACGGCGTCGAGCCGCCCATGCGCCGCCGCCGCCCCGCCAAGGGCGCCTACGGCGAGGACTACGCAGGACCCAACGCCGACGGCGGCTCCGGCCGCTGAGGCGACCCGCTGCCGCACACAACGCACAGGCGCCGTGGCGGAGTTCCCTGATCCACTCCGGGAACTCCGCCACGGCGCCTTTCCGTTGTCCCTGGCGGCGCCGCGGGTGAACCATGGCGTTCATCGGTTGACCTGACAGATCACCGTCGCGGCCGGCCCCGCCGCCGCGATGCGCGGCGGCAGCGGCCCGTGGCGCGGCGGGCGGGCTGACACAGCGGCAGGAACCGTAACTCTTCTGACTTCCCCGGCACAGGACGTGCACACCCCGCCGTTCCCACGTGGTGTGACGTGTGGCACCATCTTGGCCATCCCCCCTTGGCCAACCCACCGGCACAGCCCTCAGGAGACCCTCCTAGTGCAGCCTTCCGCCGTCCCGGAGCTCGCCCACACCCACACCCGCCCCATCCACTGGCTCGCCACCGCCACGGCCGTCGCCGGCGTCGTGGCCCTCTCCTCGTTCCTGCAGCCGGGTGCGGCGACGGCGGCCCAGGCGGCCGCCCCCGAGACCAGAAGCGCTCCGGCGGCTGTCGCCCCGCCCGACCCGGCGGCGGTGACGTTCCCGATCGAGTGCGGCCCGGTGAAGGCCGTGGTGAAGAAGCGTGCTTCCGGAGACCTCGACGGCGACGGCTCCCCCGAGACGGTGGCCGTGGTCCACTGCGACTCCCCGATGGGCACCCCGCCGGACGGCGTCTACGTCCTCACCCGGGACGGCGACGGCGGCAAGCCGCGCGTGGTGGCGACCCTGCTCGACCCCAAGGACGGCAACACCGTCAGTGACTTCGCCGTACGTCAGGGAGCCGTCACGGCCACGCTCTTCGGCTACTCGTCGCCCGACGTGCCGCGTTGCTGCCCCGACGTCAAGAGCGACGTGAAATGGCGTTGGCAGAACGGCGCGTTCGTCCGCTCGACACCGTCCGGCGCCCACAGCGTGTGAGGCGCCAGCGCCCCCGCGTATGAGATATCAGACAGGAGTGACGGAGTGTACGGAAGGAGTCACTCCGCGTCCGGACCGTAGACCTCGGCCCTGTCCGAAACTCGACGTACGTGGATGCACTCGCCCGGACACTCCTTCGCGGAGTCGACCACGTCCGTGAGAAGCGGCAGCGGCACGGGCGTTGTGGCGCCCTTGTCCTGGAGCAGCTCGTCGTCGGCGCTCTTCACATAGGCCAGACCGTCGATGTCCAGCTCGAACACCTCGGGCGCGTACTGGGCGCAGATGCCGTCGCCGGTACACAGGTCCTGGTCGATCCAGACCTCCAGCGCCTCGCCGTCGACCCCGGCCTCCTGCTGCACGCTCATGTCTCCTGCCGTTTCATGCGTCGAGCCGTATCGGGAATCCGGCCAGCTCTGACGGGTGTTGAACGCTTCGAGCCTACCTCCGGCTGGGTTCCATTCATGTTCGGTGGGTATTCCCCTGGCGTGAGGGAGAGCGCAAGGGTGAAGATCGGACACACCCCGACCGTCTTTGTGATCTAGGGGTTTCAATCGACACCCGCCCAGGTAGGGTCTGGAAGCGTCCAGCTCCCCTTGGAGGAGGTGAGGACCGTGGCAGCCCACGACGACGACATGAACCGCGGCATCCGCCCGGGACGCGGGTCCGACGACCCGGCCGGGCAGATCGCCTACCTTGAGCAGGAGATCGCCGTCCTGCGACGCAAGCTCGCCGACTCTCCGCGACACACGAGGATTCTCGAAGAGCGGATCGTCGAGCTGCAGACCAATCTGGCCGGCGTGTCCGCGCAGAACGAGCGGCTCGCCAACACGCTCCGTGAGGCCCGTGACCAGATTGTGGCCCTCAAAGAGGAGGTCGACCGGCTCGCGCAGCCGCCGGCCGGCTTCGGGGTCTTTCTGCAGGCGAACGAGGACGGCACCGCCGACATCTTCACCGGCGGCCGCAAGCTCAGGGTGAACGTCAGCCCCAGCGTCGAGCTCGACGAGCTCCGGCGCGGCCAGGAATTGATGCTCAACGAAGCGCTCAACGTGGTCGAGGCCATGGAGTACGAGAGCGTCGGAGACATCGTCACCCTCAAGGAGATCCTCGAGGACGGCGAGCGGGCCCTCGTGCTCGGGCACACCGACGAGGAGCGGGTGGTGCGGCTCGCCGAGCCGCTGCTGGACGTCACCATCCGCCCCGGCGACGCCCTCCTGCTCGAACCCCGCTCCGGCTACGTCTACGAGGTCGTGCCGAAGAGCGAGGTCGAGGAACTCGTCCTCGAAGAGGTCCCCGACATCGGCTACGAGCAGATCGGTGGTCTCGGCGGCCAGATCGAGGCCATCCGCGACGCGGTCGAGCTCCCGTATCTCTACCCGGACCTGTTCAAGGAGCACGAACTGCGGCCGCCGAAGGGCGTCCTGCTGTACGGGCCCCCCGGCTGCGGAAAGACCTTGATCGCCAAGGCCGTGGCCAACTCGCTGGCCAAGAAGGTCGCCGAGGTGACCGGCCAGGCCGCAGGCAAGAGCTTCTTCCTCAACATCAAGGGCCCCGAGCTCCTGAACAAGTACGTCGGTGAGACGGAGCGGCAGATCCGCCTCGTCTTCCAGCGGGCCCGTGAGAAGGCCAGCGAGGGCACCCCCGTCATCGTCTTCTTCGACGAGATGGAGTCGCTCTTCCGCACCCGTGGCTCCGGTGTCAGCTCGGACGTGGAGAACACCATCGTCCCGCAGCTGCTCGCCGAGATCGACGGCGTGGAGGGCCTGCAGAACGTGGTCGTGATCGGCGCCTCCAACCGTGAGGACATGATCGACCCCGCCATCCTGCGGCCCGGCCGGCTGGACGTGAAGATCAAGATCGAGCGCCCGGACGCCGAGGCGGCCAAGGACATCTTCGGCAAGTACCTCACCGAGCGCCTCCCGCTGCACGGCGACGACGTCGCCGAGCACAGTGGCTCCAAGGCCTCCACGGTCCAGAGCATGATCCAGACGGCCGTCGAACAGATGTACGCCGAGTCCGAGGAGAACCGCTTCCTGGAGGTCACCTACGCCAATGGTGACAAGGAAGTCCTCTACTTCAAGGACTTCAATTCCGGCGCCATGATCGAGAACATCGTGGGCCGTGCCAAGAAGTCGGCGATCAAGGACTTCCTCGAGAAGAACCAGAAGGGTCTCCGCGTCTCCCACCTCCTCCAGGCCTGCGTGGACGAGTTCAAGGAGAACGAGGACCTGCCGAACACCACCAACCCGGACGACTGGGCCCGGATCTCCGGAAAGAAGGGCGAGCGGATCGTGTACATCCGTACGCTCATCACCGGAAAGCAGGGCGCGGACACCGGACGCTCCATCGACACGGTGGCGAACACCGGTCAGTACC
This sequence comes from Streptomyces sp. NPDC057099, assembly GCF_042671245.1. Taxonomy (NCBI): domain Bacteria; kingdom Bacillati; phylum Actinomycetota; class Actinomycetes; order Kitasatosporales; family Streptomycetaceae; genus Streptomyces; species Streptomyces sp. NPDC057099. The sequence continues at coordinate 45,994 of NZ_JBHUTX010000021.1, forward strand.
TGTAAAAGGCAGGGCGGCTGCGGGTGCCCTCGGCGGGTACCCGCAGCCGACTGTTTTTCAGGCCACGGCTGGAGCAACGCAATGACGCAAATGATCTCCCCACCAGCGCAAAGGCGTTCTAGGCTCTTCCGTACCGCCGAGTCGCGCAGTGCGGGGACGGGCACCGCACACGCAACCGAGCGCCAGCGGTATCTGAGTGGCGCCCACGACCGAGGGTGCCGCCGGGCAAGGAGGGCCGCATGACCGTACGGCGAGTAATGGGCATCGAGACGGAGTACGGGATCTCCGTCCCCGGCCACCCCAACGCCAATGCCATGCTCACCTCGTCCCAGATCGTGAACGCCTACGCGGCTGCGATGCACCGGGCCCGCCGGGCTCGCTGGGACTTCGAGGAGGAGAACCCGCTGCGGGACGCGCGAGGCTTCGACCTCGCCCGCGAGGCCGCCGACTCCAGCCAGCTCACCGACGAGGACATCGGCCTGGCCAACGTGATCCTCACCAACGGTGCGCGGCTCTACGTCGACCACGCGCACCCCGAGTACAGCGCCCCCGAGGTGACCAACCCCCGGGACGCCGTCCTCTGGGACAAGGCCGGCGAGCGGATCATGGCCGAGGCCGCGGAGCGGGCCGCACAGCTGCCCGGTGCCCAGCCGATCCACCTGTACAAGAACAACACCGACAACAAGGGCGCGTCCTACGGCACGCACGAGAACTACCTGATGAAGCGGGAGACCCCCTTCTCGGACATCGTGCGCCATCTGACGCCGTTCTTCGTCTCCCGTCAGGTCTTCACCGGGGCGGGCCGCGTCGGCATCGGCCAGGACGGGCACGAGCACGGCTTCCAGCTCAGTCAGCGGGCCGACTACTTCGAGGTGGAGGTCGGCCTCGAGACGACGCTCAAGCGCCCCATCATCAACACCCGCGACGAGCCGCACGCGGACGCCGAGAAGTACCGCCGCCTGCATGTGATCATCGGCGACGCGAACCTGTCGGAGATCTCGACGTATCTGAAGCTGGGTACGACGGCTCTCGTGCTGTCGATGATCGAGGACGGCTTCATCGCGGTGGACCTCGCCGTCGACCAGCCCGTGCGCACGCTGCACCAGGTCTCGCACGACCCGTCGCTCAAGCGCCTGGTCACACTCCGTAGCGGCCGGACGCTCACCGCGGTCCAACTGCAGATGGAGTACTACGAGCTCGCCCGCAAGTACGTGGAGGAGCGGTTCGGGGCCGACGCCGACGACCAGACCAAGGACGTCCTGTCGCGGTGGGAGGACACCCTCACCCGTCTGGAGCACGACCCGATGAGCCTGGCCGGCGAGCTGGACTGGGTCGCCAAGCGGGAGCTCATGGAGGGCTACCGGCGCCGTGACAGCCTCGACTGGGACGCGGCGCGCCTGCACCTGGTCGACCTCCAGTACGCCGACGTGCGGCCCGAGAAGGGCCTCTACAACCGTCTGGTGGCCCGTGGGCGCATGAAGCGGCTGCTGACCGAGGCGGACGTCGAGCGGGCCCGTACGGCGCCGCCTGAGGACACCCGCGCGTATTTCCGCGGCCGCTGCCTGGAGCAGTACGCGGACGACGTGGCGGCGGCCTCCTGGGACTCGGTGATCTTCGACCTGCCGGGCCGCGACTCCCTGCAGCGGGTTCCAACCCTGGAACCGCTTCGCGGAACGCGTAATCACGTCAAGGAGCTCCTGGACCGCTGCCGCACCGCGGAAGACCTGGTCAGGGTCCTGTCCGGCGGATGATCGCGTTCCGTGGGTACCCGGGAGGAGGCGGCCGGACAGGGTGGAAAATCCCGGGTCCGGGAATCATCGAGATGGTCCCCGTACGTTGGAGCAACTGCGGGGCCATTGTCAGACCCGGCGAGTAGGGTCTGATCTTGACCGAGCAACTGTGTCGGGCGAACCGAGCGGGGTGAGGGATATGGCGACCAAGGACACCGGCGGCGGACAGCAGAAGGCCACCCGGTCCACCGAGGAGGTCGAGGAGCAGGCGGCGGAGACGCAGGCTTCCGAGGACCTCAAGGAGCGTCAGGAGAAGCTGAGCGACGACGTGGACTCGGTCCTGGACGAGATCGACGACGTCCTCGAGGAGAACGCCGAGGACTTCGTGCGCTCCTTCGTTCAAAAGGGTGGCCAGTAAGGCGCCTTTGCCTTCATTCCGAAGGTGAGCGGGTCTGGGTGACGGACGGGCGGGGCGCGGAGCGCTGTGCGCGGGGCAGTGAGCGAGCGATGCCTTCGTGTGCGGCGCTCCGGGCGTCGCCGGAGTCCGGCAAGTGCGGCGTCGATCCGGTGGAGTTGGTCCCGCCGGACATGTGGATCACCGCCGAAGGACGGGTAGGGTCCGAGGCATACCGTGCCCCCGGTCGCAACCGGACCGGGGTTGTTCCAAGGATCGGCCCGACGTCACAAGGCGGGCTGTCGCATACGTGGAGGGAATCGCGTGGAAGCCAACACTCGTAGCACCGGGCGTCTACCAGCTGCCTTCCTGACGCCAGGGTCCTCCTCCTTCATGGACTTCCTGTCCGAGCACCAGCCGGAGATCCTGCCCGGCAACCGGCAACTGCCTCCCACCCAGGGCGTGATCGAGGCGCCGCACGGGACCACCATCGTCGCCGTGACGTTCCCCGGAGGCGTCGTCCTGGCCGGTGACCGCCGGGCGACCATGGGCAACGTCATCGCGCAGCGGGACATCGAGAAGGTCTTCCCGGCCGACGAGTACTCCGCGGTGGGCATCGCCGGTACGGCGGGTCTGGCCGTGGAGATGGTGAAGCTGTTCCAGCTGGAGCTGGAGCACTTCGAGAAGGTCGAGGGCGCGCAGCTGTCCCTGGAGGGCAAGGCGAACCGGCTCTCGACGATGATCCGCTCCAACCTCGGCATGGCCATGCAGGGCCTGGCCGTGGTGCCGCTGTTCGCGGGGTACGACGTGGGCCGCGACAGCGGCCGGATCTTCTCGTACGACGTGACGGGCGGCCGCTCCGAGGAGACGCACTTCGCGGCCACCGGCTCGGGCTCGATCTTCGCGCGTGGCGCCATGAAGAAGCTCTTCCGTGACGACCTGAGCGAGGAAGAGGCCACGACCCTGGTGGTCCAGGCCCTGTACGACGCGGCCGACGACGACTCGGCGACAGGCGGTCCCGACGTCGCCCGCCGGATCTACCCGATCGTCACCGTGATCACCGAGGACGGCTTCCGCCGGCTCACCGAGGAGGAATCCTCCGAGATCGCCCGCTCGATCCTGGCGCGGCGCCTCGAGCAGCCGGACGGCCCGCGGGCCGCGCTGCTCTAGGCAGCGGCCGTTTCTTGTCAAGGTGATCCAGTGACTTCCACAGAAAGGGACGGATAACCGGTGTCGACGCCGTTCTATGTTTCACCTCAGCAGCAGATGGCCGACCGGGCGGAGTACGCCCGCAAGGGCATCGCCCGTGGCCGCAGCCTGGTCGTGCTGCAGTTCGCCGACGGCATCGTGTTCGTCGGCGAGAACCCGTCCCGTGCGCTGCACAAGTTCAGCGAGATCTACGACCGGATCGGTTTCGCGGCCGCCGGCAAGTACAACGAGTACGAGAACCTGCGGATCGGTGGCGTGCGGTACGCCGACCTGCGCGGGTACACCTACGACCGCGATGACGTGACGGCCCGTGGCCTGGCCAACGTCTACGCGCAGACCCTGGGCACGATCTTCTCCTCCGCGGCCGAGAAGCCGTACGAGGTGGAGCTTGTGGTCGCCGAGGTGGGGGAGACCCGGGAGGGCGACCAGCTCTACCGTCTCCCGCACGACGGCTCGATCGTGGACGAGCACGGCTCGGTCGCGGTGGGAGGCAACGCGGAGCAGATCAGCAGCTACCTGGACCAGCGCCACCGGGACGGTATGACGCTGGCCGAGGCCCTGAAGCTCGCGGTGCAGGCCCTGTCGCGCGACACCAACGGCAGCGAGCGGGAGATCCCCGCGGAGCGGCTTGAGGTGGCGGTGCTGGACCGTACCCGGCCGCAGAAGCGCAAGTTCAAGCGGATCGGGGGGCGCCAGCTGTCCCGGCTCCTGGGCGCGGAGGGAGACGGGGGCGCCGACGAGACGTCCTCCGAGGACTCCGAGGACACCGAGTAGGTCTGCTCGATCGTTTACGTCGCGCGCCTCGGTCGCTGTTGTGGCCGGGGCGCGCGTCGCGCTTGTCCGCCCGTGATGGGTCGGGGCCGCGCCGGGGGGTGTCCGTCCTCGCTACGGGAGCCCTGGCGGGGCCGTGGAGCCCCGTACCACCAGGTGTACCGGGATGTCCCCGCCCTCGGGTGCGCGGCCCTCCATGACGGCCAGCAGGGCCCGCATGCCCCGTTCTCCGAAGAGCTCCGCGTCCAGGCGGACCGTGGTCAGTTCCGGGTCGATGGCCGTGGCCAGGGCCAGATCGTCCAGGCCGGTGACCGAGATGTCGTCCGGGACGCGTAGGCCGAGGCGGCGCACCGCCTTGTACGCACCGGCGGCCAGCTTGTCGTCGTCGCAGACCAGGGCGGTGGGGCGCGGCCCGGGGAGCGTGAGAGCGGCTTCCGTGGCTGTCACAGCGCCCTCGATGGAGATCGGCGCGCGGGTCGTGCGGACCGACGTACCGGGCACATCGCTCAGCCGGCTCGCCAGTTCCCGGGCCCGTACCTCGAAGGTCCAGGAAGGCACGTCCGCGGCCAGATGGAGGAAGTGGCGGTGGCCCAGGGACAGCAGGTGTTCCGCGACCTGGCGGACACCGTCGGCGATGTCCAGGTTGACGGTCGCCGCACCCAGGCTCCCCTCCGGATCGCTGTCCAGCATCACCAGGGGCAGCTGGTCCCCGCGGATCGCGGTGAGCGCGTCGGCGGCCATGGAGGAGGCGATCACGCCGTCCAGGGCGGCCTGGGCGGAGGCGAAGGGGTCGCGGGCGGGGCCGACGCCCTCGGGGGAGGGGTAGAGGACCACGCCGAATCCGTGCTCGGCGGCGACGCGGGCGGCGCCCGTGTAGACGCCCGCGAAGAACTCCGTGGTGAGGGCCGGGACCACCAGGAGGACCGTGCGGGTGCGGCCCAGACGCAGGTTGCGGGCGGCGAGATTCGGGCGGTAGCCCAGATCGCGGGCGGCCTCGCGGACCCGTTCGGCGGTCGCCTCCGAGACACGGCCGCGCCACTTGTCGCCCAGGACCAGGGAGACCGCCGCCTGGGAGACGCCGGCGGCCCGGGCGACGTCCCGGCTCGTGGGGCGTGTGCTGCCTCGTGCCACCGTCGGGCCGCTCCTTCGTCTGGACTCGTGAACAGCGGACATGGTACGTATGAAACCTCGACGTTATACGTAAAACCTAGGGCGGGGACATGGCTACGGGATACCTGGAGATCCTTCGGGCGCGACACGCCGCCCGGCTGCTCGTCGGCACGCTCGTGGGCCGGCTGCCCAATGCCACCGGCGCCATCGCGATCCTGCTGTTCGTGCGGGCGGAGGGCGGTTCGTACAGCCTGGCGGGGGCGCTCGCGGGGGTGTACGGCGTCGCCAACGCCGTGGGGCAGCCGGTGCTGGGCAGGCTCGTGGACCTGCGCGGGCAGCCGCGCGTGCAGCTGCCGGCGGCTGTGCTGTCGGGGCTCGCCATGGCCGTGTTCGCCTTCGCCGGGATCGGGTCGCTGCCGGTCGCGTATGCCGCCGTCGCGGCCGCGGGGCTCTTCACGCCGCCCCTGGAGGGCGGGCTGCGGGCCCTGTGGTCCTCGGTCCTCCGGAAGGAGGGCCAGGTGCACACGGCCTACGCCATGGACGCCGTGGCGCAGGAGGTGATGTTCACCGTCGGGCCGCTGCTCGTGACGCTGTGCGTGTCGCTGTGGTCGGCCCAGGTCGCGCTGCTGGTGCTGAACGTGGTGGGGGTGCTGGGTGCGCTCTCCGTGGTCGTCTCCCCGCCCTCGCGTGCCTGGCGGTCGGCGCCGCGGGAGGCGCACTGGCTGGGCGCGCTGCGCTCGGCGGGGCTGCTGGCGCTGCTCGCGGCGTTCCTGTTCATCGGGATGGCGCTCGGATCCATCACCGTCGCCTCGGTGCCCTACGCCGACGCGCACGGCGGTGACGCCGTGTACGGCTGGATGATGGCCGCCCTGGGATTCGGGGCGCTGGTCGGCGGCAGCGTCTACGGGGCCCGGCAGTGGGCCGGTGAGCCCGCGCGGCGACTGCAGGTGCTGGTAGCCCTTCTGGTGGTGTGTTACCTGCCGCTGCTTCTCATGCCGGACGCGGTGCCCATGGTGGCGCTGACCGCGCTCGCCGGTGTCTTCCTCGCGCCCGCCATCGCCTGCGCGTTCGTCCTGGTCGACCGTCATGCCCCGCGCGGCACGGTCACCGAGGCGTTCTCCTGGCTGGTGACGACGTTCACCGTGGGCCACTCGGTCGGAGCGGGCGTCGCGGGGCCCGTCGTGGAGACGGGCGGGGCCCTGTGGGGCTTCGCCGTGCCGGGTGCCGCGGGTGGCGTGTCCCTGCTGGTTTTGGCCGCCACAGGACGGGTACTCGCAGCTCCCGGCGGGGGAGCGGTTGTTGTGTCCGGTTCGGAAAATGATCCAAACCGTGCCCCCGAACCCCGTTTCAGTTCAGGGGATCGGGCGTAATGTTCCCTCATGGACCGCCGCATTTTCGGGCTGGAGAACGAGTACGGCGTCACGTGCACGTTCAGGGGACAGCGCCGCCTGTCTCCTGACGAGGTGGCGCGGTACCTCTTCCGCCGTGTCGTGTCATGGGGCCGCAGCAGCAATGTCTTTCTGCGAAACGGCGCCCGCCTCTATCTCGACGTGGGCTCACATCCGGAATACGCCACACCGGAATGTGACAACGTGACCGAACTGGTCACCCACGACAAAGCGGGCGAGCGCATTCTCGAAGGACTCCTGGTGGACGCCGAACGACGCCTGCACGAGGAGGGAATCGCGGGCGACGTCTACCTCTTCAAGAACAACACCGATTCGGCGGGCAACTCCTACGGCTGCCACGAGAACTATCTGGTCGCCCGGCACGGGGAGTTCTCCCGGCTCGCGGACATTCTCATTCCGTTTCTCGTGACGAGGCAGCTGCTGTGCGGTGCCGGCAAGGTGCTGCAGACGCCGCGCGGTGCCGTCTACTGCGTCAGCCAGCGTGCCGAGCACATCTGGGAGGGCGTCTCCTCGGCGACGACCCGCTCCCGGCCGATCATCAACACGCGCGACGAGCCGCACGCGGACGCCGAGCGCTACCGCCGCCTGCACGTCATCGTGGGCGACTCCAACATGTCCGAGACGACCATGCTGCTCAAGGTCGGCGCCACCGACCTGGTGCTGCGCATGATCGAGGCGGGCACCGTGATGCGCGACCTGACCCTGGAGAACCCGATCCGGGCGATCCGCGAGGTCAGCCACGACATCACCGGCCGGCGCAAGGTGCGCCTGGCCAGCGGCCGCGAGGCCTCCGCCCTGGAGGTACAGCGCGAGTACTACGAGAAGGCCGTGGACTTCTGCGAGCGCCGCGGCATCCGCACCGGCACCGTCGAGCAGGTCCTGGAGCTGTGGGGCCGCACGCTGGACGCGATCGAGGCCGAGGACCTCGACCGCATCGGCACCGAGATCGACTGGGTCATGAAGTACAAGCTCATCGAGCGGTACCGCAGCAAGAACAACATGACCATGTCGCACCCGCGGGTCGCGCAGATAGACCTCGCCTACCACGACATCCACCGCCGTCGTGGCCTGTACTACCTCCTCGAGAAGAAGGGTCAGGCAGCACGGATCTGCAACGACTTGAAGATCTTCGAGGGCAAGTCGGTTCCGCCGCAGACCACTCGGGCCCGGCTGCGCGGCGACTTCATCCGGCGAGCCCAGGAACAGCGCCGTGACTTCACGGTCGACTGGGTTCACCTCAAGCTCAACGACCAGGCCCAGCGGACCGTCTTGTGCAAGGACCCGTTCCGTTCGGTGGACGACCGGGTGGAGAAGCTGATCGCCGGAATGTGAGGAATTGCGCCGGCGGGTATTCAGCCGGAACGCCACACGGGCGCCGTACGTTACAAGTACGGCGCCCTGCTCACGCCGTAGAGTTGCGCGCACGCCATCAACGAGATCGATCGATTACGAGGCCCCCACAGTGCGCCGACGCTCACTTCTCATCTCTGTACCCGCAGGACTGGCCACACTCGCCGCGTGCGGCGACGACAAGTCGGATTCGAGCAAGGCCAGCGACAGCCCTTCGCCCTCGCCCTCGGCATCGGCCCCGTCCTCGGCGCCGCCGCCGAAGATCGTGGACGGTCCGCTGCCGGCGGTCACCGCGGGCACGAAGTTCGACGAGAAGCCGACGATCGCCAAGGGCAGCGGAGAGCCGTCGAAGCAGCTCGCGGTGAAGACGCTGATCACGGGCAGCGGCAAGACCGTCGCGGAGAACGACTTCGTCGTCGCGAACTACCTGGGCCAGGTCTGGAGCACCGCCAAGGTCTTCGACAACTCCTACGACCGCAAGACCCGCCTGGCCATCCAGCTCGCCCAGGGCCAGATCATCGACGGCTGGCGGTACGCGCTGGCCGGCAAGAAGGCCGGCAGCCGCGTCGAGATGGCCGTCCCGCCGACCTGGGGCTACGGCTCGCAGGGCAACCCGCAGGCGGGCATCAAGGGCACCGACACGCTGGTCTTCGTCGTCGACGTGCTGGACACGTTCAACTCCAAGAGCTCCGCCGACGGCGAGAAGGTCGCCCAGGACGACGCGGACCTGCCCAAGGTCGGCACCAACACCGACGGCAAGGCGCCTTCCATCGAGGTGCCCAAGGCGACCGCTCCGAAGAAGCTCGTCGCGGAGTACGTCCTGGAGGGTGACGGCGAGAAGGTCGCCGCCGACGACAGCGTCCTCGTGCAGTACAAGGGCGTGCTGTGGGACGGCGGCAAGGAGTTCGACTCGTCGTACGCCAACAAGCAGCTGGTGTCGTTCTCGCTCCAGCAGGTCGTCAAGGGCTGGGCGCAGGGCCTGACCGGCAAGAAGGTGGGCAGCCGGGTCCTCATCGTCATCCCGCCCGCGCTGGGCTACGGAGACAACCCGCCGCAGGGCAGCGGCATCAAGAAGGACTCCACGCTGGTCTTTTCGGTGGACATCCTCGCGAAGCTGTGAGGCGCGTGGGATGTAAGACTGTGCGTGTTCGCCTTTTCGCAGACAAGCAGGAGCTACAGACGTGAGCATCGACAAGCCCGAGGTCGACTTCCCGGGCGGCGAGCCCCCGGCGGACCTCGAGATCAAGGACATCTGGGAAGGCGACGGCCCGGTCGCGCAGGCCGGCCAGACCGTCACCGTGCACTACGTCGGTGTCGCCTTCAGCACGGGCGAGGAGTTCGACGCCAGCTGGAACCGTGGCACCCCGTTCCGCTTCCCGCTGGGCGGCGGCCGGGTCATCCAGGGCTGGGACCAGGGCGTCCAGGGCATGAAGGTCGGCGGCCGCCGCCAGCTGACCGTCCCCGCCCACCTCGCCTACGGCAACCAGAGCCCGACCCCTCTGATCAAGCCCGGCGAGACGCTGATCTTCGTGGTCGACCTGCTCGGGGTCTGAGCAAGGTCCGACAGACTCGATCACCTGGGGCCCATGCCTGTTCGGCATGGGCCCTCGGCTTTGCCGGGCCACCGCGGGGCGGTACGGTCATCGGTCGTAAGCACCATAGGGAGGCGAAGGGCGTCGATGGCCATTGCCAAGGCCGAGCGGCTGATGAACCTGGCGCTGTGTCTGCTCGGTACGCAGCGGCCGCTCAGCAAGCGTGAGCTGCGCGACTCCATCGAGGCCTACGTCGAGGCCTTCGGACCGGGGAACGGCGCCACCGGCTCCGACGACTCCTTCAACCGCATGTTCGAGCGGGACAAGGACGACCTGCGCGAACTCGGACTCGTCATCGAGACCGTCGAGAGCCTCGAAGGCGAGATCGGCTACCTGGCCCGGCGCGACAGCAACCGCCTCCCGCCCATCACCCTGGACGCCGAGGAGGCCGCGGCTCTCGGGGTCGCCGCCAAGGTGTGGCAGCAGGCCCGGCTCGCCGGCGCGGCCAGCGGTGCCCTGCAGAAACTGCGCGCGGCGGGCCTGCCCGAGGACGTCGACCCCTACGGGCCGCACGGCGCGCTGGAGCCGCGGATCCCGGTGCACGAGGCAGCGTTCGAACCGCTGATGCTCGCCTGCCGGGACCGCCGCCCCGTGGTCTTCGACTACCGCAAGGCCACCGCCGCCCAGCCCGAGCAGCGGCACGTGGAGCCGTGGGCGCTGGAATGCTGGCGCGGCCACTGGTACCTCGCGGGCTGGGACCGCGACCGGGGCGCCGAGCGGGTCTTCCGGCTCTCCCGCATCACCGGCAAGGTCCGCTCGCGCGGCGGCCGGTACACCGCTGACGTGCCGGACGTCGTCACCGTCCGGGAGACCGTGGCGAGCTGGGCAGGGGAGATCGCCGACCGCTCCGCCCGGATCCGGCTGCGCTCGGGCGCGGGGTACCCCCTTCGGGCGAAGGCCACCGCCGTACGGGAACTCGGCGACGGCTGGGACGAGTTGGATATTCCGTACGGCCACGGGCTGGACGCCTGGCTGGTGGAGTTCGGGCCGGACGTGGTCGTCCTGGAGCCGGACGAGCTGCGGGCCGACGTGGTGGACCGGCTGCGGGCCGTGGCCAAGGGCTGAGGGGGAGCGGACGAAACAGTGGCAGGCAAACCGGTCAGGCCCGTGAACGCCATCGACCAGACCCGGCGGATGCTCTCGCTGGTGACGTATCTGAAGGAGCGTCCCGGCGCCCGCGTCGAGGACGTCGCGCGCGCCTTCGGCATCACCGAGGACGAGCTGGTCTCCGACCTCGACGTGCTGCCCATGTGCGGCACCAGCTTCCGCGGCGGCGACCTGCTCGACATCGACACCGACGGCGAGCGCATCTGGTGGCACAACTCGGCCGCCCTGGCGGACGAGGCCGCCGAGCCGCTCCGGCTCGCCGCCGACGAGGCCACCGCCCTGCTCGTCGCCGCCCGGGCCGTGGCCACGCTGCCCGGACTGCGCGAGAGCGACCGCCAGGCACTGCTGCGGGCGACGGCCAAGGTGGAGACCGCGGCCGGCGAGATGGCGGGTGCCAGCTCGCGCCTGTCCGTGACCTTCGAGTCCGAGGGCGGAGTCTTCGCGGACGTCGACCGGGCCATCGCCGAGCGCCGCCGCCTGTGGATCCGCTACTACTCGCCCGCGCGCGACGAGGTCACCGAGCGGGAGATCGACCCCATCCGCCTGGTCAGCGTCGGGCACACCTACGTCGAGGCCTGGTGCCGGCGCTCCGAGGCGCGCCGCACGTTCCGGCTCGACCGGGTCGCCGAGATCAGGATCCTGGACGAGCCGTCGGCGCCGCCGGAGATCGAGCTGCGGGACCTGTCGGAGGCCCTGGTGCAGCCCGCGGCCGAGGACCCGGAGGTCGAGGTCGAGGTCGGGCCCGGCGGCCGCTGGGTCGCCGAGTACTACCCGCACGACAGCGCGGACGAGCTGCCCGACGGCGGCCTGCGGATCACCCTGCGCACGCCCGACCCGGCGTCGCTCCGCCGCCTGGCGCTGCGGCTCGGGCGGGACGGCCGGATCGTCTCGCCGCCGGAACTCGCCGACAGCGCCCGGCAGGCGGCCCGCGAGGCGCTGACGGCGTACGACGGGATCGAGGCGTCCGGGACGGCCGGCGCGGTGGAGACGGCCGAGGCCGGCGGGCCGCGCGGCGTGAGCGCGGTACGCCCCGTTCCGGACGGACCGGACGGCGGGCGAGAGTGACGCCCGGGTGCCCGTGGCGCCGACAGCCGAGCGCGGCCGCCTCCGACATCGGCTGCGGTGCCGGGGCGCGGATCCGGCCGTCATCGGTGGTGAGCCGGACGCGTCGACGACCGAGTGCTGCCGCCCCTGACATGGGCCGTGGTGCTGGGACACGGTCCCGGCTGAGATTGGTGGTGAGCCGGACTCGTCGGCGTCCGAGTGGCGCCGCCCTCGGTATCGGCTGCGGTGCCGGGGCATGGATCCGGCCGTCATCGGTGGTGAGCGGGACGCGTCGACGGGTGAGTGCGGCCGCCCTCGGCATCGGCTGTGGTGCTGGGGCACGGTCCCGGTCGTCGTCGGTGGTGAGGCGGACGGGTCGGCGGCCGAGTGGCGCCGCCCTCGGCATCGGTTGCGGTGCCGGGGTGCGGATCCGGTCGTCATCGGTGGTGAGCCGGACGCGTCGACGACCGAGTGCGGCCGCCCCCGGCACCGGCCGGGGTGCCCGGGCGCGGACTCGCTCGATGTCGGTGGTGGGCCGGACCGTACCGGTGGCACCCGGGAGCCCCGGAGGCGTACCAGCCGAGACAGAGGAGCGAGGTCTGTGAGCGAGTCGGCGACGCACGGTGCGCGCGGTATGACGGTGGAGTCCGCGTTCGCAGGGATGACGAGCGTGTCGCCGGTGGTCTTCAGGGCGGGCTGCCCGGACTGCCGGGAGCGCTTCGAGCTCACCGCGGGCGCCCTGCGCCTCGCCATCGGCGCCACCAGCCGCACCACCTTCTACTCCTTCACCTGCCCGCACTGCGGCGCGTCCGTCCGCAAGCCCGCGGGGGAGCGGATCGTGGAGCTGCTCACGGGCGGCGGCGTGCGGACCCTGCGGCTCGCTCCGACCCGCTGAGGGTCTGGGCGTCCGCCCCTCCCGGAGGGTCTAGGCTCGACGGCATGTTCTGGCCGATGTTCGCGATTGCCGTGGGGTTCGTGGGTCTCGCCGTGCTCGGGGTGCTCGCCGTCCGGGTCTTCGTGGAGGCACAGCGCCTGGGCAGGCAGGTCACGGACTCCGCCCGCCGTATCAACCGGGCCGCCGAGGACCTGGAGCGGGCCGCGGGGAGCGCGGCCCGGTCTGTGGACGCCCTGTGAGCCGTTCGGCAGGCGGCTGTGAGTTGCGCTTTGGGGCACTTCGCCCTGTCACCTCTGTGGTTCGGACAGGTACGCTGCTGGTCGCGGCCCGGTTAACGAGGCACTGGTCGCGGAGCGGGAGTACGTACAGGGGATGCAGAGGGATTGCCTCACGTTTACCCCCGAGCGTTACGATCGCTGTCAACACGATCGTTCGGACAAATGTCCGACCGGTCGGACAGCACCCCACCCCAGCCGCCTCGGTGAGAAGGTAAAGACTTATGTTCGGAAGGCTCGGAGCCCCCGAGATCATTCTCATCCTCGTCGTCATCATCCTGCTGTTCGGCGCGAAGAAGCTTCCGGACATGGCTCGGTCGCTCGGCAAGTCCGCCCGCATCCTCAAGAGCGAGGCCAAGGCGATGAAGGACGAGAGCAAGTCGTCCACGACCCCGGCCGGCCCGCCCAACAACGACGAGCAGCCCTCGCACCGCACCATCCAGGCAGCGCCCGGCGACGTGACCAGCTCCCGCCCGGTCAACGAGCCCACGGACACGACCAAGCGCTGAAGCCGGGCCGGTGACCTCCGGCCCGCCGCACGAGATGGGAACGTGGGTTGCTGAAGTCTGCCCGCAAGCAGGAGAAGGATCCCGAGGGGCGGATGCCCCTCGCGGAGCACCTTCGCGAGCTCCGCAACCGGCTCGCCAAGGCGATGCTGGCGATCGTCGTCATCACGGTCGTCGCCGCCTTCTTCTACAACGACATCATCAACTTGATCACCAAGCCGATCCTCGACTCGGTCGGCTGTGACAAGACCTTCGAGGAACTCGCCCGGTCGCGGTCCTCCAAGCCGTGTGCGCAGATCACCATCAACGGTCTGATCACCCCCTTCACGCTGGCGCTGAAGGTGTCCCTGATGGCCGGTGTCGTGCTGGCCTCGCCCGTCTGGCTCTACCAGCTCTGGGCCTTCATCGCGCCGGGCCTGCACCGGCACGAGCGGAAGTACGCGTACGCCTTCGTCGCCACGGGCGCCCCGCTGTTCATCATCGGCGCCTACTTCGCGTACACGGTGCTCCCCACCACGGCGAAGGTCCTCCTCGAGTTCACCCCGGGCGGCACGTCCAACCTCCTCCCGCTGGACGACCTGCTCGACCTGGTCATGCGGATGGTGCTCGTCTTCGGCCTCTCGTTCGAGCTGCCCCTGCTGCTGGTCATGCTCAACCTCACCGGAGCAATCACCGGCAAGCGCATGCTCGGCTGGTGGCGCGGCATGATCATGGGCATCACGGTCTTCGCGGCCGTCGCCACGCCCAGCACCGACCCGCTGACCATGCTGATGCTCGCGGGGCCGATCTGGGTGCTGTACTTCGCGGCCGTCGCCTTCTCCCTGCTCAACGACCGCCGTCGCAGCCGTCGCGACGCCCTGGGCCCCGCCGACGACGAGGCCTCCGAGCTGGACCTCACGCCCGACGACATCGGCGAGATCGAACCCGTGACCACCAGCCGGGCCGCCCTGCCCGAGCAGGCGAGTTCGGACCGCTCGGACCGGGTCAACGGTTATGACGACGTGACCTGAAGATCGGCGGGCAGCTCATAGGGTCGGTCGCGTGACCAGCGAGATCACCCTCTTCGTCAATCCCACCGCGGGCCGCGGCCGGGGCGCCCGCGCGGCGCAGCCGGCCGCTTCCGCTCTGCGGGCGGCCGGCTTCTCGGTGCGTACGGTGCTCGGCGAGGACGCCGCGGACGCCCTCGTCCGCGCCCGCGCCGCCGTCGAGGGCGGTACCGGTGCGCTGATCGCCGTCGGCGGTGACGGCATGGCCAACCTGGCGCTGCGGGCGGTCGCGGGCACCCGCACCCCGCTCGGCCTGGTCGCCGTCGGCACCGGCAACGACTTCGCCCGCACCCTCGGCCTGCCCGTGCGCGAGCCGGCCGCCGCGGGCCGCATGATCGCCGACGCCCTCAAGTGCGGCCGGATCCGCGACATCGACCTCGGTCAGGTGGGCGACCGCTGGTTCGGCACGGTCCTCGCCTCCGGCTTCGACTCCCGCGTCAACGACCGCGGCAACCGCATGCGGTGGCCCTCGGGACGCCTCAAGTACGACCTGGCGATGATCGCCGAACTCGCCGAGTTCCGGCCCGTCCCGTACCGCATCCGGCTCGACGACGGGGAGCTCCGTGAGATCGAGGCGACCCTGGTGGCCGTCGGCAACGGCTCGTCGTACGGCGGCGGAATGCGGATCTGCCCCGGCGCCGACCTCACCGACGGGCTGTTCGACATCACCGTGGTCGGGGACTGCAGCCGTAGGACCCTGCTGCGGGTGTTTCCGAAGGTGTACCGGGGGACCCACGCCGGGCATCCGGCGGTGACCGTACTGCGGGCGGCCCGGGTCGAGGTCGCCGCCGAGGGGATCACCGGGTACGCGGACGGGGAGCCGCTCGGCCCGCTGCCGCTGAGCGCGCGCTGCGTGCGCGGGGGCGTGCGGGTCGTCGGCCCCTGAACTGCGCCGATCCCCGGTTTCACAGGAATGGATCCGGATAATGATCGTCCTGTTGTCAGTGCGGCCCGGTACGCTCGAAGGCACGATGACAGAGGACCTCTCACCGGCCGAGCGGTACGCGGCAGCCCGCAAGCGTGCTGTCGAGCAGGCCACCGCGCTCGCCTCCTTCCGCGAGATGTACGACTTCGGCCTCGACCCCTTCCAGATCGAGGCCTGCCAGGCGCTCGAGGCGGGCAAGGGCGTCCTGGTCGCCGCGCCCACCGGCTCGGGCAAGACGATCGTGGGCGAGTTCGCCGTCCACCTCGCTCTCCAGCAGGGCAAGAAGTGCTTCTACACGACACCCATCAAGGCGCTGTCGAACCAGAAGTACGCCGACCTGTGCCGCCGCTACGGCACCGACAAGGTGGGCCTGCTCACCGGCGACAACAGCGTCAACTCCGACGCCCCGGTGGTCGTGATGACCACCGAGGTGCTGCGGAACATGCTGTACGCCGGTTCGCAGACCCTCCTGGGCCTCGGCCATGTGGTCATGGACGAGGTGCACTACCTCTCCGACCGGTTCCGGGGCGCCGTCTGGGAAGAAGTGATCATTCACCTTCCCGAGTCGGTCACGCTCGTGTCGCTGTCGGCGACCGTGTCGAACGCCGAGGAGTTCGGCGACTGGCTCGACACGGTCCGCGGCGACACCGAGGTGATCGTCTCCGAGCACCGGCCCGTGCCGCTCTTCCAGCACGTGCTCGCCGGGCGGCGGATGTACGACCTGTTCGAGGAGGGCGAGGGCCACAAGAAGGCCGTCAACCCCGACCTCACCCGCATGGCGCGAATGGAGGCGAGCCGGCCGTCCTACCAGGACCGACGCCGTGGCCGGTCCATGCGCGACGCCGACCGCGAGCGCGACCGCAGACAGCGCTCCCGGGTCTGGACGCCGAGCCGGCCCGAGGTCATCGAACGGCTCGACGCCGAGGGGCTGCTGCCCGCCATCACCTTCATCTTCAGCCGCGCCGCCTGCGAGGCCGCCGTCCAGCAGTGCCTGTACGCGGGCCTCAGGCTCAACGACGACGAGGCACGCGGGCGGGTCCGCGCGCTCGTCGAGGAGCGCACGGCGTCCATCCCGACCGAGGACCTGCACGTCCTCGGCTACTACGAATGGCTGGAGGGCCTGGAGCGAGGCATCGCCGCCCACCACGCGGGCATGCTGCCGACCTTCAAGGAGGTCGTCGAGGAACTGTTCGTACGCGGCCTGGTCAAGGCCGTGTTCGCGACCGAGACCCTCGCCCTCGGCATCAACATGCCCGCCCGCTCGGTGGTGCTGGAGAAGCTCGTCAAGTGGAACGGCGAGCAGCACGCGGACATCACCCCGGGCGAGTACACACAGTTGACGGGGCGTGCGGGGCGGCGCGGCATCGACGTCGAGGGCCACGCCGTGGTGCTGTGGCAGCGCGGCTCCAGCCCCGAGCACCTGGCGGGCCTGGCCGGGACGCGCACATACCCGCTGCGCTCCAGCTTCAGGCCGTCGTACAACATGGCGGTCAACCTGGTCGAGCAGTTCGGCCGGCACCGGTCGCGCGAGCTGCTGGAGACGTCCTTCGCGCAGTTCCAGGCGGACAAGTCGGTCGTCGGCATCTCCCGCCAGGTGCAGCGCAACGAGGAGGGCCTGGAGGGCTACAAGGCCTCCATGACCTGCCACCTCGGCGACTTCGAGGAGTACGCGCGGCTGCGCCGCGAGCTGAAGGACCGTGAGAACGACCTGGCCCGGCAGGGCGCGGCACAGCGGCGCGCCGAGGCCGCCGTCGCACTGGAGAAGCTGAAGCCCGGTGACGTCATCCACGTGCCCACCGGCAAGTACGCGGGCCTGGCGCTGGTGCTGGACCCGGGCCTGCCCGCGGGCCGTTCGAACGGCCACCGGGGCTTCGAGCACCACGACGGGCCGCGCCCGCTGGTGCTGACCGCCGAGCGGCAGGTGAAGCGGCTGGCGTCCATCGACTTCCCGGTGCCGGTCGAGCCGCTGGAGCGGATGCGGATCCCGAAGTCCTTCAACCCGCGTTCCCCGCAGTCCCGTCGGGACCTCGCGTCCGCGCTGCGCACCAAGGCCGGGCACATCCCGGCCGACCGGCACCGCAAGCGGCGCTCCCAGGCGGCCGACGACCGCGAGATCGCCCGGCTGCGGACCGAGCTGCGCGCGCACCCCTGCCATGGGTGCGACGACCGTGAGGACCACGCCCGTTGGGCCGAGCGCTACCACCGGCTGCTGCGGGACACCTCGCAGCTGGAGCGGCGGATCGAGGGCCGTACGAACACCATCGCGCGGACGTTCGACCGTATCGTCGCGCTGCTCACCGAGCTCGACTATCTGCGCGCCGACGAGGTCACCGAGCACGGCAAGCGGCTCGCGCGGCTCTACGGCGAACTGGACCTGCTCGCCAGCGAATGCCTGCGCGAGGGCGTCTGGGAGGGGCTCGGCCCGGCCGAACTGGCGGGCTGCGTCTCGGCGTTGGTGTACGAGGCGCGTGCGGCGGACGACGCGATGGCGCCGAAGCTGCCGTCGGGGAAGGCCAAGGCCGCGCTCGGGGAGATGGTGCGGATCTGGGGGCGGCTGGACGCGCTGGAGGAGGAGTTCCGGATCACCCAGACCGAGGGTGTCGGACAGCGTGAGCCGGATCTGGGGTTCGCCTGGGCCGCGTACATGTGGGCCTCCGGGGCGGGGCTGGACGAGGTGCTGCGTGAGGCGGAGATGCCGGCGGGGGACTTCGTGCGGTGGTGCAAGCAGGTCATCGATGTGCTGGGGCAGATCGCGGCGGCGGCGCCGCAGGGGTCTTCCGTGGTGAAGAACGCGCGCAAGGCCGTTGACGGGTTGCTGCGGGGAGTTGTCGCCTACTCGTCGGTGGGGTGAGGTTGTCGCGCGGGTGCCGGTGGTTCGTGGCTGCTCGCGCAGTTCCCCGCGCCCCTGAAAGGGCGATGTTCTGAAGGCCACTCACCCGTCGCGGTGAGTGGTTTTCGTATGCCCGTACGCCGTTACGTACAGCATTCGAATGATCTCGCAGCGTGTAAACGACCGAGCGTACTATCCCCTCGCGTCCGGTTTCCGGCAGATGCTGAATATGACACAGCGATGATCCGGTCGGACTAAGCTCGCCCGCAGCGCACCGGCTTGAGATGAATTCGTGCGCTTGTTCCCTAAATGTGTGGAACTTCAGCCGACTCCTGTCAGAAGGCCTACATGGTGAGTGTTCAATCCCCTCCCGTTCGCCGTGAACTTCCCTACGCGCGCGTGCTGTTGCTCCCGGCCATAGCGATGGCCGCGGCGTCCGGAACCGCCGTCGCCCTGGTGACGGAGTCGGCCCGGCTCGCCGTCGGCTGGTGCGGCGGCATCGCCACCGCGCTGGTGATCGCGACGGCGGCCGAGGCGGTCCGCCGCGGCCGTGCCCTGCGGAACCAGCGTGCCGAGCACGCCCGCCACAGCGCGTACCTGGAACAGCGGATCGCCGGCCACGAGCACGAGTTGATCCGCTTCTCGAGGGAGATCGTCCCTGCCGCGCTCGACCTGCTGCGCACCGGAGAGTCCCCCAGGGAGGTGATCCGCAAGCTCGGCCTGGCCGACCCCGCGTACCGCGACCTCCCCGAGCCGGAGGTCGAGACGCTGCTGAAGGTGCTCAGGATCGTCGACCACGAAGTGACCATGCGGGACGCCGCCGCCCGCTCCTTCGTCACGGTCGCCCGCCGCGTCCAGGCGATCGCCCATCAGCAGGCCGAGGAACTCCGGGAGATGGAGGAGGACCACGGCCGCAACCCCGAGGTCTTCGACGACCTGCTGCGCATCGACCACGGCAACGCCCTGATCGGCCGCCTCGCCGACTCCGTCTCCGTCCTCGGCGGCGGCCGCCCCGGCCGGCAGTGGCCCGAGCCGGTGTCCCTGTACAGCACGCTGCGCGGCGCCATGTCCCGCATCCTGGAGTACCGGCGCATCCAGCTGTCCTCCATCGCCAAGGTCAGCGTCAAGGGCATCTACGTCGAGCCCGTCATCCACGCCGCCGCCGAACTCCTCGACAACGCCACCCGCTACTCGCCGCCGCAGACCAAGGTGCACGTCACCGCCACCGAGGTGCAGACCGGCGTCTGCATCGAGATCGAGGACGGCGGTGTCAACCTCAACGAGGAGGCGCGGGCCCGGATCGAGGGCATGCTGGAGGCCGCCAAGGCAGGCGTCGACCTCCAGGACATCGGTGAGCACCCGCGTCTGGGCCTGGCCGTCGTCGGCCGCCTCTGCACGGCGTACAACATGCAGGTGTCGCTGCGGGCCTCCGCGTACGGAGGCGTCCGCGCCATCCTCATCGTGCCGAGCGAGATGATCACCCACGAGCCCGGCGTCGGACTCGCCCACGGCATCGGCGCCACCGGCATCCCCATGACGGTCGGCATTCCCGAGGGCCCGAAGCGCGCCCCCAAGAGGCGACGCCCCACCAGCCCGAAAGTCCCCGACACGGTCCTGCTGGAGGACGACGACGTCCCCGAGGTCACCGAGTGGACGACGAACGGCCTGCCGCAGCGCCGCAGCCGGGTGAAGACGCCGCTCGCCGAGCGACTCGCCCAGCAGGCCGCCAACGAGAAGGCCGACCGGGAGGCCGCCGAACGGGGCGAGTACAACCCCTGGGCGGCCGTGTCGGAGCCCGAGACCAAGCCCCTGCGCGACATGTCGGCCCCCGACGCCCCCGGCAAGGGCCTCGAGGCCTTCTGGGAGGGACTCAAGCAGGGCATCGAACCCGGCACGCACCCGACGGACTTCATCCGGAACCCGACCAAGTACCTGCACCTGATCAACGACCCGGCCCCCACCGAGGCCGATGACGAGGGGGATCTCAAGTGATCCAGCAGCGAGGCAACTTCGACTGGATGCTCAAGCAGCTCGCCGACGGCGTGCCGGGCATCGAGATGATCGTGGTGCTCTCGGCCGACGGTCTGCGCATCGCCCGCCACGGCGGCGAGCCGGACGCGGCCGACCGGGTCGCCGCGGCCTGCGCCGGCCTGCAGTCCCTCGCGGGCAGCATCTGCCAGGAACTCACCGTGGGCGAAGGTGAGATGAAGCTCGTCATGATCGAGATCGACCGCGGCTACTTCTATCTGATGAACGCCGGCGCCAACGCCTTCCTCGCGGTGCTCTCCGACGTGCGGTGCGAACCCGGCCGGATGAGCGCGATGATGCGCGACCTCGTCGTCCGGATCGGCGGCCATCTGACCAGTCCGCCCCGGCGCAACGGGCAGATCGTATGACGCCTCCGCAACGCCAGAGGCGCGACCCCACCACCCCGGAGCCGCCCCCGCACCAGGAGGGCGAGGGGAAGCCCAGGAACCCGGAGCGGATGTACGTGGTGGCGGGCCCCGACGGCGAACGGGCCGAGCTGGACCTGGTCACGTTAATCGTGGCGCGTGCCGAAGACCCGCCGCCTTCCGCCTCCCCCGAGCAGGCGGCGCTGCTCCGGCTCTGCGCCGCCCCCCTGTCCGTGGCCGAGCTGTCGGCCTACCTCCACCTGCCGTTCAGCGCGATGGGCGTGCTGCTCACCGAGCTGCTGACGGCGGAACTGGTGCAGGCGCGCGCCCCGATCGTGCGCCGGTCACGCACCGACCGTTCCCTCCTCGAAGCGGTGATGAATGGACTTCAAAGGCTCTGACACCATCCCGGGCCCCCGGGCCGAGGACCAGTTGCCCCACACGGCACAGTCCGCGGCCAAGATCGTGATCGTGGGTGGCTTCGGCGTCGGCAAGACGACCATGGTCGGCTCGGTCAGCGAGATCACACCGCTGACCACCGAGGAGACCATGACGCAGGCCGGCATCGGTGTCGACGACAACTTCGGCTCCGCGTCCAAGACGGCCACCACCGTCGCCATGGACTTCGGCCGCATCAGTATCACCGACCAGCTCGTGCTCTACCTCTTCGGCACACCCGGCCAGCAGCGCTTCTGGTTCCTGTGGAACGGCCTGTTCGAGGGCGCGCTCGGCGCGGTGGTGCTGGTCGACACCCGTCGGCTGGAGGTCAGCTTCGATGTCATGGGGCGCCTGGAGGAGCGCGGTGTGCCGTTCGTGGTGGCGGTCAACTCCTTCCCGGACGCGCCCCGTTACGACCTCGAGGAGCTGCGCACGGCCCTCGACCTCACCACGGACATCCCGATCATGGAGTGCGACGTACGCCGCCGGGCCTCCAGCCGTGACGTCCTGATGACCCTCATGCGCTTCCTGCACTCGCTCGCCATGACGGGTGCACGCCGCTGAACCCGCGCGCTGTCCGTCCCTGTTCGGCCCTGTTCGGCCCTGTTCGGCCCACCCCCACATTCCCCCACCAGACACCTGGATTCACTTCAGTTTCGGAGCGACCACTGTGACGCCTGAATCCCACACCCCGACCGATACGGACGCCTCCCGGCTCGGCCCGCCTCCCGGCTGCCCCGCACACGGCCTCGGGCCCGGCGGACTGCACCGGCTGCACGAGTCGGAGGATCTGGGAGCGCTGTACGAGCAACTACGCAAGGACCACGGCCCCGTGGCGCCCGTGCTGCTCCACGACGACGTCCCGATCTGGGTCGTCCTCGGCCATGCCGAGAACCTGCACATGGTGCGCTCGCCCTCGCAGTTCTGCCGGGACAGCCGTATCTGGACCCCGCTGAAGGACGGACTGGTCAAGCCCGACCACCCGCTGATGCCGCACATCGCCTGGCAGCCCATCGCCTCGCACGCCGAGGGCGACGAGCACAAGCGGCTGCGCGGCGCGGTCATGGGCGCCATCTCGACCATCGACTTCCGCAGCCTGCGCCGCTACATCAACCGCAGCACGCAGGCCATCGTCAACCGCTTCTGCGAGAAGGGCGAGGCCGACCTCGTCGGCCAGTTCGCCGAGCACCTGCCGATGGCCGTGATGTGCGAGATCCTCGGCATGGCCGACGAGTACAACGACCGTCTCGTCGAGGCCGCCCGCGACGCGCTCAAGGGCACCGAGACCGCGATCGCCAGCCACTCCTACGTCATGGACGCCCTGAGCCGGCTCACCGCGCGGCGCCGCGCCCAGCCGGAGGAGGACTTCGCCAGCTACCTGATCACCCACCCGGCCCGGCTGACCGACGACGAGGTCAGGGAGCACCTGCGCCTCGTGCTCTTCGCCGCCTACGAGGCCACCACCAACCTGCTGTCCAATGTGCTGCTCACGGTGCTGATCGACCCGCGTTTCCGCGCCCAGCTCAACGGCGGCCAGATGACGGTGCCGGAGGCGGTGGAGCAGTCCCTGTGGAACGAGCCGCCGTTCAGCACGGTCTTCGCCTACTTCGCCAAGCAGGAGACCGAGCTGGGCGGTCAGCGGATCCGCCGGGGCGACGGACTGCTCTTCGCCCCGGCCCCGGCCAACGTCGACCCGCGGGTCCGGCCCGACCTGTCCGCCAGCATGCAGGGCAACCGCTCCCACCTCGCGTTCGGCGGCGGCCCGCACGAGTGCCCCGGCCAGGACGTCGGCCGTTCCATCGCCGATGTCGGCGTCGACGCGCTGCTGATGCGGCTGCCCGACGTCGAACTCGACTGCGACGAGGAGGAGCTGCGCTGGACGGCGTCCATCGCCTCCCGGCACCTGGTGGAGATGCCGGTGCAGTTCTCTCCCAAGCCGCCGCAGGACGTGACGGAGCCGCCGAACCACAAGCAGGTCCCGGCGCAGCGCTCCGACTGGCAGATCGGCAGCCCACAGCCGCAGGCCGCACCGGCCGCCGCCGTACAGCCGCGGCCGGCCCCGGCGCAGCCCCTGCCGGCGGCCCCTGCGCCCCCGCAGGTTCAGCCGACGGCGCAGGAACCGGCTCGCCGCAAGGGAGCCTGGCAGCGCTTCCTGAGCTGGTGGCGCGGCTACTGACCGGCTGACGGGCCGTCGTACGCCCCGGCGGCCCACCGGTCGTACGACGCCCAGGCCGCGAGTTCCCGGCCGCTGCGGAACCGGTGCTCCTCGCCCGTGACCGGATCGGTGAACTCCAGGGCCCGTGCCAGCAGTTGGAGCGGGCGCCGGAAGTCACCGGCCGGTACGGGTGCGGTCACCTCCGGGTAGAGCGGGTCGCCGAGGATCGGCACGCCCAGCGTGGTCATGTGCACCCGCAGCTGGTGTGTCTGCCCGGTGCCGGGCACCAGCCGGTAGCGGGCGAGTCCGTCGGCGCCTTCCGTGCGGTGCCCGAGGAGTTCGACTCGGCTCACGGCGTTCGGCTCGCCCGCCACCTCCCGGGCCTGGAGCACCCCCCGCTCCTTCAGGATCCGGCTGCGTACGGTCCGGGGCAGGCTGAGGGCGGGGTCGTACGGGGCGACGGCCTCGTACTCCTTGTGGACCCGGCGGGCACTGAACAGCGTCTGATACGCGCCGCGCTCCTCGGGGCGCACGGTGAACAGCACGAGCCCCGCGGTGAGCCGGTCCAGACGGTGCGCGGCGCCGAGCGCCGGGATGTCCAGCTCCCGGCGCAGCCTGGCCAGCGCGGTCTCGGTGACATGGCCGCCGCGCGGGGTGGTGGCGAGGAAGTGGGGCTTGTCGACGACGACGATGTGTTCGTCCCGGTGCACGACCTCCAGCGGGAAGGGCACCGGGACCTCCTCGGGCAGCTCCCGGTGGAACCACACGAACATCCCCGGCACGTACGGCGCGTCCGCCGCCACGGCCCGTCCGTCCGCCCCGAGGATCCGTCCTTCGTCGAACATCCCGTCGACGACCCCGGCACCCGCCCCGCTGAGCCGCTCCGCCAAGTGCTCGCGCACCGTGGTCCACGACCCCGCGACGGGCAGCCGCACCCGCACCGGATCCACGCCGTGGCGCTGCGGCAGGGGCGAGGGCGGGATGCGGGGCTTGCGTCTCATCGCGGCCCAGCGTACGAGGCCCGGTGCGCCGGGCGGAAAACCACTGGGACCGCGCCTCGCGTCCTTGCCAGGATGCGGGGCATGCCGTTCCTCACCAGCCCGGTCCTGACCGCCGGGACCCTCGCCCGACACCCGCAGCCCACCCTCGCCACCGGCGACGGACTCCTCCTGCGCCCATGGCGGGCCGAGGACGCGTCCGCGGTGTACGAGGTGTTCCAGGATCCCGTGATGCACCAGTGGCACGCCCGGGCCGCCGACTCCGAGGAGGAGGTCGCCGGCTGGATCCGCGACTGGCACCGGGCCTGGAAGGAGGAACGGGAGGCGCACTGGGCCGTCACCGACGCGGACTCCGGCTCGCTGCTGGGTCGCGTAGCGCTGCGTGAGATACGGCTCGACGACGGCACGGCGGAGGTGGCGTACTGGACCGTCCCGGCGGCCCGGGGGCGGGGCATCGCCGTGCGGGCCACGAGCGGGCTGACCCGCTGGGCCCTCGACGAGACCGGCTTCCACCGCCTGGAACTCCTGCACGCCGTACGCAACGAGGCGTCCTGCCGCGTCGCCTCCAGGACGGGCTTCACCCTGGAGGGCACGAAGCGCGGTGCCGTCCTGCACCCGGACGGCTGGCATGACATGCATCTGCACGCGCGGGTGCGGGGCGACTGAGACCGGGAGGGTGTCGGGCTCGCCTCGCTCAGGCGGCCGGACTGCTCTCCTGTTCCGCTTCGATGCGCGCGTTCCAGTCCCGCTTGGAGGCCTGCCAGCCGTCCTCGTTGTGGCCGCGCCGCCAGTAGCCGGAGATCGACAGGTCCTCGCGCGCGATGTCGCGCTCGACCCGGAGCAGATGGCGCAGCTCCTTCACGAAGTGCGCCTCGCCGTGGACGAAGGCGTGCACCCGGCCCTCGGGGAACTCCAGGTTCCGTACCGCCTCGACCAGCGCCTCGCCGAGGGGGCGGTCGCCGCGGTGCAGCCAGACGACGTCCACGTCCGAGTCGATCTTCTGCTCCTCCTCGGGGCCGGAGATCTCCACGAAGGCGATGGCCTTGGCGCCGCGCGGCAGGGCCTCCAGGGCGCAGGCGATCGCGGGCAGCGCGCTCTCGTCACCGACGAGCAGATGCCAGTCGGCGTCGGTGTCGGGCGCGTACGCCCCGCCCGGTCCCATGAAGCGCACGGTCTCGCCCGGCTGGACGCGTGCCGCCCAGGGGCCGGCCAGGCCCTCGTCGCCGTGGACGACGAAGTCCAGGGTCAGCTCGTGGTGCTCGGCGTCCCAATGCCGCACCGTGTACGTCCGGGTCACCGGCCACTGTTCGCGGGGGACCTCGTCACGGATGCGCTGCATGTCGAAGGGTTCCGGGTAGGTCACGCCCTCGGGCGGGAACAGCAGCTTCACATAGTGGTCGGTGCACGTGCCCGCCGTGAAGTCGGCGAGGCCCTCGCCGCCGAGCACCACACGCTGCATGTGCGGAGTCAGCCGCTCGGTGCGGACGACCTGAGCGGAGTGCGGCTTGCGCGGCTGGCGTCCCGGTCGCTCTGCCATGAGGACCTCCCTGTCTCACATAGTTAGGCTTACCTAAGTTAGCACCTCGCCCCCACTTAACACCTCTTGAATGAGAGGTTCATGAACACCGCCTGTCTCCGGAAGGCCGTCGGCCCGCCCCCGTCACACCGCCAGCGTGGTCAGAAGACGCTCCAGTGAGCCGCCCAGTCCCCAGCGCGTCGCCAGTGTCCGAAGCTCCGCCGGGTCGCGCGGGGCCCGCGGCAGCGCCGTGGTGACATCGGGCAGGGGTACGTCGTCCGCGACCCGGACCACCTTCGGCGCGACCGCGAGATAGGGGCGGGACTCATCCAGCCGCCTGCGCTGCGTCGGCGTGAGCTTCGACCGCCGGTCCTCGACCGCCGCCATGATCCCGGCCAGGTCCCCGTACTCGGCCAGCAGCTTGGCGGCCGTCTTCTCTCCGATGCCCGGCACGCCCGGCAGGCCGTCGCTGGGGTCGCCGCGCAGCAGGGCCAGATCCGCGTACCCGCTCCCGGCTACCCCATACTTCCCGCGGAGCCATGCCTCGTCGGTGAGCTGGAGCGTGCCGACGCCCTTCAGCGGGTACAGCACGCGCACCCCGCGGGCGTCGTCCACCAGCTGGTATAGATCGCGGTCGCCCGTGACGATGTCGACCGGGCCCTTCGACCGCGCGGTGAACGTGCCGATCACGTCGTCCGCCTCGTACCCGGCGACGCCCACGCGCGCGATGCCCAGCGCGTCCAGCACCGCCTCGATGACCGGCACCTGCGGCGACAGTGTGTCGGGCACCTCCTCCTCGTCCGGGCCGGCCGCGCGCTCCTCGGCGACGCGGTGCGCCTTGTAGGAGGGGATCAGCTCCACCCGCCACTGCGGCCGCCAGTCGGCGTCCATACAGGCCACAAGCTGGTCGGGCCGGTGGTCCTTGACCAGGCGGTCGATGAAGTCGAGCAGTCCGCGCACGGCGTTCACCGGTGTGCCGTCCGGGGCCCGGACCGAGTCCGGGACGCCGAAGTAGGCGCGGAAGTACAGGGAGGCGGTGTCGAGGAGCATCAGTCGTCCGGTCACGCCACGCATCATGCCGTACGTCACTGACAGCCACTCGGCGCTGCGCAGCGCGTTGCTGTGTGTGCGTTCTGTGTGAGGCGCCCCACTTATCGGTTTGCTTTTCGCGATCCAGGGGAGGCGCGGCCGCAGAGCGAGGCTGGTTGCGCATTTCAACTGTTTGCGGGGCCCTGTCCTCGCTCTGTTCTGTTGCCGCCGAGATTGAGGTGCACGTGTCAGCGAGGCTTCAGGCAGAGAGCCTGTACAAAGTGTTCGGCAGAAGACCGGACCGAGCGGTCGAGCGGCTCCGTGACGGGGCCGACCGGGAGGAACTGCGCGCCGAGGGCACGACCGCCGCCGTGATCGACGCGTCCTTCACCGTGGAGCCCGGCCAGATCTTCGTCGTCATGGGTCTGTCGGGATCCGGCAAGTCCACCCTGCTGCGCATGCTGAACGGCCTGCTCGAGCCGACCTCCGGGCACGTCCGCTTCGACGGCCAGGACCTCACCACGCTCGGCGACCGCGAGCTGCGCAAGGTCCGCTCGCAGAAGATCAGCATGGTGTTCCAGCACTTCGCGCTGTTCCCGCACCGCAGCGTGCGCGAGAACGCCGCCTACGGTCTTGAAGTGCAGGGCGTGCCCCGCGCCGAGCGCGTACGCCGCGCCGACGAGGCGCTCGCCCTGTGCGGCCTGGCCGGCTGGGAGAAGTCCTGGCCCGACGAGCTGTCCGGCGGCATGCAGCAGCGCGTCGGACTCGCCCGCGCGCTCGCCACCGACGCCGACCTGCTGCTGATGGACGAGTCCTTCAGTGCCCTGGACCCGCTGATCCGCCGCGACATGCAGGACCAGCTGCTGGAGCTCCAGCAGAAGCTCAAGAAGACGATCGTCTTCATCACCCACGACCTCAACGAGGCCATGCGCCTGGGCGACCGCATCGCCGTCATGCGCGACGGCGAGATCGTCCAGATCGGCACCGCCCAGGACATCCTGCTGCGGCCGGAGAACGACTACGTCGCCTCCTTCACCCAGGACGTCGACCGCTCCCGCGTCCTGACCGCGGGCGAGATCATGGACCCCTCGGTCACCGCCGACGCCCCCGGCTGCCACTGCCGGACCGCCACGGCCGACACCCCGTTCACCGAGCTGTGCGCGATCAGCGCCGGGCTCTCCCACCCCGTCTCGGTCGTGGACCAGGACAACAAGCAGATCGGCGTCGTCCCCCGGCAGCGTCTGATCGGCTTCCTCGGCGACGAGCAGGACACCACCCCCGAGCCCTGCGACTCCCCGCGGGACAAGGGCGGAGAGAAGGTGACCGCCCGTGCCTAGGATCGAGCTCGGCAGCTGGGTCAACGACGGGGTCGACTGGCTCACCACCCACATGGCGTGGCTGTTCGACTTCTGCAAGACCGTCTTCCTCGGCCTCTACGACGGCATCAACGCCGTCCTCCAGGCCCCCGAACCACTGATCCTCGCGGGCATCTTCGCCGTGGTCGCCTTCTGGCTGCGCGGCACGCTCGCCGGTGTCCTCACGTTCGTCGGATTCGCGTTCATCGACTCCCTCGAACTGTGGGAGAACGCGATGATCACCCTGGCGCTCGTCCTCGTGGCGACCGTCATCGCGCTCGTGATCTCCATACCCGTCGGCATCTGGGCGGCCCGCTCGGACCGCGTCAGCGGTCTGGTCCGGCCCGTCCTGGACTTCATGCAGACGCTGCCCGCGATGATCTACCTCATCCCGGCGATCCTGTTCTTCGGCACCGGCGCCCCCGCCGGCATCGTCGCCACGCTGATCTTCGCGCTCGCACCCGGCGTGCGCATGACCGAGCTGGGCATCCGGCAGGTCGACAAGGAACTGGTCGAGGCCGCCGACGCGTTCGGCACCACGCCCCGCAACACCCTGCTGCGCGTGCAGCTCCCGCTCGCCCTGCCCACCGTCATGGCCGGTGTCAACCAGGTCATCATGCTCGGTCTGTCCATGGCCGCGATCGCCGGCATGGTCGGCACCGGCGGCCTCGGCGGCGACGTCAACGAGGCCATCGGCCAGCTCAACGTGGGCCTGGGCTCCGAGGCCGGTGTGGCCATCGTGATCCTCGCGATCTACCTGGACCGCATGACCAGCGCCCTGGGCACCCAGGTCTCCCCGCTCGGCCGCCGCGCCGCCGCCAAGCTGCGCGCCACCCAGGGGCTGAAGATCTGGTCCTACCGGCCCCGCCCGGTCGTCGCCGTGATCGGCGTGGTCGTCCTCGCGCTCGCCGCGGGCGGCATGGGTGTCCTCGGCAAGAGCACCGACTCCACCGCCGTGGCGGGCGGCAAGAACGTCGGCCAGGGCAAGAAGATCAGCATCGGCTACATCCCCTGGGACGAGGGCGTCGCCTCCACCTTCCTGTGGAAGGAGGTCCTGGAGCAGCGCGGCTACGAGGTCGAGGCCAAGCAGTTCGACGCGGGCCCGCTGTACACGTCCCTCTCCCAGGGCGACGTCGACTTCCAGACGGACTCCTGGCTGCCCACGACCCACGCCCAGTACTGGAAGAAGTACGGCAAGCAGCTCGACGACCTCGGCGCCTGGTACGACAAGACGTCCCTGGAGCTGTCCGTGCCCTCCTACATGAAGGGCATCGACTCCCTGGAGGACCTCAAGGGCAAGGCCTCGCAGTTCGGCGGCAAGATCACCGGCATCGAGTCCAGCGCCGGCGAGATGGCCCTGCTCAAGAGCAAGGTCCTCAAGGAGTACGGCCTGGACAAGGAGTACCAGGTCGTCGACAGCTCCACGCCCGCGATGCTGGCCGAGCTGAAGCGTTCCTACGCCCAGAAGAAGCCGATCGTCGTCACGCTCTGGTCGCCGCACTGGGCGTACAACGACTACGACCTCAAGAAGCTCAAGGACCCCAAGGGTGCCTGGGGCAAGGGCGACGGTGTGCACACGCTGTCCCGCAAGGGCTTCGCGGACGACGACCCGACGGTCGCCGAGTGGCTGAAGAACTTCAAGATGAACGAGAAGGAACTCACCAGCCTCGAAGCCGAGATCAACAAGGCGGGCAAGGGCAATCAGCAGGAGGCCGTCCGCGCCTGGCTGAAGCAGAACCCCGGCTTCGCCGACAAGATGGCCCCGGTCGAGAACGCCGGCGGCAGCACACCGGCAGAGGCCAAGCAGCCCCTGGACGTGGCGTGGTTCCCCTGGGACGAGGACATCGCCGTCACCTACCTGTGGAAGAACGTCCTCGAGCGGCGCGGCTACAGGATGAACCTGAAGCAGATGGACGTCGGCCCCGTCTACACCGGCCTGGCCTCGGGCGACATCGACCTCAACTTCGACGCCTGGCTGCCCTATGCCCAGAAGAACTACTGGGACAAGAACAAGGACCGGCTCAAGGACCTGGGCACCTGGTACGAACCGACCTCGCTGGAGCTCGCCGTACCGTCGTACGTGAAGGGCGTCGACTCCCTCGAGGACCTCAAGGGCAAGTCCGGCACCTTCAAGGGGAAGATCATCGGCATCGAGCCGGGCACCGGCGAGATGGACCTCCTGAAGAACAAGGTGCTGCCCGGCTACGGCCTGGACGAGGAGTACGAGGTCGTCGACGGCTCCACCCCGGCCATGCTGGCCGAGCTGAAGCGCGCCTACGCCAAGAAGGAGCCGATCGCCGTCACGCTCTGGTCGCCGCACTGGGCGTACAGCGACTACGAGCTGACCAAGCTGAAGGACCCCAAGAAGGCCTTCGGCGAGGGCAACACGATCCGCACCATCTCCAACGAGAAGTTCCCCGAGGAGTACCCGCAGCTCACGAAGTGGATCAAGAACTTCAAGATGACCGAGGACGAGCTCGGCACCCTGGAGAGCGAGATCAAGAACCGCGGTCAGGGCCATGAGGAAGAGGCCGTCGCCGCGTGGCTGAAGGAGCACCCCGACATGGTGGAGCGCATGACGCCGCAGTGACGCTGTGGTGAGGCCGGATGCGGGGCGGGACGCGATACGACGCGTCCCGCCCCGCACTCGTGTCCACGAGCGGGATCCGGACAACCACAGAGCGCGACGCCACCCCCCGAGCGACCCCGGCCGTCCTGTTCCTCCCATGGGAGGAAATCCGTACGCTGCCTGAGAGCGGCCGATCCCCTGGCGCGAACTGTGGGGTCGCGCGCCGCCCTGTATGACGTCGATGTGACGGGCGCATGAAACGGTTTGCCGAACATGCGTAGGGTGCAGACAACTCAACAGAAGCAGTGCTCCGGGACACTGGTGCACGGGGACCGGATCGACGGGCGAAGGAGGGAGCCGGAGCGATGGGCGACCACAAAGAGCAGTCCCTTCGGGTGGGCGCGGCCGTGCGCCGCCGGCGCCGCGCGCTGGATCTCACCCTCGCCGCCGTGGCCGAGCGCAGCGGCCTGTCGGTCCCGTTCCTGAGCCAGATCGAGAACGACCGGGCGCGCCCCAGCCGAAGCTCTCTGGAGAAGGTCGCCGACGCCCTGCGCACCACCGCCGTGGAACTCCTCGCCGCCGCCGACCCGGCGTGCAGCGTGGACGTCGTCCGCGCCGAGGGCGCCGGGCCGCTGCCCCAGCCCCGGACCCGGTCGCTGGTGCGCGGCCACCACCAGATGCACGCCTCCGAGTTCATCGGCGACCATGACGCGGGCCGTGAATTCCAGTACCGCAACGACCAGTTGATGT
This sequence comes from Streptomyces sp. NPDC057099, assembly GCF_042671245.1. NCBI lineage: Bacteria > Bacillati > Actinomycetota > Actinomycetes > Kitasatosporales > Streptomycetaceae > Streptomyces > Streptomyces sp. NPDC057099. The sequence continues at coordinate 77,390 of NZ_JBHUTX010000021.1, forward strand.
ACGTCGCCGACGGGGCGGTGGAGATCGAGGCGGAGGGCCGCGCCTACCGGCTCGGCCGCGGCGACACGCTGTACCTCACCGGTGGCGTACGGCATCGCTGGCGGGCCACGGAGTCGGACACCCGCGTGATCGTCGTCGCCGTGGCGGAGCACATCGAGGCGGTCCGGGACCGGCCACGCCGGTGAGGGTCGTCTCGCTGGTCCCCTCGCTGACCGAGGCCGTGGCCCGGTCCGCGCCCGGCGCCCTGGTCGGCGCCACCGACTGGTGCACCCATCCGCCCGGCCTGGACGTCGTACGCGTCGGCGGCACCAAGAACCCCGAGCCCGACCGGATCGTGTCCCTCGCCCCCGACCTGGTGATCGCCAACGAGGAGGAGAACCGCGAGCCCGACCTCGCGGCCCTGCGCGCGGCGGGCGTCGAGGTCCTGGTGACGGAGATCCGCGATGTGCCGGGGGCCTTCCGGGAACTGGCCCGGGTCCTGGACGCCTGCGGGGTGACGGCACGCCCGCGCTGGCTGGACGAGGCGGAGGAGGCCTGGTCGTCCCTGCCGCGGCCCGTGACCCGCCTGACGGCGGTCGTGCCGATCTGGCGCCGCCCGTGGATGGTCCTGGGCCGTGACACCTTCGCGGGCGACGTCCTGGCCCGCCTCGGCGTCGACCCTGTGCACGCGGCGCACCCCGACCGCTACCCCCGTATCCCGCTGGAGGAGTTGCGCGCCGCGGAGCCGGACGTGGTGATCCTCCCGGACGAGCCCTACCGCTTCACCGCCGACGACGGCCCCGAGGCCTTCCCCGGCCTGCCCTGCGCGCTCGTCAGCGGACGGCACCTCACCTGGTACGGACCGTCGCTGGCCGAGGCGCCACGGGTGTTGGAGCGGGCCCTGCGAGCAACTCGCCCCTGAACAGCCCGCGTGCGGTGCCCGCGGCGGCGGCGCCCCACGCGACGACCAGCACCGCGTACAGCACGACCGCCGGCCCTTCGTAGGCCACGAGCCCGGTGTGCCGGCCCAGGGCCTCGGCGCCCGTGACACAGGTGCCGACCGGGAAGGTGAACGACCACCACGTCATCGCGAACCGCATCCCGTGCCGCCGGGCGCGCAGCACATGGACGGTGGCGAGGCAGAACCACAGCAGGGCGAACCCCATCACGGGCACGCCGTAGAGCACGGCGAGCACGCCGAAGCCCTGGCTGTACGGCGCCGGTACGACTCCGGGGGCGGTGTCCGCGAACGCTCCGACGGCGGTCGTCGACTGCCCGAGCGGTCCCAGCACCAGGAACAGGGTCGGGGTGAGGGCGAGGGGCAGCGGCCCGCCGGTGAGCAGCCGTGCGAAGACCAGCGGCAGCATGACGAGCGTGGCGAGCAGACTGAGCCCGAACAGCGCGAAGCAGACCAGCAGCAGCGTCTCCCGGGGCTGACCGGCGGGCAGATGAGGAACCAGCAGTGGCCCGACGGCGGCCGACACCATGGGCGCGACCAGCGGCAGCAGCCAGACGGGGGTGGCCTGTCCCGGCTCGACCCGGTGTCGTACGGCCATCAGATACGGCACGGTGACGGCGGCGGCCAGCCCGAGAGCCGTACCGGCGGTGAACAGCACGGCGTCGAGCGCGACGGCCGCCCGCACGCCGATCACGTCCCGGCCCACGGTGAGAGCACCGCCGCCCACGGCGAGCAGGGCCATGGCGAGACAGCCGTAGAAGGGTGCCGTCGCCGGGTCGAGGAGATGGGCGCGGGCCTGGTCCCGGTGGTGGGCCCAGTGCACGGCCCGGGCCCCGAGCAGGGCCAGGAGCAGGACGAACGCGAGGACCCAGACACCGGCGAGCACGGGGCGCAGCCCGGGAAGGTGCGACGGCAGGGCGGCTCCGGCGGTGGCGACGACGGAGGTGCCCATCACGGTGGCGTACCAGTTGGGGCCGAGATGACGGACCGACACGGGGTACGCGAGGGGCTGGGCTGCGGTGACCATGACCCAACGGTCGTGCCGCCGGAGCCGCACCACCAGGGAGTATGCCTCTATGGCGACATAAGCTGGGTTTATGAGCAGGACGGATGAGCAGGGTGACGTGCCGACCGCCGGGACCGGGTCCCTGGCACACCGGGTGCCGGATCTCGGCGCGCTGGAGCTGTTGTTGGCGGTGGCGCGGCTCGGCAGCCTCGGCGGGGCCGCGCGGGAACTCGGCATCACCCAGCCCGCGGCGAGCAGCCGGATCCGGTCGATGGAGCGGCAGCTCGGCGTGGCGCTGGTCGACCGCTCGCCGCGCGGCTCCCGGCTGACGGACGCCGGTGCGCTGGTGACGGACTGGGCGCGGCGGATCGTCGAGGCGGCGGAGGCGTTCGACGTGGGGGCGCAGGCGTTGCGCGACCGCCGTGACTCGCGGTTGCGGGTGGCGGCGAGCATGACGATCGCCGAGTACCTGCTGCCCGGCTGGCTGCTCGCGTTGCGCGCCCAGCGGCCCGACACGGCGGTGTCCCTGCATGCCGGGAACTCGACGGTGGTGGCGGAACGGCTGCTGTCGGACGAGGCGGATCTGGGGTTCGTGGAGGGGCTGTCGGTCCCGACAGGGCTGGACTCGGTCGTCATCGCGCACGACCGGCTGATAGTGGTCACCGCCCCCGGGCATCCCTGGGCGCGTCGTCGACGGCCCTTGGCGGCGGGGGAGTTGGCGTCGACGCCGCTGATCCTTCGCGAGAAGGGGTCGGGGACGCGGCAGGTCCTGGACGCGGCGCTCGGGGGGCTGGCCCGGCCGCTGATCGAGTTGTCCTCGACGACGGCGGTCAAGGCGGCGGCGGTGAGCGGGGCTGGGCCGTCGGTGCTGAGCGAACTGGCGGTGGGGGAGGAGCTGGCCATGCGGCGGCTGGTGAGTGTGCCGGTGGAGGGGGTGGCGTTGGCGCGGGATCTGCGGGCGGTGTGGCCTACGGGGCATCGGCCGACTGGTCCGGCGCGGGATCTGCTGTCGCTGACGCGGGGGTAGGAGGTGCCCGGCCACGCTTGTCGAGCCCGGCTTCTTGTCCGACCGATTCGGGTGGCGGGTGGGCATAGGCCGGGGGTCCAGGGGGCGGGGCCCCCTGGTGCCGTGCGCGCACCGGGGTCAGGCGACCGTCGCCGCCTCCACCAACGCCCGCATCACCCGCACGTCATCCCCCATCTCCGGGTGCCACTGCACCCCCAGCACCCACCCCGCGTGGCTCGGCAGTTCCAGTGCCTCGATCGTCCCGTCCGCCGCGTGTGCCGACGGGACCAGGCCCTCGCCCAGCCGGTCCACGGCCTGGTGGTGATACGTCGGTACGAACGTCTCCTCCGGCACGACACCGCCGTAGAGACTCCCCGGCACCGGCTTGACCGCATGCCCGCCGAAGACGCCCACCTGCTCCGCGTGCCCGTCGATGTGCTGCACCAGCGTGCCGCCGAGCGCGACGTTCAGTAGCTGCATGCCCCGGCAGATGCCCAGCAACGGCACCTCCGCCGCCAGCGCCGCGTCGATCAGGGCCAGCTCCCACGCGTCCCGCTCCCGCGCCGGCGGCCCGGTCCGCGGCTCGCGCTCCGCCCCGTAGCGGACCGGCTCGACATCAGGCCCGCCCGCGATGACCACCCCGTCCAGCCGGGCCACGACATCGGCCGCGTGCAGCGGGTCGTCCGGCGGAAGCATCGCGGCCAGGCCGCCCGCCCGCCGCACCAGCCGCGGGTAACCGGCCGGCAGCAGGGCCGCCTCCAGCTCCCACACGCCCCAGCGCGCACCGGACTCCAGATACGTGCTGACCCCGATCAACGGCCTGGACACAGAAACTCCCTCATAGTCGACGCCTCGCACGCCTCGTTCCATCTCAGTCCCGTGACAACTCTGCCTCGGCCGCCGCCAGTGCCGCGAACTCCTCCTCCGGTGCCTTCGCCACCAGCCGCTTCCTGCTGTACAGGCCGAAGTACCCGACGGCGACGACGTACACCACGAGCGCGATGACCGCCGCCGTCACATCCACCAGGAACGTGGCCACCAGCGCCGCACAGGCCAGCACCAGGGCGACCGAGGAGGTCACCACCCCGCCGGGCGTGCGGTACGGCCGCGGCAGCTCCGGCTCGCGGCGGCGCAGCACGATGTGCGACAGGGACATCAGCGCGTAGGAGATGGTCGCGCCGAAGACGGCGATGTTCAGCATGCGGGCGCCGTTGCCCGACACCGCGGCCAGCAGGAAGCCGATCGTGCCGGGCACCAGCAGGCCGAGGTAGGGCGCCTTGCGGCGGCTGGTGAGGGAAAGGAAGCGGGGCAGGTATCCCGCGCGGGACAGGGCGAACAGCTGGCGCGAGCCCGCGTAGATCAGCGAGAAGAACGAGGCCACCAGGCCGGCCAGGCCCGCGTAGTTCACGATCCGGCTCAGTGTCGTCGCCTCGCCGCCCGGCTGCAGCGCCTCGACCAGCGGGTTGCCCGCCTCCTGGATCGCCGCGGAACCGCGTGCGCCCGCCGCCGCGAAGAACGTGACCACGGCCAGCACCACCAGGATGCCCATGGACCAGCGGATCGCCTTCGGCAGCGTACGGGCCGGATCCTTGGTCTCCTCGGCGGCCAGCGGCACCCCCTCGACGCCCAGGAAGAACCACATGCCGAACGGGAACGCCGCCCAGATGCCGAGCAGGCCGAACGGCAGCCAGGAGTTCGAGCCCGCCGCCGAGGCGTCGACCGGGATGTCGTCCAGCGACCCGATGGAGAAGTCCGGCAGGGCCGCCAGCGCGAACACGATCAAAGCGGCGACCGCGATGCCGGTGACGACGAAGCTGAACCGCAGCGCCTCGCCCACGCCCCACAGATGGATGCCGAGGAAGATCGCGAAGCAGAGCAGGTACATCGGCCAGCCGGACTCCAGGCCGAACAGGCCCAGCGACTCGACGTAGTCCCCGATGAAGATGACGATCGCGGCGGGCGCGAGGACGTACTCGATGAGGATCGCCGTACCGGTCAGGAAGCCGCCCCAGGGGCCCAGTGCCCGCCGTGCGAAGCCGTAGCCGCCGCCCGCCGTCGGCAGGATCGAGGACAGTTCGGCGAGGGCGAAGACCATGCAGGCGTACATCGCGCCCATGAGCACCATGGCGATCGCGAGCCCGCCGAAGCCGCCCTCGGCCAGGCCGAAGTTCCAGCCCGAGTAGTCGCCGGAGACGACGTAGGCGACGCCGAGGCCGGTCAGCAGCACCCAGCCGGCGCTGCCCCGGCGGAGCGCTCTGCGCTCCAGATAGTCGTCGCCCTCCGGGGCGACGGGAGTGGTGGTGGGTTCCTGGGACATGGGCAGACTCCCTCAATGGAATGAGGCCATACCTTTGCCGTGCCGACCGAGGGAAGGCAAGACCCGTGCGTTAATCGCCCGTAAATCCTCACCGCACCACTGCCTCGCCCCGCCGGAACACGGCCCGGCTCAGCCCAGGAACCCGCGCAGCAGCGCCGCCGTACCCCCGCAGTGCTCGCGCATGATCTCCCGTGCCTGATCCGCGTCGCCCTCGATCACGGCCTCCACCAGGGCGGTGTGCTGCCGCTGGGAGTGCTCCAGGTTGCGCACGAGGAGCGGGATGCAGTCGAGCAGGTCGTTGACGCTCGCGCGCACGGCCGCGTACTGGGCCGTGAGCGTGGGGGAGCCCGACAACTCGGCGAGCGTGAGGTGCAGCAGCGTGTCCAGGCGGCGGTAGTCGGAGAGCGGGGCGTCGTGTGTGCGGGCCAGGGCCTCACGGAGCCGTTCCGCCTGCTTCTCGTCCAGTCCGTGCGCCGCGCACAGCCCGGCCGCGCCGACCTCCAGCACCTCCCGGAAGCGCAGCACGTCCTCTATGTCGACCTCGGCGACCCGGCGCCGCAGCTCGTCCTCGCCGCCCGCGTCCGTACGCGGCAGCACGAACGTGCCGCCGTACCGGCCGCGCCGCGACTCGACCAGACCCTGGTCCTGGAGCACCTTCAGCACCTCGCGCAGCGTCACCCGGCTGATCCCCAGCCGCTCCGCCAGCTCCCGCTCGGCCGGCAGCCGCTCGCCCCCCGCCACCAGGCCCAGCCGTACGACCTGGAGGATCTGCTCCAGCGCCTCCTCGAAGCCGTTGCCCGCGCGCACCGGCCGCAGCACCGGCGTCAGTCCGTCCCGCACCTCGCCCCCAGCTTCCTCCGGCATGTGGCCGTACCCCCTTCCCAAGCAATGGTTCTCCGCAATACCTTATGGCTCCCGACGGATCCAAGGCAGCGGATCCAAGGAGCCTAGGAGGCCTTCCCGTGGCAGACCGCACACCCCCGCTGAGCGTCGAGGAGCTGCACGCCCTCGTCGCGGGCGGTGAGATCGACACTGTCGTCCTGGCCTTCCCCGACATGCAAGGGCGGCTGCAGGGCAAGCGGTTCGCCGCCCGCTTCTTCCTCGACGAGGTGCTCCAGCACGGCACCGAGGGCTGCAACTACCTGCTCGCCGTCGACACCGAGATGAACACCGTCGAGGGCTACGCGATGTCCTCCTGGGACCGCGGCTACGGCGACTTCGCGATGGTCCCGGACCTGAGCACCCTGCGCCGCGTCCCCTGGAACGAGGGCACGGCCATGCTCCACGCCGACCTCGCCTGGAACGACGGCTCCCCGGTGGTCGCCGCGCCCCGCCAGATACTGCGCCGCCAGCTGGAGCGCCTGGCCGAGCTCGGCTACACCGCCCAGGTCGGCACCGAGCTGGAGTTCATCGTCTTCAAGGACAGCTACGAACAGGCCTGGGACGCCAACTACAGCGGCCTCACCCCGGCCAACCAGTACAACATCGACTACTCGGTCCTCGGTACCGGCCGCATCGAGCCCCTGCTGCGCCGGATCCGCAACGAGATGGCGGCGGCCGGCCTCACCGTCGAGTCCGCCAAGGGCGAGTGCAACCCCGGCCAGCACGAGATCGCCTTCCGCTACGACGAGGCCCTGGTCACCTGCGACCAGCACTCCGTCTACAAGACCGGCGCCAAGGAGATCGCCTCCCAGGAGGGCATGTCGATCACTTTCATGGCCAAGTACAACGAGCGCGAGGGCAACTCCTGCCACATCCACCTCTCGCTCGCGGACGCGGACGGCGGCAACGCCATGGCCGGGGACGGCGAGGGCGGCATGTCCGACGTCATGCGGCACTTCCTCGCCGGACAGCTCGCGGCCCTGCGCGACTTCTCCCTGCTCTACGCCCCCAACATCAACTCCTACAAGCGGTTCCAGCCCGGCTCCTTCGCCCCGACCGCCGTGGCCTGGGGGCACGACAACCGCACCTGCGCGCTGCGGGTGGTCGGCCACGGCCGCTCCCTGCGCTTCGAGAACCGGCTGCCCGGCGGCGACGTCAATCCCTACCTCGCCGTCGCCGGACTGGTCGCGGCCGGACTGCACGGCATCGAGCAGAAGCTGGAGCTGCCCGAACCCTGTCCCGGCAACGCCTACACCGCCGACTTCGCCCACGTCCCCACCACCCTGCGCGAGGCCGCCGAGCTCTGGGAGAACAGCCCGATCGCGAAGGCCGCCTTCGGGGACGAGGTCGTCGCGCACTACCGCAACATGGCGCGGGTCGAGCTGGACGCCTTCGACGCCGCGGTGACCGACTGGGAGCTGCGCCGCTCCTTCGAACGTATGTGAGGCCCCCCTTGTCTTCCGAGCACCTCCTGGAAGTACTGAACCCCGCGACCGAGGAGGTCGTCGCCGCCATCGCGGCGGCCGGCCCGGCCGACGTCGACGCGGCGGTCACCCTGGCCGCCCGGGCCCAGACCGTCTGGGCCGCCCTCGCGCCCGGCGACCGCGCCCGGCTGCTGCGCCGCTTCGCGGCCACCGTCGACGAGCACCTGGAGGAACTGGCCCGTCTGGAGGTCCGCGAGGCCGGCCACCTCATCGGCAACGCCCGCTGGGAGGCCGGCAACGTCCGTGACCTGCTGGACTACGCGGCCGGGGGAGTGGAGCGGCTCACCGGCCGGCAGATCCCCGTGCCCGGCGGCCTGAACGTCACGATCCTCGAACCGCTCGGCGTCGTCGGCGTGATCGCGCCGTGGAACTTCCCCATGCCGATCGCCGCCTGGGGCACCGCCCCCGCCCTCGCGGCCGGCAACGCGGTCATCCTCAAGCCCGCCGAGACCACCCCCCTCACCGCCCTGCGCCTCGCCGAACTCGCCCTGGAGGCGGGGCTCCCCGAGCACCTCTTCCAGGTCCTGCCGGGGCACGGCGCCGTCGCGGGCGAGGCACTGGTCCGGCACCCCGGCGTCGCCAAGGTCGTCTTCACCGGCTCCACCCGTACCGGGGCGCGCGTCGCCGCGCTCGGCGCCGAGCAGGTCAAGCCGGTCACCCTCGAACTCGGCGGCAAGAGCCCCAACATCGTCTTCGCCGACGCCGACCTCGAGACCGCCGTCGACCCCTTCTCCTTCCTGGACAACTCCGGCCAGGACTGCTGCGCCCGCACCCGCGTCCTGGTCCAGGAGACTGTCTACGACGAGGTCCGCGAGCTGCTCGCCGAGGCCCTGGCCGCCGTGGTGGTGGGCGACCCGGCCGACGAGAAGACCCAGATGGGCCCGCTGATCTCCCGGCAGCAGCTCGACCGCGTCCGGGGATACGTGCCCGACGACGCCCCGGCCCTCCGCGGCAGCGCCCCCCAGGGGCCCGGCTTCTGGTTCCCGCCGACCGTGCTCACCGGCGAGCGGCCCGACTCGGCGGCGGCCTGCGAGGAGATCTTCGGCCCCGTGGCCGTCCTGCTGCCGTTCACCGACGAGGCGGACGCCGTCCGCCTGGCCAACGACACCCCCTACGGCCTCTCCGGCTCCATCTGGACGAGGGACGTCGGCCGGGCGCTCCGCGTCTCCCAGGCCGTCCGCGCCGGCAACCTGTCCGTCAACTCCCACGCCAGCGTCCGCTACTGGACCCCGTTCGGCGGCTACAAGCAGTCGGGCGTCGGCCGCGAACTCGGCCCCGACGCCCTGGCCGCCTTCACCGAAACCAAGAACGTCTTCATCAGCACGGAAGGCCCCGCACAGTGACCCAGGCTCAGGAGAACATCTGCCGCCGACTGGTCGGCCGTACGGCCGTCATCACCGGAGCCGGCAGCGGCATCGGCCTCGCCACCGCGCGCCGCCTCGCCTCCGAGGGCGCGCACGTCGTCTGCGGCGACGTCGACGAGGTACGCGGCAAGGCCGCCGCCGAGGAGACCGGCGGCACCTTCGTCAAGGTCGACGTCACCGACCCCGAGGAGGTCGAGGCCCTCTTCCGGACGGCCTACGACACCTACGGCAGCGTCGACATCGCCTTCAACAACGCCGGCATCTCCCCGCCCGACGACGACTCCATCCTGGAGACCGGCCTGGAGGCCTGGAAGCGCGTCCAGGAGGTCAACCTCACCTCCGTCTACCTGTGCTGCAAGGCCGCCATCCCCTACATGCGGCGCCAGGGCAGGGGCTCGATCATCAACACGGCGTCCTTCGTGGCCAGGATGGGCGCCGCCACCAGCCAGATCTCGTACACGGCCTCCAAGGGCGGCGTCCTGGCCATGTCCCGCGAACTGGGCGTGCAGTTCGCCCGCGAGGGCATCCGCGTGAACGCCCTGTGCCCCGGCCCGGTCAACACCCCCCTCCTCCAGGAGCTGTTCGCCAAGGACCCGGAGCGCGCCGCGCGCCGCCTGGTGCACGTCCCGGTCGGCCGTTTCGCCGAGGCCGAGGAGATCGCCGCCGCGGTCGCCTTCCTGGCCAGCGACGACTCCTCCTTCGTGAACGCCACCGACTTCCTGGTCGACGGCGGGATCGCGGGGGCGTACGTGACACCCCTCTAGGCCCCTGGCTCTAGAGTGCCGGGATGAGCATGACGCCTCCGCCCGGCTGGTATCCCGACCCGCACGGCCCCCATCTGGAACGCTGGTGGGACGGCACGGCCTGGACCGAGCACCGTCGTGCGCCCGGGGGCGGCGCCGGCCCGGTGCCCCCGCCCCCGGGCGGCGGCACCGGGCGCGCGAAGGCGGTGGCCCTCGTCGCCGCCGGGGCGGTCCTGGTCGCGGCGATCGTCACCGGAGCCCTGGTCCTCACCAGCGGCGACGACAGCGGCGCGGAGACCAGGACGGTTCCGACCGCCCCCGGCCCCACGGCGTCACAACCCTCGGAGCCGACGCCCGGGACGTCCACCTCCGAGCCGTCCGCCGACGACCCGGCCGTCGTCGAGGACCAGCTCAACGGCGTCACCTTCCCGCTGCTCGACGGCTGGGTCCGCCCGCAGTACGTCGCCGAGGACGACGTCGTCATGACGACGGACGGCACGTACGACTGCCCCGGCGACGGCACTGCCTGCCGCCACGGCCTCGTCATCTCCCGCACGGTCACCGCGAACGACGAGAAATCCCCCGAGGCCCTCGCCAAGGCGGACATCTCCGAGGCGGCCGAAGAGGCCTACGACCGCGACCGGATCGGCCGCAAGCCCCACGGGGGCATGGAATCCCACGAGGTCGTCAAGTCCGGGCCGGTCGCGGTGGCCGGCCGCGCCGGGTACTGCGTGCGCTGGCGCGTGCAGACCGCCAAGGGACCGGGCGGCTACGTCCAGTCGCTCGTCTTCCCCTCCAGCGTCGGCACCGAGTCACCGGTCCTCGTCCGGTACGTCTTCGACGCGGGCGAGGACGGACCACCGCTCGCCGACATGGACCGCGTCACCAAGGGCATCCGCCCGGTCGGCGACGCGGACACGGGCGGCGGCGTCGGCAGCAGCATCGGCCCCTCGGACTGACGCGACTACAGGAACGTGTGCCCCTCGCCGCGATAGGTCGGCACGGTCGCCGTCACCGCGTCGCCCTCGATCAGCCGCAGCTGGTCGAACCGCTCGCACAGCTCACCGGCCTTCGCGTGCCGGAACCAGACCTTGTCACCGATCAGCAGGTCGTCGGCGGGCGAGCCGAGCAGCGGCGTCTGCACCTCACCGGCCCCCTCCTGCGGGTCGTAGCGCAGCCCCTCGGGCAGGTACGGCACGGGCGACCGGTCGGCCCCTGCGGCACCGGAAGCGGGATACCCGCCACCGAGCACGGTCACCACGCCCACGCCCGGCCGCCGTACGACCGGCTGGGCGAACAGGGCCGCCGGACGGCCGCTGAACGACGTGTAGTTGTCGAACAGCCGCGGCACGTACAGCCCCGACCCGGCGGCGATCTCGGTCACCGAGTCCTCAGCCGCCGTGTGCTGCACCGAGCCGGTGCCGCCGCCGTTGACGAACTCCAGACCCGGCACCACGGCCCGCACCGCGCGCACCACCTCCGCACGCCGCTCGGCGAGCTCACGCTTCGCGGCGGCCTGCATCAGCCGTACGGCACGGGACCTCAGCGGGCGCCCCGCCACCGCGTCGCCGACACCGGCGACGTGTCCCTCGTACGCCATGATCCCCACGACCTCGAAGCCGGGCCGCCGGGCCACCGCCCGGGCCACGTCCGCGACCTGCGCGGGGGAGTGCAGTGGCGAACGCCGGGCCCCGACGCGCACGCGCCCGCCGAGCAGCCGCAGGGACGTGTCCAACTCCAGGCACACCCGCACCACTTCACGACCGCCGCCCCGCGAGGCGTCGATCAGATCGAGCTGGGCGACATCGTCCACCATGACGGTGACGGCGGCGGCGAGCTTGGGATCACCGGCGAGCTCGGCGTACGCGGCACGGTCGGCCGAGGGGTAGGCGAGCAACACGTCCTCGAACCCCGAGCGGGCCAGCCACAGCGACTCGGCGAGCGTGAAGGACATGATCCCGGCGAAGCCGTCCCGGGCCAGGACGCGTTCCAGCAGCGCCCGGCACCGCACGGACTTGCTGGCGACCCGGACGGGCTTGCCCCCGGCACGGCGGACCAGATCGGCGGCGTTGGCGTCGAAGGCCTCCAGGTCCACGATCGCGAGAGGGGCGTCGAGATGGGCTGTGGCCCGGTCGTAACGGGCCCGGTCGGCGGCGCGCGCAGTCATGAACGCAGCCTGCCAGACTGGATTACCGCAGGGTAGGGGGACGTTCCGGGCAGATGCCCCGGGCTCGTGGACTGGTTCCCGTTCGTGCAGGAACAAGCCGTAGAGTGACGCGCACGTACGGCGGAACGAGCCGGCCGGGGATCCGCGCCGGGATGACGCTCCGTCCGTACGGGTATGTGTGCCCGGGACGATTCCGTGCCGGGCCTCGGGCAGGACGCCACCGGCCCGCGCAGAACGCAGCGGCCCGGGCACGAGGAAACGGGGGGTGCATGAGCACGGAAGCGCGGCGTGCCTCCTTCCCTCCACGCCCCAGCAGCCCACCGCGTCCCGCACACCCCCCGGAGAACACGACGGCGGAACCGTCCGACACGGCTATGGGTGACGACGCCCCGTCGGGTTCACGGAGGCCGTCCCCGGAGCGGGACACCGACCGGCCCGGGTCTGCCGTAGCCGGGGCGCGTGATGTGTCGGACGGACGTGGGTTCTTCGGTGTCGGCGGCATGACGACTGATACACAGGGGCCCTCCTCAGCGCGCGAGGCGGCCTCGACGGGCTCTACCGCCGAGGACCGGGCCGCGCCCCGTGGGCGCATCGGCGCGGGTGGCCCATCGGCCGGGGACGGCACCGGTCCCGGCACGGCGGCTCGGGGCGGCGGTCCGGCCGGTCCGCGTGGCCTTTCAGGCGCGGGTGGCTCATCGGCCGGGGACGGCACCGGTTCCGGACCGGCCGCTCCAGCCGGCAGTCCGGCCGGTCCGGGCCCCTCTGGCTCCGGCGGCGGCTCGAACGGGCGTCCTCGCTTCCCGAGCCTCGGCACCACCACGCCCGAGCGCACCGAGTCCACGACACCGCCCCCGCCGCTCGCCTCCGCCCGCTTCCCGGACACCCCGCCCGGTGTCCGCACCGAGCCCCGGCCCGAGGCGAACAGGACAGCCACCCCGCCCGGCGTCCGCACGGAGACCCGGCCCGAGGCGTCCACTCCGCCCGGTGTCCGTACCGAGTCCCGGCCCGAGGCCAACAGGACAGCCACCCCGCCCGCCACCCCTCCGCGACCGCGTCACCTGCCGGGCTCCTCCGGCCGGCCCGGGCCGCTCCCCACGCCACGCCGTACCGGCGCCCCCGCCGAGAACGCGGCGGAGACGACCCGGCGCCTGCGGCCGATCCCCGCGGACCCGGCACCTGCCGAAACCTCCGCCCGGCCCGCTCCCGTACGCCCCGGCACCCCGCCGCGCCCCACCCGTGAGCCACAGGCCGGCGCGGGCTCGGTCGCCGGAGCCGATGCCGGTTCCGGTGCCATGCCCGCGATGCGCATGCCGCCCGCGCCCACTCAGCGGCCCCGCCCCGCCACCCCGGCCCCTCCGCCCCCGGAGTCCCCCCGCGTCTCTCCCGACCCGGCCTTCTCCTGGAGTGCGAGCGCCCCCCTGACCCCCGGCGGGACACCCACCGGCGCCCGGCCCGTCGTGTCGTTCGGGCAGCCCGAGGTGTACGACGGCGACGCCCGGCCCCGCCTGCTCGGCGGGCGCGGCGCATCGCAGGCCGCCGCGGCCGCCGCCTGTCTCGTGCTCGGGCTGGGACTCATCTCGGGTGCGGCCACCGGCAGCTGGCTGGTCGGTGACTCCGGCGAGGAGGGCTCGCGCAGCACCTTCGCCACGGCCGGAAGCCTCTGGCACAGCGTCCCCGTCGACCAACTGTTCCCGCCCACCGTGCAGGGCAAGGGCGCCGGCCCCGGCGGAGCCGACCGCACCTGGACCCGTATCGCCGTCGCCCCGGACAGCGGCTGCGAGGACGCCTTCGACCCCCTGCTGCGCAAGGCCCTCGCCCCCGTCGGCTGCGACCGGCTCCTGCGTGCCACCTACACCGACGCCACCCAGAGCTACGTGACCACCGTCGGCCTGCTCTTCACCACGGCCGACGCCCCGGGCATGACCTCCCTCGCGAACCGTTTCCGCAAGGAGCGCCTGGACCGCCGCAGCGATCTGATGCCCCTGCCGTACGCCGCGAAGAACACCCCCGCCGCCGACTTCGGCAGGGGACAGCGCGCCGCCTGGACCGTCTCCGTGCTCACCGAGGCCCCGGTCGTCGTCTACGCCGTCTCCGGCTGGGCCGACGGCCGCACCGTCGACGACCCGCAGCCCGCCGAGGACGCCATGGAGCCGAACGCCACCACCGCCCCGGCCCAGGCCGGCCTCGGCAACGAGGCACAGGGCCTCGCCGACCGCGTCGAACGCGGCCTCCGCAAGAACGTCCGCTCGGCCACGGAGCAGCCGTCGTGAAAGCCCCAAGCCGCCCGGCCGGACGAACCTTCGCGCCACGGCGAGCCGCCGCGACCCGGCGGACCGGCGCCCTCGGCGTCCTGCTCGCCGCGGGCCTCGTCCTCCTCCCCGCCCCCGCCGCCCACGCGGACAGCATCCGCGCCCAGCAGTGGGCCCTGGAGGCCATGCACACCCAGGAGGCCTGGCAGACCACCAAGGGCGACGGCGTCACCGTCGCCGTCCTGGACACCGGCGTCGAGGCCGACCACCCCGACCTGGTCGGCAACGTCCTCACCGGCAAGGACCTGGTCGGCTTCGGAGCCGAGCCCGGCGAGCGCGCCTGGGCCCGGCACGGCACCGCCATGGCCGGCATCATCGCCGGCCACGGACACGGCCCGGGCAACGCCGACGGCGTCCTCGGCATCGCCCCCGAGGCGAAGATCCTCCCCGTCCGCGTGATCCTGGAGGACGGCGATCCCTCCCGCGCCAAGGCCCGCAGCACCCGCGGCAACGCCCTCGCCGAGGGCATCCGCTGGGCCGCCGACCACGGCGCCGACGTCATCAACCTCTCCCTGGGCGACGACTCCGCCTCCGCGCACCCCGAACCCACCGAGGACGCGGCCATCCAGTACGCCCTGAAGAAGGGCGTGGTCGTCGTCGCCTCCTCGGGCAACGGCGGTGAGAAGGGCGACCACATCTCCTACCCGGCCGCCTATCCGGGCGTCATCGCCGCCACCGCCGTCGACCGCTCCGGGACCCGCGCCACCTTCTCCACCCGCCGCTGGTACGCCACCGTCAGCGCCCCCGGCGTCGACGTCGTCATCGCCGACCCCGACCACAAGTACTACGAGGGCTGGGGCACCAGCGCCGCCGCCGCCTTCGTCTCCGGCGCCGCCGCCCTGGTCAAGGCCGCCCACCCGGACCTGACCCCGGCCCAGATCAAGTCGCTCCTCGAGGACACCGCCCGCAACGCCCCCGTCGGGGGCCGCGACGACTCCCGCGGCTTCGGCTTCATCGACCCGGCCGCCGCCATCAAGGCCGCCGACGGGCTCGAGCCGGAGGGCCTGCGCTCGGCGGCACACAGCGAGAAGTACTTCGGCAGCGGCCCGGACGACGCGGCCTCGGGCGACGACACCGCCGACTGGGCCGCCCCCCTCGCGGGCAGCGCCGGCGCCGTCCTGCTGGTGGCGGGCGTGGTCCTGTGGCGCGGCCGCCGTAGGCACCGCGACGAGTTCTAGCCGCCGGCCGCCGGAACCGCTGCCGAAGCGGCGGCACCCGGCCGATAGGGTCGACGACCGTGGCGAACAAGAACATCCCCGACTCCGGCTTCTCCGACGACGACGGCTCCGCCGACCCCCGGCTGAGCGCGGCGCTCGCCGCCTGGTCGGAGGACCGCGGCGCGGTCGGCCCGGTCCTCGACGCCCTCAAGGGCGCCCGGCTGCTCGTCCCCGTCGTGGCCGTGCTCGGCGAGGTCGAGGAGGACGAGCGGGGACTGCGCCACGAGAAGACCAGCGACATGGCCGTACCGACCCTGAAGGCCGGCGACCGCACCGCCCTCCCCGCCTTCACGTCCACGGACTCCCTCGCCCGCTGGGACCCGGCGGCCCGCCCCGTCGCCGTCCCCCTGCACCAGGCCCTCCAGGCCGCCGCCCACGAGAAGGCGGACACGGTCGTACTGGATCTGGCCGGACCCGTGCCCTTCGAACTGACCGGCTCCGCCCTGCTCGCCCTCGCGGAGGGCAGGTCGACCGCCGACCCGCTGGCCGACCCGGCCGTGATCGCGGCCGTACGCGATGCCGTGGCCGCCGAGCCCGCCGTCCTGCGCGCCCACCTCGGCCCGGGCCGGGCCGACGGCACCCTCGCCCTGGTTCTCGACCCGTCCGCGCCCCCGGCCGAGGCCGCCCGGGCCGTCGCCGAGCGGCTCGCCACCGACGAGACACTGAGGGCCCGCCTGGTACGCGGCCTCGACCTGGCACTGCTGCCGGCCGAGGCGACGCCCCCGGGCGAGCCCTTGTACGAACGCTGACGGACCGGCCCTGCCGGCCGGTCTCGGGACCAGCCGTGGAAGCAACCAGCCGTAGAAGTGACTAGCCGTAGACCGGGCCCGTGTACTTCTCGCCCGGCCCCTGGCCCGGCTCGTCCGGGCTCAGCGATGCCTCGCGGAACGCCAGCTGCAGCGACTTCAGGCCGTCGCGCAGGGGCGACGCGTGGAAGGAGCTGATCTCGGTCGCGGAGGCGTCCAGCAGACCGGCCAGCGCGTGCACCAGCTTGCGGGCCTCGTCCAGGTCCTTGTGCTTGTCGCCCTCCTCGGTCAGACCGAGCTTCACCGCGGCGGCGCTCATCAGGTTGACGGCGACCGTCACGATCACCTCGACCGCCGGGACCTCGGCGATGTCGCGGGCCATGGCGTCGAAGTCGGGGGATTCAGGAGGGGTCTCACTCATGCCCCACACGATAGGCGCAGGGAGGGCCCGCGCCGCACCAGGCCCCGCGGCGTCCCAATTAGCCGTTGCCTGCCATTGCTGGTAACCTCGTGTAACGACCGGTCGGACCCGTATGCCTCACGGCCCACGAGCCCGACCCACAAGTGGAGGCTTTCGAACTCCCACCTGACCGCCCCCAGGGCGGCGGGTCACCGGTCAGACGGTCCCGTCCCAGCGGCGGCGATCCGTCCGAAAGCGCGCCCCGCGATCACCGCGGCGGTGCTCCGGTAGTTCGAGGAGCCCCGCCTGGGATCGTCCGGGGCATTTTTTCTGCTTCGGCGCGGTTAGGTCTATCGAATAGAGACGTTACGCGGCCGTCCGCCAGACCGTCGCGTGGTGCTACCGAGGAGGATCCATCAGCGCCGAGCCCCGCATCAACGACCGGATTCGCGTTCCCGAGGTGCGACTTGTCGGTCCCAGTGGCGAGCAGGTGGGCATCGTCCCCCTGGCCAAGGCACTGGAGCTTGCGCAGGAGTACGACCTGGACCTGGTCGAGGTCGCGGCGAATGCCCGTCCGCCCGTGTGCAAGCTCATGGACTACGGGAAGTTCAAGTACGAGTCGGCCATGAAGGCCCGTGAGGCGCGCAAGAACCAGGCGCACACGGTCATCAAGGAGATGAAGCTCCGGCCGAAGATCGACCCGCACGACTATGACACCAAGAAGGGTCACGTCGTCCGGTTCCTCAAGCAGGGCGACAAGGTCAAGATCACGATCATGTTCCGTGGTCGCGAGCAGTCCCGGCCCGAGCTGGGCTACCGACTGCTGCAGCGTCTCGCGGAGGACGTCCAGGACCTCGGTTTCGTGGAGTCGAACCCGAAGCAGGACGGCCGAAACATGATCATGGTCCTCGGTCCGCACAAGAAGAAGACCGAGGCGATGGCCGAGGCTCGCCAGGCGCAGGAGGCCCGCAAGGCGGAAGCGAAGGCCAACCCCGGCCGCTCGCAGAACGCCGCGGAAGCCGACGCGGACGCCGACGTGGACGTCGAGGCGCCGGCCGAGGAGCCCGCCGAGGCGTGACCCCTGGGGACGCGAGTCCCGAGGAAGCAACCGAAACAAGACGACGCTCCACCGTGCCCGGTTTCACGACCGGGCACCGGAGCGCCACCGACGAGGAGAGTACGGCGCTATGCCGAAGAACAAGTCGCACAGCGGGTCCAGCAAGCGCTTCAAGGTCACCGGCTCCGGCAAGGTGCTCCGCGAGCGTGCCGGCAAGCGCCACCTGCTCGAGCACAAGTCGTCCCGTGTGACGCGTCGCCTCACCGGCAACGCCGAGATGGCCCCGGGCGACGCCAAGAAGATCAAGAAGCTTCTCGGCAAGTGACGCTTCGGCGCGCGAGCGCCGTACGTCAGGACCGGGACCCAATCGATTTCGGGCCGTGTGACGACCACCGCGGCCCCGCTACAAGGAGTTAAAAAGTGGCACGCGTCAAGCGGGCAGTGAACGCCCACAAGAAGCGCCGGGCGATCCTCGAGCAGGCCTCCGGCTACCGCGGTCAGCGTTCGCGCCTGTACCGCAAGGCCAAGGAGCAGGTCACCCACTCGCTGGTCTACAACTACAACGACCGCAAGAAGCGCAAGGGTGACTTCCGTCAGCTGTGGATCCAGCGCATCAACGCCGCTGCCCGCGCCAACGGCATCACGTACAACCGCTTCATCCAGGGTCTGAAGGCCGCGAACGTCGAGGTCGACCGCAAGATCCTGGCCGAGCTGGCCGTCAACGACGCCGGTGCGTTCGCCGCGCTCGTCGAGGTCGCCCAGAAGGCGCTGCCGAGCGACGTCAACGCGCCCAAGGCTGCGTGACGCCGCGCCGGCCGCAAGCCGACGTGATTCAAGGACCCGCAGGCCGAACGGCCTGCGGGTCCTGCTGTGCAGCTAGCAGAAAGTGAACAGGATGTCCCCCGCCACGCCCGAGCTCATCTCCCCCCGCTCGCCCCGCGTCCTGGCCGCGCGGCGGCTGGCCAAGCGGAACTTCCGGGGGAAGGAGCGGCTGTTCCTCGCGGAGGGACCGCAGGCCGTGCGCGAGGCGGCCGGGCACCGGGCCGGGGCCACGGCCACGCTCGTGGAGCTGTTCGCCACGCTGGAGGCCGCCGAGCGGTACGCCGACATCGTGGGGGCGGTCCGGGACACGGGTGCCCGGGTGCACCTCGCCTCCGAGCAGGTCATCGCCGACATCTCCACCACCGTCACCCCGCAGGGACTCGTCGGCGTCTGCCGGTTCCTGGACACGCCCTTCGAGGAGGTCCTCGAAGCGCGCCCCCGGCTCGTCGCCCTGCTCGCGAACGTCCGCGACCCCGGCAACGCCGGCACCGTACTGCGCTGCGCCGACGCCGCCGGCGCCGAGGCGGTCGTCCTGACCGACGCCTCCGTCGACGTGTACAACCCCAAGGCCGTCCGCGCCTCCGTCGGTTCCCTGTTCCACCTGCCCGTCGCCGTGGGCGTCCCCGTGGAGCAGGCGGTCGACAGGCTGCGGGCCGCCGGTGTCCGGGTCCTCGCCGCCGACGGGGCGGGCGACCGCGACCTCGACGAGGAACTCGACAAGGGAACCATGGGCGGGCCGACCGCCTGGGTCTTCGGGAACGAGGCCTGGGGCCTCCCGGAGGAGACCCGCGCCCTCACCGACGCCGTCGTGCGCGTCCCGATCCACGGGAAGGCCGAGAGCCTGAACCTCGCCACCGCCGCGGCCGTATGTCTCTATGCGTCCGCGCGTGCACAGCGCGCCGCCGGAGGGTGCCGTTCCGTCACCGGGAACTAGTAGGGTGACCAGCTCAGGGACCCCTCTGTGGAGCCTTGGAGGTGGGGTACGGGGATGAGCGTCGGCACGAGCAGCGCACCGGGAGCCCAGGACGCCGGGAGCCCGCCCGACGCGTCCCGGACATCCGGTGATCTCGTCGACCTCGGCATCGACCCCGACCAACTGCCCGACGGGCTCGTCGTCGCCGACGAGCAGGGCCGGGTCATCTGCTTCAACGCTGCTGCCGAGCGCATCACTGCCGTCCGTGCCCGGGGCGCCCTCGGGCAGCGGTTGGAGAAGGCCCTGCCGTTAGAGGATCTCGAGGGGCGTCGCTGGTGGCAGCTCACCGACCCCTACGGCGGCCTCGCCATCCGCGTCGGACAGCCCGAGCGCAACCTCCTGCTCCCCGGCGGCCGTGAGGTGCTGGTCTCCGCGCGCTACGTCCGCAGCCGTCCCACCGGGCCCCTCCGGCGCCTCGTCGTCACCCTGCGCGACACCGAGGCCCGGCGCCGCACCGAGCGCAGCCACGCCGAGCTGATCGCCACCGTCGCCCACGAACTGCGCTCCCCGCTCACCTCGGTCAAGGGCTTCACCGCCACCCTGCTCGCCAAGTGGGAACGCTTCACCGACGACCAGAAGCGGCTGATGCTGGAGACCGTCGACGCCGACGCCGACCGGGTCACCCGGCTCATCGCCGAGCTGCTCGACATCTCGCGGATCGACTCCGGCCGGCTGGAGGTGCGCCGCCAGCCCGTCGACATCGGCGCGGCCGTCGGACGGCACATCCAGGCCTACGTCGCCGCCGGGCAGGCGGCCGACCGGTTCCTGCTGCGCGTCCAGCAGCCGCTGCCCGACCTGTGGGCCGACCCAGACAAGATCGACCAGGTGCTCAGCAACCTCCTGGAAAATGCCGTGCGGCACGGCGAGGGAACTGTCACGATCGACGTCACGGCGACGGCGTCCCTCCGCGAGGGCGAGTTCGCCGAGAACGCAGCCACGTCGGTCACGGTGAGCGACGAGGGGCCCGGCATCCCGGAGGAGTCCATGAACCGCGTCTTCACCCGCTTCTGGCGGGGCAGCAAGCGCGGTGGCACCGGCCTCGGGCTCTATATCGTCAAGGGCATCGTCGAGGCCCACGGCGGCACCATCACGGTCGGCCGCGCGCCCGGCGCCGGCGCCGAGTTCCGATTTACGTTGCCCGTGAGCGCTCCGGCCTATCTCGCCTGAGCCCCGCGGGCGCATTCGTATACCTCCACCCCGTTAGACTCGGCCATTGGCACCCATGTGTCCTGCACACGGTCCATCGCGGAGTCTCGGAGTCGGTGACGGGGACCTTCAGTTAGCCAATCGGAAGCACGGGAAGAGATGTCGGCACCCAATAAGTCGTACGACCCGGTCGAGGTCGAGACACTGAAACCGGAAGAGATCGAGCGCATGCGGGACGAGGCGCTCGCCGCCTTCGCCGCCGCGGACTCCCTCGACGCGCTCCAGGAGGCCAAGGTCGCCCACACCGGCGGTACCTCCCCGCTGGCCCTCGCCAACCGCGAGATCGGCGCCCTGCCCCCGCACGCCAAGGCCGAGGCCGGCAAGCGCGTCGGCCAGGCACGCGGCGCCGTGAACAAGGGCCTCGCCGCCCGCCAGGCCGAACTCGAGGCCGAGCGGGACACCCGCGTGCTCGTCGAGGAGGCAGTGGACGTCACGCTGCCCCACGACCGCGTACCGGCCGGCGCCCGGCACCCGCTCACCACGCTGTCGGAGCGCATCGAGGACATCTTCGTGGCCATGGGCTACGAGGTCGCCGAGGGCCCCGAGGTCGAGGCCGAGTGGTTCAACTTCGACGCCCTGAACATCGGCCCGGACCACCCGGCCCGCGGCGAGCAGGACACCTTCTTCGTCAAGGGCCCCAAGGGCGGCACCGAGTCCGGCGTCGTGCTGCGCACCCACACCTCGCCCGTGCAGATCCGCTCCCTGCTCGACCGCGAGCTGCCGGTCTACGTGATCTGTCCCGGTGTCGTCTACCGCACCGACGAGCTGGACGCCACGCACACGCCCGTCTTCCGGCAGGTCGAACTGCTCGCGGTCGACGAGGGCCTCACCATGGCCGACCTCAAGGGCACCCTGGACCACATGGTCCAGTCGCTGTTCGGCGAGGGCATGAAGACCCGGCTGCGGCCGAACTTCTTCCCCTTCACCGAGCCGTCCGCCGAGATGGACATGGTCTGCTACGTCTGTCGCGGCGCCTCCGTCGGCAACCCCGACCGCCCCTGCCGCACCTGCTCCTCCGAGGGCTGGATCGAGCTGGGCGGCTGCGGCATGGTCAACCCGCGCGTGCTGCGGGCCTGCGGTGTCGACCCGGAGAAGTACAGCGGTTTCGCCTTCGGGTTCGGCATCGAACGGATGCTGATGTTCCGCCACAACGTCGAAGACATGCGAGACATGGTCGAGGGTGACGTCCGGTTCACCCGGCCGTTCGGGATGGAGATCTGATGCGGGTCCCGCTTTCTTGGCTGCGGGAGTACGTCGACCTGCCGGAGACGGAGACCGGTCGTGACGTGCAGGCCAAGCTGATTTCGGCCGGTCTGGAGGTCGAGACCGTCGAGCAGCTCGGCGCCGACCTCAAGGGTCCCCTGGCCGTGGGCCGGGTGGCGACCATCGAGGAGCTGACGGAGTTCAAGAAGCCGATCCGCTTCTGCACCGTCGACGTCGGCCAGGCCAACGGCACCGGCGAGCTCCAGGAGATCGTCTGCGGCGCCCGCAACTTCGCCGTCGGCGACAAGGTCGTCGTGGCCCTGCCCGGTGCCGTCCTGCCCGGTGACTTCCAGATCGCCGAGCGCAAGACCTACGGCAAGATGTCGCGCGGCATGATCTGCTCCAGCGACGAGCTGAACATGGGCGACGACGGCACCAAGGGCATCATCGTGCTGCCCCCGGAGACCGAGGTCGGCAAGGACGCCGTCGAGCTGCTGGAGCTGGTCGACGAGGTTCTGGACATCGCCGTCACCGCCAACCGCGGCGACTGCCTGTCCATCCGCGGCGTCGCCCGCGAGACCGCCATCGCCTACGGCCTGCCGCTGCGCGACCCGGCGCTGCTCGACGTGCCCGGCCCGAACGCGTACGGCTACCCGGTGCGGGTCTCCGACCCCTCCGGCTGCGACCGCTTCACCGCCCGTACGGTGGCCGGCCTGAGCGCCGAGGCCCGTTCCCCGATCTGGCTGCAGCGCCGGCTGCAGAAGGTCGGCATGCGCCCGATCTCGCTCGCCGTCGACGTCACCAACTACGTGATGATGGAGCTCGGCCAGCCGCTGCACGCCTACGACCGCGGCCTGGTCCAGGGCACCATCGGAGTGCGCCGGGCCGAGCACGGCGAGAAGCTCACCACCCTCGACGGTGTCGAGCGCACGCTGGGCGCCGAGGACCTGGTGATCACCGACGACCGCGGCCCGATCGGGCTCGCCGGTGTCATGGGCGGCGCCAACACGGAGATCGCCGACCACGCCGACGCCGAGAACGGGGCGAACGCCACGGCCGACGTCGTCATCGAGGCCGCGCACTTCGACGCGGTGTCCATCGCGCGTACGGCCCGCCGGCACAAGCTGTCCTCCGAGGCGTCCCGGCGCTTCGAGCGCGGCGTCGACCCGCAGGCCGCGGCCGCCGCCGCGCAGCGCACCGTCGACCTGCTGGTGCTGCTCGCGGGCGGCACCGCCGAGGCCGGCGTCACCGAGGTCCTCGCCCCGACCGCGCCGCACACCATCACCGTCCCGGCCGACCACCCGGACAAGGTCGCGGGCGTCACGTACGGCCGCGAGACCGTCGTACGCCGCCTCCAGCAGGTCGGCTGCGACGTGTACGGACAGGACGAGCTGATCGTCACCGTGCCGTCCTGGCGGCCCGACCTCACCGCCCCGAACGACCTGGCCGAAGAGGTCATCCGCCTGGAGGGCTACGAGAACCTGCCCTCCACGCTGCCCAGGCCGCCGGCCGGCCGCGGCCTGACCCACCGGCAGCGGCTGCACCGCCGCGTCGGCCGGGCCCTGGCCGGTGCCGGGTACGTCGAGGCGCCGAACTACCCGTTCGTCAGCGAGCAGGTCTTCGACCAGCTCGGCCTGGACTCCGACGACCCGGCCCGCCGTGTCGTGAGGCTCAGCAACCCGCTGAGCGACGAGGAGCCCGCGCTGCGCACCTCGCTGCTGCCGGGCCTGCTGGGTGCCCTGCGCCGCAACGACGGCCGGGGCTCGCACGATCTCGCGCTGTTCGAGACCGGCCTGGTCTTCCAGCCGCGCGAGGAGCAGCCGACCGCCACCGTGCTGACGGTCGACCGCCGCCCGACCGACGAGGAACTCGCCGAGCTGAACGCCGCGCTGCCCGTGCAGCCGCGGCACGCCGCCGTCGTCCTCGCCGGTGCCCGCGAGCAGTCCGGCTGGTGGGGCAAGGGCCGTCCGGCCGACTGGGCCGACGCGGTCGAGTCGGCGCGGAGCGTCGCCCGTGAGGCGGGCGCCGAGCTGATCATCCGCAAGGGACAGTACGGGCCGTGGCACCCGGGCCGGTGCGCCGAGCTGGCGATCACCGTGGACGGTGCCGAGCGGGTCGTCGGTCACGCGGGGGAGTTGCACCCGCGCGTCGTCAAGGCGCTGGGGCTGCCCGCGCGTACCTGCGCGATGGAGATCGACCTGGACGCGGTGGAGAAGGCCGGCGACGCCGCGCTGACCGCGCCGCGGATCTCCGCGTTCCCGGTGGCCACACAGGATGTCGCCCTGGTCGTCGACGCGGTGGTTCCGGCGGCGGAGGTCGAGGAGGCGCTGCGTGCCGGGGCCGGGGAGCTGCTCGAGTCGATCCGGCTGTTCGATGTGTACGAGAACGTCGAGCAGTTGGGCGAGGGACGGAAGTCGCTCGCGTACGCGCTGCGGTTCCGGGCGGCCGACCGGACGCTGACGGTGGATGAGGCGTCGGCGGCTCGGGACGCGGCGGTGACCCTCGCCGGTGAGCGTGTGGGGGCCGAGCTGCGGAGTTAGGGCCGAATCACTCATTTGGGTGGTAAAGGGAGGTCATGCCTGCCCTTTCCGGCTTGCTGTCGAAAGAATCGGACCGGCCTTCTTGGGCCGGTCCGATTCTGTGTGTCAGGGCCTAATTGGGGGGCCATCGGCATGATCCGCTTCAGGGGTCGGGTGCGCAGCCTCGGTCTGCCCGGTGCCGTTCTCTTCGCGGTCGGTACCGGAGTGATCCTTCACGTGCGGCGGACGCTGGTGCGTGAGCTGCGGCAGCTGCGCCGGGTCGCGGGCGCCGCGCAGGACGCGGTGCTGCGGCCGTTGCCCTCGCGCGTCGGCGGGCTGGGCGTCGCCGCCGCCCAGTTGTCGGCGGAGCGCGGGGCCGCGATCGGGGGTGACCTGTACGAGGTCGTCGCCACCGAGCACGGCGTACGGGCGGTGATGGGCGATGTGCGCGGGCACGGGATCGGCGCGTTCGGGACCGTCGCCGCCGTGCTCGGCTGTTTCCGCGAGGCCGCGTACGACGAGGACGACCTCGGCGGGGTGCTGCGCCGGCTGGAACGCGCCCTGGAGCGGCATCTGCGCCGGGAGCATCCGGCGAGCGTCGCCGAGGAGTTCGTGACCCTGCTCCTCGTGGAGATCCGCGCCGACGGCGAGATGGTCGCCCTGAACTGCGGGCACCCGTGGCCGTACCGGATGGGCGCCGGGGGAGTGGAACAACTCGCCCCCGCCGATCCGTACCCGCCGCTGGGAGTGTTTCCCCTGCCGGACGTGCTGTCGACCGTCGATCTGGGGCATCTCCCGCCCGGCGACGCGCTGTTCCTCTACACGGACGGTGCTCAGGACGCGCGGGACGCCCGTGGCCGGTTCTTCCCCCTGTCGGTCGTGCTGGCGAGGGTCGCACGGGAGGGGCCGCTCGCACCGCAGGAGGTTCTCCGCGGTGTCCAGAGCGCGCTGGTCGATCATTCCCAGGGCACCCCGGCGGACGACATCGCCCTGCTGGTCCTGAGGAACGATGGGTTCATGCCCCCAGGGGTGCGGGGACCTGCGCGAACAGCCACCACGCACCCGCAGCCGACAACGCACCTCTGACCCACCGGTGATGACTCGCCCGGCCGGCCGGCGATGCCGTCCGCCCCGCCACGGAGTGTCGGGCAGGCGGCTGGGCGGACGGCGGAAGCGGGCCGCCGCACTGTACGAGGGGGAGCCGGCGGCCCGGCCGGCCTCTTGCGAGGCATTTCAGTCAACCGGCCGGCGACTCTGCGCGACAGTGCGCACACCGTGCGGATTCGAGCACTCCGTTCACACCCCGTGTGAAGGCGGAACCACTAATCTGGCCGCACCGAGCCACCGGGGGGCCCACATGCAGCCCAACACTCTGCTCGACGCGATCCTGGACGAAGCCGGGATCTCGCACGCGGGGCTGGCCGCACACGTCAATCAGGCGGGACGGGCACGGGGCCTGTCCCTGAGGTACGAACACACCGCCGTCGCCCGGTGGTTGAAGGGGCAGCGCCCCAGGGGCCAGGTGCCCGACCTGATCTGCGAGGTGCTCGCCGCCCGGCTCCAACGGCATGTCACCCTCGACGACATCGGCCTCGGCATGCCCGGCGAGCCGGCCGCGCCGCACACCGGCTCCCTGTCCGGGTTCGTCGAGCGGGCCACCGCCCTGTGGCGCTCCGACCAGCAGCAGCGCCCGCACATCCTCGGCGCGCCCGCGCTCACCGGTACGCCCGCCGTCATGCCGGTGTGGGAGTGGGAGAACCCGCCCGAGGACGTGGACGTCTCCCGCGGCGGCAGACACCGGGTCACCGCGGGCGATCTGGAGATGCTGCGGTCGGCCCGGGCCCACTACGAGCAGATGTACCGCAAGGCCGGGGGCATCGCGACCAGGGCCCGCATCGTCGGCTTCCTCAACTCCGAGGCGGCCCCGCTGCTGCGCGGCAGCTACACCGACGAGACGGGACGGCAACTGCACCGGGCGACGGGCGGGTTGGTGGCCGTCGCCGGGATCTGTGCCTACGACTCCGACGCCCACGGCCTCGCGCAGCGCTACTTCCACCAGGCGCTGCGGCTCGCGAAGGCCAGCGGGGACCGGGGGCTCGGGGCGTATGTGATCGCCCTGCTCGTCAACCAGTCGCTGTTCATGCGGGAGTACCGGCAGTCCGTCGCCTTCGCGGAGGCCGCGCTGCGGGCGGCCGGCAAGCAGATCACCCCGGCGCTCGCCTCCGACCTGTACGCGATGCAGGCCAAGGCGTACGCGCATCTCGGCGACGGCACCAGTGCCCTGTCCTGCATCCGGCGGGCCGAGCAGTCCGCCGAGCGCATCCGGCGCGGTTACGAGCCAGACGAGACCGGCTATGTCCAGCCGGGGCTCGTCAATGTCCAGGTGGCGGAGGCGCTGCTCAGTCTCGGGGAGATCGCGGCCGCCGGGGAGCATGCCGCCGCCGCCGTCGACAACCCGGCGCACGACCGCGGCCGGGTGCACCGGCTGGCCATGCTGAGCACCATCGAACTGCGGCAGGGCAATGCCGACAAGGCGGTGGCCATCGCCGTGCAGATGGCCGAGCAGGCCCGCGGCATGGAGTCCCAGCGGCTGCGGGACCGGCTGCGCGCGGTGCGCGAGCATCTGGTGCGCAGCGGAAGCGCGGGTACGGCCGAGGCCGCCGAACTCATCGACGGGGCACTGCGCGTACCGTTGTAGATCCAGGGCAGCGGCGTCCGCGTCATCCCGAGCGACGTCCTGTGCGCCTGCTGTCAGTACGTCCCTGCTGCGATATTGCCACTCACTCGATGGAAGGTGGCAGAACCGTGCAGTGGACGAAACACAACGAACAAACTGTGTACTCAAACCGCTGGTTCAGCGTCAATCTCGCGGATGTCGAACTACCGGACGGCCGGCACCTCGACCACTTCCTCATACGGCTGCGGCCTGTCGCGGTGGCCACGGTGGTGAACGAGGCCAACGAGGTGCTGCTGCTCTGGCGGCACCGCTTCATCACGGACAGCTGGGGGTGGGAACTCGCGGCGGGCGTCGTCGAGGACGGCGAGGACATCGCCCGCGCGGCCGCCAGGGAACTGGAGGAGGAGACCGGCTGGCGGCCGGGACCCCTGCACCACCTCATGAGCGTGGAGCCGTCCAACGGGCTCACCGACGCCCGGCACCACGTGTACTGGGCCGACGAGGGCGAGTACGTCGGGCACCCCGTGGACGACTTCGAGTCGGACCGCCGGGAATGGGTTCCCCTCAAGCTCGTCCCCGACATGGTCGCCCGCGGCGAGGTCCCGGCCGCCAACATGGCGGCCGCGTTACTTCTGCTGCACCATCTCAGGCTCGGACAGGACGCGTTGCCCTAGGCCCGACGGGCCTAGCGTCCCAGCGCCTGCCAGATCGCCAGGACGAGGGCACCCACGGCGGTGAGGGCGGCGACCGCGGGCAGCGGCCAGCGCGTGTGTTCGAGCGTGTGGATCCGGGTGTTGAGCTCGTCGATTTCCTTGGCGGTCTCCTCGGTGCGGTGGCTGAGCAGAGCCAGCCCGCCCTCGACGCGGGCGTAGGCCACGTCGAGGCGGCGTCGTAACTCTGCGAGTTCTCCATGAACGACGGGATGCTCGGGATCGGCGGCCACGAGTCCGCTCCTTTCCGTAGTCGTTTCACATCCCTTGTCTGCGCAGGTGGAGTCAACTCGCCTGGTGGGCGCCTGGGGAGAGTGTGCGAGGGGCATATGCGAGCCCGGCGCGCACACGGTGTGTGAATACCGCGGGCCCGGCACCCATTCCGGTGCCGGGCCCGCGACTTGGCCGAAATCTGACCGTCCGTAATCGGCCTCGGGGGGTATCCGGGGCGTATGACGAAGTGGCAGAAGATCGCGGCGTATGCGCTGGCGCTCTACGCGCTGCTGGCCGTGGTGATCCGGTTCTCCGGCGGCGGCCAGGGGTGGGGCACGGCGCTGCTGCTCGCTCTCGTGGCCACTCCGCTCGCCCTCTGGATGGGCTGGCTGCGCCGCCGCCTCAACGAGCAGGCGGCGGAATGGGGACGCCGCCGGGTCCGGCCGTGGCCGGAGGAGCGGCGGCGTTGAGGTGGTGGCGTCGGCCGGCCGGTCAGTCGTACGTGTAGAAGCCCGAGCCCGACTTGCGGCCCAGGCGGCCCGCGTCGACCATGCGCTGGAGCAGCGGGGGAGCGGCGTACAGGGGCTCCTTGTACTCCTCGTACATCGACTGGGCCACCGAGGCGACCGTGTCCAGGCCGATGAGGTCGGAGAGCTTCAGCGGGCCCATCGGGTGGGCGCAGCCCATCTCCATGCCGTTGTCGATGTCCTCGCGGCTCGCGATGCCCGTCTCGAACATGCGGATCGCGGAGAGCAGGTACGGGATCAGCAGCGCGTTGACCACGAAGCCGGAGCGGTCCTGGGCGCGGATCGCGTGCTTGCCCAGGAGCTTCTCGGTGAACTGCTCGGCCCGGCCGATGGTGTCCTCGGACGTGGTGAGGGCCGGGATCAGCTCGACGAGCTTCTGCACCGGGGCCGGGTTGAAGAAGTGGATCCCGATGACCCGGTCGGGCCGCGAGGTCGCCACCGCGAGCTTCACCAACGGGATGGAGGAGGTGTTGGAGGCCAGGATGGCGTCGGGCCGGGTCACGACCTGGTCGAGGACCTGGAAGATCTCGGTCTTGACGTGCTCGTTCTCGACGACGGCCTCGATCACCAGGTCGCGGTCGGCGAACTCGCCGAGGTCCGTGGTGAAGCTCAGCCGGTCCAGCGTGGCCTCCCGCTCCTCCTCGGTGATCTTGCCGCGCTCCGCTGCCTTGGCCAGGGAGTTGTACAGCCGGGTCCGGCCGATCTCCAGGGCCTCGCCGGTGGTCTCGGCGACCATGACGTCCAGACCGACCCGGGCGCACACCTCGGCGATCCCCGCGCCCATCTGACCGCAGCCCACGACTCCGACGCGTGCAATGTCTCCCGCTGGGATGTCCGTCACATCGTCCCTTTCGCTGCTGATCCACGTCCGGGCAGGTGCTCCGTGGTCCGGTGCCTGCTCCGTTCGAGCACGTTACTCCCAAGTATCGATGATCGATCGCGGGGGGCGGCTCAGAGTCGGGCATTCTGGGCCCGGAGCGATCCGCGACCGGGCGGATCCGCGGCATTTTGGGGCATGCGGATGGGACGAGTGTCACGCAGGGCGTTCGCGGTGGCGGCGCTGTCGGCTTTCACGATGGTGCCTCCGGCGTCGGCCGCGCCCAAGGGGGACGTCGAACGGGACGGCAAGGGAGGTGACAGGGCGGCTTCCGCGATGCGGGGCGTATGGCTGGCGACCGTGGCCAACCGCGACTGGCCGTCCAAGTCGGGGCTGAGCGCCTCGAAGCAGCGCGCCGAGCTGCGGGGGCACCTCGACACGGCGGTCAGCAGGCGGCTCAACACGGTGTTCTTCCAGGTCAGGCCCACGGCGGACGCCCTGTGGCCCTCACCGTACGAGCCGTGGTCGCAGTACCTCACCGGCACCCAGGGCAAGGACCCGGGCTGGGACCCGCTGGGCACGGCCGTCAAGGAGGCCCACGCCCGCGGTCTGCAGCTGCACGCCTGGTTCAACCCGTACCGGGTCGCCACGCACGCCGACCCGTCCCGGCTCGCCGCCTCCCACCCCGCGCGCCGGAACCCGGACTGGGTGGTGACGTACGGCGGGAAGCTCTACTACAACCCGGGGCTGCCCGAGGTCCGTGCCTTCGTGCAGGACGCGATGCTCGACGCGGTGCGGAAGTACCCCGTGGACGGCGTCCACTTCGACGACTACTTCTACCCGTACCCGGTGGCCGGCCAGCGCTTCGACGACGACGCGGCCTACGCCGAGTACGGCGGCGGCTTCCCGAGCCGGGCCGCGTGGCGGCGGGACAACATCAACAAGCTGGTGCGGGAGACGGCGGCCCGGATCAAGAAGGTCAGGCCGAACGCCCGCTTCGGCATCAGCCCCTTCGGCGTGTGGCGCAACGCCGCCACGGACAAGCGCGGCTCGGACACCCGGGCCGGCGTGCAGACGTACGACGACCTGCACGCGGACACCCGCAAATGGGTGCGCGAGAGCTGGATCGACTACATCGTCCCGCAGCTGTACTGGAACATCGGCTTCGCCGCCGCCGACTACGCGAAGCTGGTGCCCTGGTGGGCGGAGGTCGCGCGCGGCACCTCGACGCAGCTCTACGTGGGGGAGGCGCTCTACAAGGCCGGTGACCCGGCCCAGCCCGCCGCCTGGCAGAACCCGGCCGAGCTGTCCCGGCACCTGGCGCTGGCCGAGGACTACGCACAGGTGCGCGGGCACGTGTTCTTCGCCGCCAAGGACGTGGCGACCGATCGGATCGGGGCGATGGCGAAGGTGGTCGCCGACCACTACGAGTAGCCGGCGTCGTCCCCGCGCCGCATCACGGCCCGGTGGTGGTCTCCCGGTGCCGGATCTCGGTGTCGGGTCCCGGTGAGCACACTCCCTCGTGCCCGTCCTCGAACCGGACGCGGTACGGGGGCGTGCCCTCCTGGCCGAGCACTTCGACGATCTCGCCGACCTTGTCGTGCTGACCGACCACCCTGCCGTGCTGGACAAGCTGGTCGCCCACGGTTGCGCGCATCTGGGGCCTCCTCACGAGGTGCGGAGCAGCGGTCCGTGGCCTTCGAGTCTACGGCTGGGGGCGCTGCTCGGCAGGGAGCCGGGCGCGCCCGTTCAGCCGCGCGCCCGCTGTGTGACGGCGATGCAGACCAGCACCGCCGCTGCCGTCAGCGGGGCGGCCACCGGCAGGTGCTCGCCCAGCAGCAGCACCGACCACACCAGTGTGAGCAGGGGCTGGGCAAGCTGCAACTGGCTGGCCTTCGGGATGCCGACGGCTGCCATGCCCCGGTACCAGACGACCAGGCCGACGAACTGCGAGCCGACCGCGACCCACAGCAGCCCGGTGACGCTGTGCGGGGTCACGTGCACGGGTTCCTGCGCCAGGGCGAGCGCGGCGACGGGCACGGTCAGCGGCAGGCACAGCACCAGCGCCCAGCCGATGACGTGCCAGCCCGGCATGACCCGGGCCAGCCGGCCGCCCTCGGTGTAGCCGGCCGCGCAGACCAGCAGCGCCGCGAAGAGGTACAGGTCGGCCGTGCTCAGGGCGCCGCCGCTCTGCTGCACGGTGAAGGCCAGCACCGCCGCCGCGCCCGCGAGGGCCGCCGCCCAGAAGGTGCGCGAGGGCCGGGTGCCGACGCGCAGGGCGGAGCAGAGGGCGGTGGTGAGGGGGAGCAGGCCGACCACGACGGCGGCGTGCGCGGTGGTCGAGGTCCGCAGCGCCAGCGTGGTCAGCAGCGGGAAGCCGAGCACCACCCCGCCCCCGACGACCGCGAGACCCGGCCAGTGCCGCCGGTCGGGCAGCGGCACCCGCAGGGCCAGCAGACAGCCACCCGCGATCACCGCGGCCAGGACACTCCGGACGGCGACCAGCGACCAGGGCCCGAAGCCCTCAAGGCCCCAGGCGGTCGCGGGGAACGTGAGGGAGAAGGCGATGACGCCGAGGGCGGCCTGGAGGGTGCCGAGGCCGGAGCGGTCCCGATCTGCGGCGACTGCTATCCGGGGTGCGGTAGTAGCGCTACTCTGTACTCTCATGCAAGAGCGTAGCAGCGTTGCTGAACTGTCAGAACAGCTCCGGAGGGAGCTCAACCGCTACTCTCCGGGTGGAAAGCTGCCGTCGAGCCGGGCCCTCGTCGAGCGGTTCCGGGTGAGCCCCGTGACCGTGTCCCGGGCCCTGGCGCAGCTCGCCGCCGAGGGGCTGGTGGTCACCCGGCCCGGCGCGGGCGCGTTCCGCGCCGAGGCCCGGACGGCACCGGCGCCCGCCGGGGACACCTCCTGGCAGGAGGTCGCGCTCAGCGCGGACGGCGCCCCCGACCTCGTCCCGCGCTCGGTGGACGCCTCCGGGGTGCTGGCGACGCTGGCCACCCCGCCGCCGGGCGTGATCGAGTTCACCGGCGGCTATCTCCACCCGTCGTTGCAGCCGGAGCGGGCGATGGCCGCCGCCCTCTCGCGCGCCGGACGGCGTCCCGGTGCCTGGGGGCGCCCGCCCATGGAAGGGCTGCCCGAGCTGCGCGAGTGGTTCGCGCGCGGCATCGGCGGGTCCTTCACCGCCGCCGAGGTGCTGATCACCGCGGGCGGACAGTCCGCGCTCACCACCGCCCTGCGCGCCCTCGCCCCGTCCGGCGCCCCCGTCCTGGTCGAGTCGCCGACCTACCCCGGCATGCTCGCCATCGCCCGGGCCGCAGGTCTGCGCCCGGTCCCCGTCCCGGTGGACGCCGACGGTGTGAGACCGGCCCTGCTCGCCGACGCCTTCCGGGCCAGCGGCGCCCCGGTCTTCGTCTGCCAGCCCCTCTTCCAGAACCCCACCGGCGCCTCGCTCGCGCCCGGGCGGCGCCACGAGGTGCTGCGCATCGCCCGGGAGGCGGGCGCGTTCGTCGTCGAGGACGACTTCGTACGGCGGCTCGTGCACGAGGACGCCGGGCCGCTGCCGCGCCCACTGGCCGCCGACGACCCCGACGGCGTCGTCGTCCACGTCTGCTCGCTGACCAAGGCGACCTCGCCGAGCTTCCGGGTGAGCGCCCTGGCCGCGCGAGGGCCGGTCCTGGAGCGGCTGCGCGCCATCCAGGTCGTCGACACCTTCTTCGTGCCGAGGCCCCTTCAGGAGGCCGCGCTCGAACTCGTCGGCTCGCCCGCCTGGCCGCGTCATCTGCGGTCCGTGTCCGCCGAGTTGAAGGCCCGCCGGGACGCGATGACCACCGCGCTCGCACTGCATCTGCCGGAACTCGCCCTGCCGCACGTCCCGTCCGGCGGCTACCACCTGTGGCCGCGCCTGCCCGATGGAGCGGAGGAGTCCGCCCTGACCGCCGCCGCCCTGCGCGCAGGGGTCGCGATCACCCCCGGCCGCCCCTACTTCAGCGCCGAGCCGCCCGCTGCGCACGTCCGGCTGAGCTTCGCGGCGGTCGCGGGGACCGGGGAGCTCGCGGAGGGCGTACGGCGGCTGCGTACGGCCTGCGACGAGGTGCTGGGATAAGGGTTCGACGCCTGGGCGGTGGCCTGCGAGCATCCCGTCATGACCGACACGCCGAGCCTGCCCGAGGGCTACGAGATCTCCACCGACCCCGCCCGCCTCGACGCCGAGCGCGTGCACGGCTGGCTGTCCACCGACGCGTACTGGGCGCTGGGCCGTACCCGCGAGAAGCAGGACCGGGCGATCGAGGGCTCCCTCAACTTCGGCGTGTACGAGACGGTCTCGGGGGCGCAGGTGGCGTACGCCCGGGTCATCACGGACCGGGCGACCTTCGCATGGCTGTGCGATGTGTACGTCGACCCCTCGGTGCGCGGCAAGGGCGTCGGCACCGCGTTCCTGGCGGCCGTAAGGGACGAGCTGCAGCAGTACGGGCTGCGCCGGGTCCTGCTCGCCACGCACGACGCGCACGGCGTGTACGAGAAGGTCGGGTTCGCGGAGTTGGAGCACCCCGAGCACTGGATGGCGCTCATCTTCGGCCAGTGAGGGCCGGGGCACCCTGGGTAACTCCCAAGTAACACCTCTTGACCTGCGCACTTGAGGCACCCACGATCTGCGCATGCCACTTCGGGTCACATTCGTCGCCGCAGCGCGCAGCTCCTCGCTGCTCGCCGAGAGATTCGAGGACGACCGGCCGCTGGACCAGGCCGGCTGGGGCGAGGTGGAGCATGCCGCCCAGGGGCTGCTGCCGCTCGCCGCGGCCGAGCTGCGCTACTGCTCGCCGACCCCGCGCAGCCGTGCGACGGGGGAGGGGCTGGGGTACGCGCCGCTGGTGCAGCTCGCCCTGCGGGACTGCGACATGGGCCGCTGGCGCGGGCTGACCCTGGGCGAGGCGATGGCCCGGGAGCCGGAGGCCGTGGACGCCTGGCTCGCCGACCCGCGTGCCACACCGCACGGCGGTGAGTCGCTGATGGACTTCATCACCCGGGTCGGCGGCTGGCTCGACACCCGGCCCGTCGACGACGGCTGCCGGGTGGTGGCGGTGGCCGAGCCGTCCGTGATCCGTGCCGCCCTGGTCTACGCCCTGAAGGCGCCGCCCTCGACGTACTGGAACATCGACGTCCGCCCACTGTCGACGACCTCCGTGACCGGCCGGGGCGGGCGCTGGAACCTGCGCTTCGACGGGGTGTCCGCTCAGCCCTCGCGCGCGTAGTCGGTGCGCAGCACCAGGTCCTTGGCCGGGCCGCGCACCCTCCACACCGTCCGCCAGCGGTCCGCGTCCAGGACCGTGAACTCGCCGCGGTAGAGGTCCGCCGCGCAGGGGTGGTCGGCGACATGCCGCCCGGACGTCAGATCCAGGTCGTGGAACGGCCGGCCGTCCGCGAACCGCACGTCCGCGGTGCCGCCCGGGCCCGGCAGGAACCGCAGCGTCCGCTCGGCGGGCCGGGCGACGCCCTGCCAGACGAAGGTGCCGGACTCGTGGTGCAGCAGGCCGCCGTCCTGCTCTGCCCGGAAATCGGTGGTTCCGGAGAACTCCCCCTGATCGCCGCTCGCGAGATCCCGCACCGACCGCGTCACGCCCCAGCGTCCGGCCAGATACGCCAGTGCGTCCGGCACTGGCCAGAACTCGCCCATTCCGTCCCGCTCTCCGTCCCAACCGTTGCTGCGCGACCCATTGACGCGCCCCAGCCCCCTCCCTATCTTGCCGTTCGAAGTGCTGACCAATGTCTGATATTTCGAACACTCCTCTACCAGAGAGCCGCGGAGTATCCATGCCACGCACCGCCCGCACCCGATGGAGAGTCGGTCTCACGGCCACCGCCCTCCTGACGGCAGCAGCCCTCGTACCGGCCCCCGCGCACGCCGAGGACGTCACCGACTACGCGATCACCGTCGACCCGTCCGCCCAGGGCGCGGCGATCGACGACACGATGTACGGCGTCTTCTTCGAGGACATCAACCGGGCCGCCGACGGCGGTCTGTACGCCGAGCTCGTGCAGAACCGATCCTTCGAGTACTCCACCGCAGACAACGGCTCCTACACGCCCCTGACCTCCTGGGCGGTCGGCGGCACGGCCGAGGTCGTGAACGACTCGGGCCGCCTCAACGCGCGCAACCGCAACTACCTCTCCCTGGGCGCCGGTTCGTCCGTCACGAACGCCGGCTACAACACCGGCATCCGGGTCGACCAGGGCAAGCGGTACGACTTCTCGGTGTGGGCCCGCGCCGAGAGCGGCAGCACGCTCACGGTCTCGCTGAAGGACACCGCGGGCGCGCTGGCCACCGCCCGCCAGGTCGCCGTGAAGGGCGGCTGGGCCAAGTACAAGGCCACGTTCACCGCGACCCGCACCAGCAACCGCGGCCGCCTCGCCGTGGCCTCGGCGAACGCCGCCGCGCTCGACGAGGTGTCGCTGTTCCCGCGCGAGACGTACAAGAACCAGCCGAACGGCCTGCGCAAGGACCTCGCCGAGAAGATCGCCGCCCTCAAGCCGGGCTTCGTACGCTTCCCCGGCGGCTGCCTGGTCAACACCGGCTCCATGGAGGACTACAGCGAGGCGTCCGACTGGCAGCGCAAGCGCAGCTATCAGTGGAAGGACACCATCGGTCCCGTAGAGGAGCGCGCCACCAACTCCAACTTCTGGGGCTACAACCAGAGCTACGGCCTCGGCTACTACGAGTACTTCCGCCTCTCCGAGGACATCGGCGCCATGCCGCTGCCCGTCGTCCCGGCCCTGGTCACGGGCTGCGGCCAGAACAAGGCGACCGACGACGACGCCCTGCTCGAGCGGCACATCCAGGACACCCTCGACCTCATCGAGTTCGCCAACGGACCGGCGACCTCCACGTGGGGCAAGGTGCGCGCGAAGATGGGTCACCCCAAGCCGTTCCACCTCACCCACATCGGGGTCGGCAACGAGGAGAACCTCCCCAAGGAGTTCTTCGCCCGCTTCCAGCAGTTCCGGGCCGCCATCGATGCGAAGTACCCGGACATCACCGTCATCTCCAACTCGGGCCCGGACGACGCAGGCGCGACCTTCGACACCGCCTGGCAGCTCAACCGCGAGGGCAAGGTCGACATGGTCGACGAGCACTACTACAACAGCCCGAACTGGTTCCTGCAGAACAACGACCGCTACGACTCCTACGACCGCGAGGGCCCCAAGGTCTTCCTCGGCGAGTACGCCTCGCAGGGCAACGCCTGGAAGAACGGCCTCTCCGAAGCCGCGTACATGACCGGCCTGGAGCGCAACGCGGACATCGTCAAGCTCGCCTCGTACGCCCCGCTGCTCGCCAACGAGGACTACGTCCAGTGGCGGCCGGACATGATCTGGTTCAACAACCGGGCCTCCTGGAACTCGGCCAACTACGAGGTCCAGAAGCTGTTCATGACCAACGTCGGCGACCGCGTCGTCCCGTCGAAGGCCACCACCACGCCCGACGTCAGCGGCCCCATCACCGGCGCCGTCGGCCTGTCCACCTGGGCCACCAGTGCCGCGTACGACGACGTGAAGGTCACCTCGGCGGACGGCTCGACCCTGCTGAGCGACGACTTCTCGGGTGACGCCTCGAAGTGGACGGGCAGCGGCCGCGGCAGCTGGAGCATCCAGGACGGGCAGTATGTCCAGACGGACGCCGCGACCGAGAACACCATGGTCACGGCGGGGGACCCGGCCTGGAAGGACTACGACCTGCATGTGAAGGCCACCAAGAAGTCCGGCAAGGAGGGCTTCCTGGTCGCCTTCGGCGTCAAGGACACCGGCAACTACTACTGGTGGAACCTGGGCGGCTGGAACAACACCCAGTCCGCGATCGAGCAGGCCGTGGACGGCGGCAAGGGCACGCTGATGACGAAGCCGGGCTCGGTCGAGACCGGCCGTGCCTACGACATCGACATCAAGGTGCGCGGCCGCCAGGTCACCCTGCTCCTCGACGGCAAGGAGTGGGGCAGCTTCACCGACGACAAGCCGGCCGAGCCGTTCCGCCAGGTCGTCACCAAGGACGCGAAGACCGGTGACCTGATCGTCAAGGTCGTCAACGCCCAGTCCACCGAGGCCCGTACGGCCGTCGACCTGGGCGGCGCGAAGGTCGCCTCCACCGCCCGTGTCACCACGCTGGCCGCCGAGCCGGACGCGGTCAACACCGAGACGGACACGCCGGTCACTCCGGTGACGTCCACCTTCAGGGGCGTCTCCGGGAAGTTCACGTACACCTTCCCGGCGGACTCCGTCACGTTCCTGAGGATCAAGCAGAGGTAGGACCCGCAGGCGTGGGCCGCCGGCCC
>NZ_JBHUTX010000022.1:0-113535 GCF_042671245.1 Streptomyces sp. NPDC057099
GGCTTCCTCCCCGCGGGCCCGGTCACCGGCTCACGTCGCGCTGCGCTGTCCCGGCAGACTCGCCCGGGCCGATATGTAGGCTTCCCGCCCGTTGTCGGACGCGGCCGACGCCGACAGGGCCGGGGACGATCCGACCGCGCTCGCGGCCGCCGTACGGCG
The DNA here is from genome assembly GCF_042671245.1 of Streptomyces sp. NPDC057099. Classification (NCBI taxonomy): domain Bacteria; kingdom Bacillati; phylum Actinomycetota; class Actinomycetes; order Kitasatosporales; family Streptomycetaceae; genus Streptomyces; species Streptomyces sp. NPDC057099. Next base: position 160 of record NZ_JBHUTX010000022.1, read on the forward strand.
GGACTGGAGCGGGACCGGGTGCTCCGGGTGGAGCGGGGCGGGCGACTGGCCGGGATGCCCCGTGTGGCCGGGCATGCCGCCTCCGGGACCGCCCGGTCCGCCGTCGATGTCCTGGGGCCGCTCGGCCTGCGGACGCCGGGCGCGGTACGCCGCCCGGTAGGCGGCCGGGGACGAGCCCAGCTGGCGGCGGAAGTGCCCGCGCAGGGCGACCGGCGACCGGAAGCCGCAGCGTCCCGCCACCTCGTCCACCGAGTAGTCCGACGTCTCCAGCAGGCGCTGCGCCTGGAGGACCCGCTGCGTGATCAGCCACTGCAGCGGGGCACTCCCGGTCAGCGAGCGGAAGCGGCGGTCGAACGTACGACGGCTCATGTACGCGCGTGCCGCCAGCGTCTCCACGTCGAACTGTTCGTGGAGGTGCTCCAGCGCCCAGGCGACGACCTCCGCGAGCGGGTCGGCGCCGATCTCCTCTGGTAAAGACCTGTCGAGGTAGCGCTCCTGGCCGCCCGACCGGCGCGGCGGGACCACCAGGCGGCGGGCCAGCGCGCCGGCCGCCTCGTTGCCGTGGTCCGTCCGCACGATGTGGAGACAGAGATCGATTCCGGCCGCGGTGCCCGCCGACGTCAGCACGTCCCCGTCGTCGACGAACAGCTCGCGCGGATCGACGTGCACCGACGGATAGCGCTTCGCCAGTGTCGGCGCGTACATCCAGTGTGTCGTCGCGGGACGGCCGTCCAGCAGGCCCGCCGCCGCGAGGACGAAGGCGCCGGTGCACAGTCCGACGATGCGGGCACCCTCCTCGTGGGCGCGGCGCAGCGCGTCGAGCGCCTCGTCCGGTGGCGGAGAAGTGATCGAACGCCAGGCCGGTACGACGACCGTGCCCGCCCGTGAGATCGCTTCCAGGCCATGTGGTGCGCTGAGTTCGAGGCCCCCTGTGGTCCGCAGCGGGCCGTCCTCACCCCCGCACACCAGCAGTCGGTAGCGCGGCACGCCGGCGTCCTGGCGGTCGATCCCGAACACCGACAGTGGTATGGAACTCTCGAAGATGGGGCCGCCGCTGAACAGCAGCACCGCGACGATCTCCTTGCGGCGTCGCCCGGAAAGCTTCCGGACGCCGGCTTCCGGCGCGGCAGTGGAGTCGTGGCTCATACTGCTAAGCCCCCCTCGGTGGTCGCGGCTCCTCGGTTGTGTCGCTCCTGCACGTTTCCCCTCGGTCCTGCACGAGTCCCCCGCCGTAGACAGTCAAGATCGAATCTACTGTGTCCCGTCGCGCCGAGGTGGCCGGTTCGGCACTCGGCACATTGTCGACTTGGCAACTTGGCGTGAAGCATTCGATCACGAAGCGTTGCACTCGTGGGGCGTGCAGGGAAGTGCGCCTTGTCGCAGTGGCCAATCCGCGTAGGGTGCGCAGGTCCCCTGAGGCCCTTTCCGCGCAGGTCGAACGGGGGTTGGGGGGTGCTTCGGCAGGGTGATGCACGGGTGTGGGAAGTTGGCTGAAAACCATCGTGCACGTGCACTGAAACCGGTCAGCCGACCGGTGTATCTCCTCCGGTGTGCCGTCCGCCCCGGTGCGACCCCGTTCCGGTGCGGTGGTGCCGGCCCCGGTGGGGTGCCCGGTCCTCGGCCGCCAGCCGGGCCGCGCCGCGCTCCGACTGGCGCAGCAGCACCCGGCAGGCGCCCGTGACGGCGGCGAGCCCGAGGGCGGTGCCGGCGGCACCGGCCAGGGAGCTGCCGTAGCCGAGGAGCACGACCGGGACGAGCAGGCAGCTGAAGGCCGCCCAGCGAACCACATCCGTCGCGGTGTCCCGCGACGGCGGGGCCGCGCGGTCCGCCTCGGAGGCGATGCTGGGTCCGGACATGGGTGCTCCCTGTGGGGTGACTCACGGGGTTCAACGCGCGGCGGCGGCGTCGGTCACTGGGTGATCGGTTCACCCCCACGGGTAAGTGAATCCTGTGCAAACCGCCTGTACAACGCAGCAACCATTGCGTTACGGGCGTCGCCTCGTGCATGCTCCCTGGAACCCGCACGCTCCGTGAGCGGGATCTGGGCTAAGGAGGCGTGCCGCCGTACCCTTGGGGGTATGGGGTTGGGAAGACCATTCCCGGACACAGCTCCGCCGCACACTGTTGTCCCCCATATAAGGATCACAACGCCGAGACAGCCATGGCCGGTCACGAATTCTTCGAACCAGCGGACCGCAAGCGGCCCGTCGCCGATCCCACGGCGGCCGAGCCCCTGGCGGCACAAGAGCCACGCCATTCCTGCGATCCCGCCTTCAAGCACGGCGTCGTCGTCGGATTCGACGGCTCCACGTCCAGTGAGCGCGCCCTGGCCTACGCGATCGGCATGGCCCATCGCTCCGGGTCGGGCCTGATCATCGTCCATGTGGCCAACCGGCTGCCGACCACGGTGTGGGCCGGCTGCGAGCCGCCCGTCTTCGTGGACGTGCCGGACCACCGGACCGAGGTGCTCGGGCTGGAGCTGGCGTGCGCGGAGTATCTCTCCGAGGTGCCCTGGATCCTCGTCGAGCGGGGCGGGGACATCTGCCACGAACTCGAAGAGGTCGGCCGGGAGTACGAGGCCGACGCGATCGTCGTCGGGTCGAGTCACGGCATCGTGGGGCGCATCTTCGGCTCGGTCGCGGGACGGCTCGCCAAGCGGGCGCAGCGGCCGGTCATCGTCATTCCCTGACGCTTCCCCGAGCGGCAACTCCCCTTGTGCAGCGCGTAAAACTACTTGCGCGTAGAGGTGTTTGTGCCCTTGTGAAGGGCATATACGGTGCACCGCACAACTGCACATGCACGAAGGGAGCCCGCCGTGGACAAAGACGTCTCCGCGGGAAGCGGAATCACGACCGTGGTCGGTCGACTCGCCCTCGGAATCACCCTGTTGGCCTTCGGGTTGGGACACACGGCCGTCATCGACGGCGTGTCAGCCGCTGACGCCGCGTCAATCGCCCGGTATGTGGGCGGCATCGCCCTCTTCGTCGCCGGGCTGATGGCCCTCCGGGAGGGGGACTCCGCCGGGGGTACGGCGTTCTCGGTGCTCGGGGCGCTGTGGTTCACGTGGGCGGTGTCGGACGGCGCCGCCGGCAACGAGGCCGGGCTGTTCCTGCTGTTGTTCGCCCTCGTGGCGTTGTCTCTGACGCTCGCGGGTGGGGATCAGCTGGGGCAGGGGATGTACTGGCTGTTCTTCGTCGCCCTGTTGCTCATGGCGATCGCCGAGTTCGCCGGTAACGGCGGGCTCGTGAAGGTGGGTGGGTGGTTCGCCGTCGCCGCGGGGGCGGTGGCCTGGTATGCGGCGACCGCGGCGTTGGCGCACTGGCCTACGGCGGTTCCGCGACGGCGTGCTGCTGGTCGGGGCGTGACGGCCACCGGTTAGCTGCGCAGGCCGGGGGGTTGGGCGGCTTCCCGGCGATGAAAACGGACCCCCTGTGCGCTGGTGGCAGCACCTGGGGGTCCGTCCTCTTTGTTTGGCCTCTGCGGGTGCGTGGGGGCTTGTCGCGCAGTTCCCCGCGCCCCCAAGAAAAAGGGCCAACTACTCCACTGTCACCGACTTGGCGAGGTTCCTCGGCTTGTCGATGTCCCGGCCCAGGGCCAGAGCCGTGTGGTACGCCAGGAGTTGGAGGGGGATGCCCATCAGGATCGGGTCGAGTTCGTCCTCGTTCTTCGGGACGACGATGGTCTCGTCGGCCTTCTCCTGGTGCTGGTGGGCGACCGCGAGGATCTTGCCGCTGCGGGCCTTGATCTCCTCCAGGGCGGCGCGGTTCTTCTCCAGCAGGTCGTCGTCGGGGACGATCGCGACCGTGGGGAGGGCCGGCTCGATCAGGGCCAGCGGGCCGTGCTTGAGCTCGGAGGCGGGGTAGGCCTCGGCGTGGATGTAGGAGACCTCCTTGAGCTTCAGGGAGGCCTCGCGGGCCACCGGGTAGCCCCGGACGCGGCCGATGAAGAGCATCGAGCGGGCCTCGGCGAACTGCAGGGCCAGCTTCTTGACGTCCTCCTCGTGCTCCATGATCTCGGCGATCTGGGCGGGCAGCTTGCGCAGGCCCGCGATGATCCGCTTGCCGTCGCGGACCGAGAGGTCGCGGGTGCGGCCCAGGTGGAGGGCGAGCAGGGCGAAGGCGACCGTGGTGTTGGTGAAGCACTTGGTGGAGACCACGCAGACCTCCGGCCCGGCGTGCACGTAGATGCCGCCGTCGGCCTCGCGGGCGATCGCCGAGCCGACCACGTTCACCACGCCCAGGACGCGTGCGCCCTTGCGCTTGAGCTCCTGCACGGCGGCGAGGACGTCGTAGGTCTCGCCGGACTGGGAGACCGCGACGTAGAGGGTGTCGGGGTCGACGACCGCGTTGCGGTAGCGGAACTCGGAGGCGGGCTCGGCGTCGGCGGGGATGCGGGCCAGTTCCTCGATCATCTGGGCGCCGATCTGGCCCGCGTGGTACGAGGTGCCGCAGCCGAGGATCTTCACGCGGCGGATCCGCCGGGCCTCGCGGGCGTCCAGGTTGAGGCCGCCCAGGTGCACGGTGGAGAAGCGGTCGTCGATGCGGCCGCGCAGCACGCGGTCCACGGCGTCGGCCTGCTCGTGGATCTCCTTGTGCATGTAGGTGTCGTGGCCGCCCATGTCGTAGGAGGCGGCCTCCCACTCCACGGTGGTGGGCTCGGCCGTGGTGCGGGTGCCCTCGGTGGTGTAGGTGCGGAAGTCGTCGGCCTTGAGGGTGGCCATCTCGCCGTCGTCCAGGGTGACGATCTGGCGGGTGTGGGCGACCAGCGCGGCGATGTCCGAGGCGACGAACATCTCCTTCTCGCCGATGCCGAGGACGACCGGGGAGCCGTTGCGGGCGACGACGATCCGGTCGGGGAAGTCGGCGTGCATGACGGCGATGCCGTACGTGCCCTCGATGAGCCGGAGGGTCTCGCGGACCTTGTCCTCCAGCTTGGTGGCCTGCGAGCGGGCGATGAGGTGGGTCAGGACCTCGGTGTCGGTCTCGGAGAGGAACTCGACGCCGTCCGCCTCCAGCTTGCGGCGCAGGTCGGAGGCGTTGTCGATGATGCCGTTGTGGACGACGGCGACCTTGCCCTCGGCGTCCAGGTGCGGGTGGGCGTTGACGTCGGAGGGGGCACCGTGGGTGGCCCAGCGGGTGTGGGCGATGCCGGTCGTGCCCTTGAAGCGGGCCGGGACCTTGGCCTCCAGGTCGCGCACACGGCCCTTGGCCTTGACCATCTTCAGGCCGGAGGTCTTCGGGGACGTGACGACGATGCCCGCGGAGTCGTAGCCGCGGTACTCCAGGCGCTGCAGACCCTCCAACAGGAGGGGAGCGACGTCACGCTTGCCGATGTAACCGACGATTCCGCACATGTATACGTATTCCTAGCCGTAGACGATGCGTCGCAGCTGCCGGAGCGAGAGTTCCGGCGGTGCCACCGCGCGATATTTCAGGTCCGCCTCGATCCGTTCGAAGATCGCCGTGTTCACCAGGCCCTGGGCCTGGAGCTCACGGTGGCGGCGACGGACGTACTCCTCGGTCGTCTCGTCGAAGTACGCGAGCACGTCCTGGATCACCCGCAGTGCCTCGCCCCGGCTGAGGGGACTGGACCGCGTCAGATGATCAACGAGTTCGTCGTGCACTCGCTAGATCCTGAGGCACCGGCGACGCTTGCGCAAGAAATCTGCCCGGTTTCGGGCAGATGAGTGTTGGAACACTTATGGGACGCCCATGGGGGTCTGATGGGTGATTGTTCCCCGGGCGGATGTGTCGGGCGAGCAATTTGTGGCGCCATGGACATTCCTCGTATGGGCGTACCCGAGCGGCTCGCCGAGCGCATGAGCATGGCCGAGCAGCACGAGTACCTGCGCGCCAGGTTCTCCCGGCGCACGATGATCAGAGGCGGGGCCGTCACACTCGGCGCCGTCGCGGGTGGCGCCTTCGTTCCGGGTGCCACCGCCCAGGCGGCCGTACCGACCGCCCGCACCGCTCCCGCGGCCGAGACCGTCGACGGTGCCTTCGTCGCCCCCTTCGGCCGCCACCTCGCCTACGGCGCCGACCCGCGCACGGAGATGACCGTCTCCTGGCAGGTCCCGGTCGCCGTCAAGAAGCCGTTCATCCGGATCGGCGCCCACCCCACGGACCTCTCCCGGAAGATCGACGCCGAGGTCCGCACCCTCTTCACGCCCGCCGGGGTCGGCGCGAGCGGGGACCACACCCAGTACTACGTGCACGCCGAGCTGACGCGTCTGCGCCCGGGCCGGACCTACTACTACGGCGTCGGCCACCAGGGCTTCGACCCGGCCGCACCGCACCTGCTGGGCACCCTCGGCACCTTCACCACCGCCCCCGCGCACAAGGCGCCGTTCACCTTCACGGCCTTCGGCGACGAGGGCGTCAGCTACCACGGCCTCGCCAACAACAGCCTGCTGCTCGGCCAGAACCCGGCCTTCCATCTGCACGCCGGCGACATCGCCTACGCCGACCCGTCCGGCTCGGGCCAGACCTCCGACACCGGCTTCGACTCGCGGATCTGGGACCAGTTCCTCGCCCAGACCGAGTCCGTCGCCAAGTCCGTCCCGTGGATGCCCGCCTACGGCAACCACGACATGGAGGCCTGGTACTCGCCAGGCGGCTACGGCGGCGAGGAGGCCCGCTGGAACCTCCCGGGCAACGGCCCCGACAAGAAGAACCTGCCGGGCGTCTACACCTTCGTCTACGGCAACACGGCGGTCATCTCGCTCGACGCCAACGACATCTCCTTCGAGATCCCGGCCAACCTCGGCATCTCCGGCGGCACCCAGACCAAGTGGCTGGAAGCCCAGCTGAAGAAGTACCGGGCGTCGAAGGACGTCGACTTCATCGTGATCTTCTTCCACCACTGCGCCTACTGCACCTCCACCTCGCACGCCTCGGAGGGGGGCGTGCGCCAGGAGTGGGTGCCGCTGTTCGAGAAGTACACCGTGGACCTGGTCATCAACGGCCACAACCACCAGTACGAGCGCACGGACGTCATCAAGGGGAACAAGGTCGCCAAGAAGCTGCCGATCGGCGGCACGGCCTACCCCGAGACCGACGGCGTCGTGTACGTGACGGCCGGTGCGGCGGGCCGCAGCCTCTACGCGTTCAGCGCCCCGCTGTCCTACGAGGGCAACGAGCAGGACGTGGACTCCGTGGCCTCGTTCGTCAACGTCAAGGGCGGCAAGCAGAACGAGACGGTCGCCTGGTCCCGGGTGCGCTACCTCGACTACTCCTTCCTGCGCGTGGACGTCACCCCGGCACCGAAGGGGCGGACGGCCACGCTGCAGGTGCGCGGTATCGCCGAGAGCGGGGAGCGGGTGGACCACTTCACCATCGCGCGCCGCGCGAAGTAGCGCCCCGGGGTGCCCGGGGCGTTACATCCGCTTGAGGACGGCCTGCTTGGCGAGCGCGAACTCGTCGTCCGTCAGGACGCCCGTGCGGTGCAGTTCGCCGAGTTCGCGCAGGCGGCGCAGCAGGGCGTCGTGGTCGTCCTCCGCGGGCGCGACCGGAAGAGAGGGCATTTCCGGTCGCGCGGCAGGAACGTCGGGGGCGGTCCCGGCCGGGTGCGGAAGCCTGGCCTGGACCGCCGCCGCGACCAGGGCCATCAGCGGGTCCTTCTTGAAGCCCCACAGCTCCACGGCGTTGGGGTCGTACTTGGGCGGGGCCTTGGTGGGCGCGTTGCGCACGGTGAAGCGGACGTAGCCGTTCTCCAGGCCGGCCGCCGGCTGCCACTCCACGCCCGTGATGTCGCCGAGCGCGAGCGTGCGGGCGCCGGCGGCGGCCTTGGCGTCCTCCGTCTTCCAGTTCCACTCCAGGCGTATGCGCTCGCCGTCGAAGCTGGCCGTGCCGTCTCCGGCGGAGACCGACAGGGGGACGGAGGGACCCGGCAGCAGATACGCGGTCACCGGGTCGCTCGGCACCTGGTCAAGGAGCAGCGCGCTCCGCACCTCGTCCGTGACGTACTCGGCGACCCCGTAGCGGTCGGACTCGACGAGCAGTTGGTACGGGTCATGGGGCTCGGTGAGGCGCCCGCCGGTCGCGTGCAGCAGCGGATCGGCACCGTCGCGCAGGCGCAGCCGCAGCCGCCCGCTCTTCTTGCCCTGCTCGAACGATATTCCAGCCAACGCCCCCAGCGGGACGGTCAGTTCACCCAGTTCCCTGCGCAGCAGACTCACGTTCTTGTCCCGCCCGGGGGTCAGCCGCAGGGCGTCGCCGTCGAAGGTCCAGGAGCCGTCTCTCTGGATGATTTCCGCCATGGGGTGGATTGTTCCACCAGTGTCCCGCGATAGTGGTCCAGACCTCTTGGAGCTAGACGGCTCATGGAAGGGACACGCTTGTGAGAGACGGCCGTGTGAGACAGCACCACAGAACGCTCCGCCTTCTCGGTTCCCTGCTGCTGGTCGCGATGGGTGTCTCCGTGACCGGAGCCGCCCCCGCGCCGGCGGCCTCGCCCACCCCGCTCGACCGTGTGATCCCCGCACCCGCCTCGGTCGCCCCGAGCGGGTCCCCCTACCGGATCACCCGCGGCACGCACATCCGCGTCGACGGCTCCGGCGAGGCCCGTCGCGTCGGCGAGTACCTCGCGAGGATCCTCCGGCCCTCCACCGGGTACCGGCTCCCGGTCACCACGCAAGGATCCGGAGGCATCCGACTGCGGCTCGCCCAAGGCCCGTTCGGAGCCGAGGGCTACCGCCTCGACAGCGGCCGCAAGGGCGTCACCATCACCGCGGCCAAGCCCGCCGGGCTCTTCCACGGCGTACAGACCCTGCGCCAGCTGCTCCCTGCGGCCGTCGAGAAGGACTCCGTCCAGCCCGGCCCCTGGCTGGTCGCGGGCGGCACCGTCACGGACACCCCGCGCTACGGCTGGCGCGGCGCCATGCTCGACGTCTCCCGGCACTTCTTCACCGTCGACCAGGTCAAGCGCTACATCGACCAGTTGGCCCTCTACAAGATCAACAAGCTGCATCTGCACCTCAGCGACGACCAGGGCTGGCGCATCGCCATCGACTCCTGGCCTCGACTGGCCGCCTACGGCGGTTCGACGCAGGTCGGCGGCGGACCCGGCGGCTTCTACACCAAGGCCGACTACAAGGAGATCGTGCGGTACGCGTCCTCCCGCTATCTGGAGGTCGTTCCCGAGATAGACCTGCCCGGCCACACCAACGCGGCGCTCGCCTCCTACGCCGAGCTGAACTGCGACGGTGTCGCTCCGCCGCTGTACACCGGAACCGAGGTGGGGTTCAGCTCGCTGTGTGTCGGCAAGGAGATCACGTACGACTTCGTGGACGACGTCGTTCGGGAGCTCGCCGCGCTGACTCCGGGCAGGTACCTGCACATCGGGGGTGACGAGGCGCACTCCACGAGCCATGAGGACTATGTCGCGTTCATGGACCGGGTGCAGCCGGTCGTCGCGAAGTACGGGAAGACGGTCGTCGGGTGGCATCAGCTGACCGGGGCCACGCCGGCGAAGGGGGCTCTTGCGCAGTACTGGGGGCTCGACAGTACGAGTGCGGAGGAGAAGGCGCGGGTGGTGAAGGCCGCGCAGAGTGGGACGGGGCTGATTCTGTCGCCTGCCGACCGGGTGTATCTCGACATGAAGTACACGAAGGAGACGCCGTTGGGGCTGTCGTGGGCGGGGTATGTCGAGGTGCGGCGGTCTTATGACTGGGATCCCGGGGCGTATTTGCCGGGGGTGCCGGGTGGTGCGGTGAAGGGGGTTGAGGCGCCGATGTGGTCGGAGACGCTGTCGAATTCCGAGCACATCGAGTTCATGGCGTTTCCGAGGTTGCCGGGGGTTGCCGAGTTGGGGTGGTCTTCGGCGGCGTCGCATGACTGGTCGCGGTACAAGGTGCGGCTTGCTGCGCAGGCTGAGCGGTGGGATGCGCTGGGGATGGAGTGGTATCGGTCGCCGCAGGTGCCGTGGGGTGATGGCGGGCGGTGATGCGTCTGCGGGTGCGTGGGGGCTGGTCGCGCAGTTCCCCGCGCCCCTGAAAGATGCGCAGTTCCCCGCGCCCCTAAACGATGACGGGCACCCCGGAGGACCGTACTCCGGGGTGCCCGTCTGCTTTGGGGGTCAGAAATCCGTGATGGGGTTCTTGAGGGTGCCGATCAGTTGGAGGGCGCCGGACGGGTCCGAGAGGTCGACCATCTGTTCGTTGTTGCGGAGTTGGAGGCGGTTGAGGCAGGAGAGGGAGAACTCGGGGGCGAACATGTCGTACTGCTTGAACTTGTCGGCGAGTTCGGGCATCGACTCCTGGTAGGCGCGGGTGACCTCGGCGACCGTGCGCCAGAAGTCGTCCTCCTCCAGGATTCCCTCGGTGGCGAGGTTCGCCGCGAGGAAGCGGAAGAAGCAGTCGAAGACGTCCGTGAAGATCGACAGGATCTTCTTGTCCTCCGGGACCTCGACGCGCAGCCGCTCGACCGTCGGCGGCAGTACCGCGTCCGGGTCCATGACGGCGATCTCCTCGGCGATGTCCTTGTAGATCGCGCGCTGCACGACCCCGTCCTCCAGCACGAGGATGACGTTCTCGCCGTGCGGCATGAACACCAGGTCGTAGGCGTAGAAGCTGTGGAGGAGGGGCGTGAAGTAGGCCGTGAGGTAGCGGCGCAGCCACTCCGTGGGGGCGAGGCCCGACTGCTCGATGAGCGCGGCCGCGACCGAGGCACCCTCGTGGTCGACGTGGACCAGGGACGCCATCGTGGCCAGGGACTCCCCCTCCTGGAGCGAGGGCACCGGGCTCTCCCGCCACAGCGCGGCGAGCATCTTGCGGTACGGCGAGTAGCGGTCGGTCGCCTGCTCGTACTCCAGGTGCCGGTAGCCGACCGCCGCGCGCTCCTTGATGATCGACAGGCCCGTGGACTTCAGCACCGGGTCGCCCTCGATGAGCTGGGCCAGCCAGTCGTTGATCGCCGGCGTGGCCTCCATGTAGGCGGCCGACAGACCGCGCATGAAGCCCATGTTGATGACCGACAGCGCGGTTTTGACGTAGTGCTTCTCCGGGCTCGTCTTGTTGAAGAAGGTCCGGATGGACTGCTGGGCCAGGTACTCGTCGCCGCCCTCGCCCAGGCACACCAGGTGCCCGCGGGCGACCTCGGCGGCGAAGGTGACGGCGAGCTTGTTCCACCACTGCCAGGGGTGGACCGGGATGAAGAGGAACTCCTCGGGGTCCTTGCCCTGGTCGCGCAGGACGCCGCGGAAGCGCTCGACGGTCTCCTCGCCCAGCTCCTCGCGCAGGAACGACTCGTACTCGATGCCGACACCGGCCGTGAACGCCGCCCGCGAGCGGTGGGCCGCGAGCCAGACGAGCCGGACCGGGCTCGCCGTCTCCGGCGCGTACGACAGGTACTCGTGGATGCCGAAGCCCAGCCGCCCGTTGTTGGCCACGAAGCAGGGGTGGCCCTCGGTCATGCCGGTCTCGATGGCCTGGAAGTCGCCGCGCGCCAGCTCGGCGGCCGTGATGTTCGGCTTGGTGAGCTTGTAGCAGGTGCCGGAGAGGGTGGAGGAGATCTCCTCCAGGTAGACCGGCAGGATCTGCTCGCTGAGGCCCAGGGTGTCCTTCAGTTCGATGAAGAAGTCCAGGGCCGCGAGCGGAAGCTCGGCGCCGTCCCGGTGCCGGGTGATCGAGCCGGCGTCCACCTGCCAGTGGTCCAGGGCCCGGTGGGCGGCGGAGAAGGCGTACCGGGTGAGGCCGTCGTCGCTGCGGACGACGTAGCGCTCCCCGTCCTCCTCGGGTGCGAGCAGCCGCTCGTGCGTGAACTCGGCGAGCGCTTTGCGGATCAGCAGGCGGTTGGCCTGGTCCCAGCGCTCGGGGGACAGGTGTGCCACGGCGTCGGTCAGGGTCATATCGCCACTCCTCGGGCCGCCAGGTACTGGTCACGCGTGCAGAAGCTCAGCAGCGCGCGCTTCTCCGGCTTGTCGATCTCGCGCTCGGGCACGAAGCCGACGGCCTCGTTGAGCGCGTGTACTGCCTTGTTGCTGACATCGGGCTCCACCACGACCCGGCGGGTGCGCGGGTCGGCGAACAGCTCGTCCATCACGGCGGTGATGACGGCCTTGGTGAAGCCGTGGATCGGCCGGTCGGTCGGCGCGACCAGGAAGTGCATGCCGACATCGCCGGGCTCGGGGTCGTAGAGGCCTTCCAGCTCGACGTACCGGGGGTCGTAGGACTCCATCAGGAACGCCGGGCGGCCCTCGTGCAGGCCGAGGTACGCGTGGTGGTACTCGTGCGCCGCGATGCCGCTGTACTCGCGCTCGACGTCCTGGAGTTTCGCGTCCTGCATCATCCAGTAGGACGCCTTGGGGTGCGTGACCCAGGAGTGCAGCAGCTCGGCGTCCTTCAGGGGGTCGAGCGCGCGGACGGTCAGGGTGCCTATGCCGGTCGGGGCGCTCATACCGCGAACTCCTGGAAGGCGATGGTCTTCTCGACCGGGTAGTACTCGCTGCCCAGCAGCTCCCGGATGATGTACGCGTTCCGGTACGGGCCCATGCCCAGGTCGGGGCTGGTGATGCTGTGGGTGTGGACGCCGGCGTTCTGCAGGAAGACGCCCCGGCCGGTGACGTCGACGGCGTAGTTGCGGGCGACGTCGAAGTTGCCCTGGGAGTCGTAGACCAGGCGGTCCTTGACGGGCGCGAGGAACTCCGGCTCGGCGTACTTGTAGCCGGTGGCCAGCACCAGGCCCTCGGAGTCCAGCGCGAAGTCCTTGCCCTGTTCCTCCTGGCGGAAGCCCAGCGTGTACGTGCCGTTCTCGTACGTCGCGCTGTTCAGCGAGGCGTTGGTGAGCAGCCGCGTGGGCACCGGACCGCCGAGGTTCTTCCGGTAGAGCAGGTCGAAGATCTCGTTGATCAGGTCGCCGTCGATGCCCTTGAACAGGCCCTTCTGCTCGGCCGTGAGGCGGTAGCGGGTGGCCTCGGGCAGCTCGCGGAAGTAGTCGACGTACTCCGGGGACGTCATCTCCAGCGTGAGCTTGGTGTACTCCAGCGGGAAGAAGCGCGGGGAGCGGGTGACCCAGTTCAGCCGGTAGCCGTGGACGTCGATCTCGCTGAGCAGGTCGTAGTAGATCTCGGCGGCCGACTGGCCCGAGCCGACCAGCGTGATCGAGTCCTTCTTCTGCAGCTCCGCCTTGTGGCTCAGATAGCGGGAGTTGTGCAGGAAGTCGCCGCCCAGGTCCTGGCAGGCCTCGGGGATGAAGGGCGGGGTGCCCGTGCCGAGGACGAGCCGGCGGGCGCGGTAGACATCTCCGGCCTCGGTGTGCACGACGTAGACGTCGTCCTCGTAGCGGACCTCGGTCACCGTGGTGTCGAACCGGATGCTGCTCAGCTTGTTCGCGGCCCAGCGGCAGTAGTCGTCGTACTCGACGCGCAGCGGGTAGAAGTTCTCCCGGATGTAGAACGAGTACAGCCGGCCCTTCTCCTTCAGGTAGTTCAGGAAGGAGTACGGGGACGTCGGGTCGGCGAGGGTGACCAGGTCCGACATGAACGGGGTCTGGAGGTGGGCGCCGTCGAGGAACATGCCCGCGTGCCACTCGAAGTCGGGCTTCGACTCCAGGAAGACGCCGTCGAGCGCGTCGATGGGTTCGGTCAGGCAGGCCAGGCCGAGGTTGAAGGGGCCGAGCCCGATGCCCACGAAATCATGAGTCGCAGGAGAAGGGGCCGGGTTTTCAGGACGCGCGGTCAAGGGACTCTCCCAGGTACTGCTCGGCATGGCCGGCGATCAGATCGAGGACGGCGGCGATGTCGGACGCCTGCGTCTCGGGGTTGAGCAGGGTGAACTTCAGGTAGTGGCGGCCGCCGACCTTGGTGCCCGCGACGATGGCGTCACCGGAGGCGAACAGGGCCTTGCGGGCGTAGAGGTTGGCGCGGTCGATCTCGGCCGGGTCGGTCACGGCCGCCGGGATGTAGCGGAAGACCAGGGTGGACAGGCTCGGCTCCACGACCACGTCGTAGCGCGGGTCGGCGGCGAGCAGCTTCCAGCCCTCCCGGGCAAGTTCGCACACCTCGTCGAAGAGCTGCCCGATGCCGTCGGCGCCCATGGTCCGCAGGGTCATCCACAGCTTGAGGGCGTCGAAGCGGCGGGTGGTCTGCAGGGACTTGTCCACCTGGTTGGGGATACGTTCCTGCACCATCCGGCGCGGGTTCAGGTACTCCGCGTGGTAGGTGGCGTGCCGGAGGGTGGCCGCGTCCCGCACGAGCACGGCCGAGGAACTCACCGGCTGGAAGAAGGACTTGTGGTAGTCGACGGTGACGGAGTCGGCGCGCTCGATGCCGTCGATGCGGTCCCGGTGCTTCACGGAGGCGAGCAGACCGCAGCCGTAGGCGGCGTCGACGTGCATCCAGGTGCCGAACTGCCCGCACAGCTCGGCGATCTCGGGCAGCGGGTCGATGGAGCCGAAGTCGGTGGTGCCGGCGGTGGCGACGACGGCCATGGGGACGAGGCCGGCCTCCTTGCAGCGCTCCAGCTCGCGGGCGAGGGCGACGGTCTGCATGCGCTTGTCGTGGTCGACGGGGATGGAGACCACGGCGTCCTGGCCGAGGCCGAGCAGCTTCGCGGACTTCTTCACGCTGAAGTGGCTGACCTCGGAGGCGAAGATGCGCAGTTTGGCGAGGGAGTCGGTCTTCGACTCCTCGCGGGCGAGCAGCAGCGCCTGCAGGTTGGACTGCGAGCCGCCGGAGGTGAACACGCCGTCGGCGGCGGGGCCGAGGCCGATGCGCTCGTTCGTCCAGTCGATCAGTTTCCGCTCGATGAGCGTGCCGCCGGCCGACTGGTCCCAGGTGTCGAGGGAGGAGTTGACGGCGGAGAGGACCGCCTCGCCGAGCACGGCCGGGATGACGACCGGGCAGTTGAGGTGGGCGAGGTAGCGGGGGTGGTGGAAGTAGATCGCGTCCCGGAGGTAGACGTCCTCCAGTTCGTCGAGCACCGCGGTCGTGTCGTGCAGCGGCTGGTCGAGGTCGATCTCGTCGATGCGGGGGGAGAGGGCGTCGACGCTGACGCCGGTGAAGGGCCGGTCGGTGGCGGCGAGTTTGGCGGCCACCCGCTCGACTCCGTCGGTCACGGAGCGGCGGTACTGCTCCGCGGTGGTGTCGTTGAGCAGGTGCGAGCGCATGTGGGGGTCCTCCGGTGGGGACTGTCCGGTCGGGACGTGGGTGGGCTGAGCCGCGGGGTTGAACTTAGGTAAGGCTAACCTAAGTTGCATGGGGGGAGGCCTGGCTCTGCCGTGACTGTGGTCACGCGTGGGTCATCGCTGAACGGCGGTCATCCTTCTGCGCGTAGCTGCTCCTCGCTCACGCCGCGGCGCCAGTAGCCGACGAACGTCACTCGGCGGCGGTCGATCCCGCGCTCCCGTACGAAGTGCCGGCGCAGCTGCTTCACACAGCCGGACTCACCGGCGATCCAGACGTACGGCCGCTCGGCGGGCGGGAGCTGGGCGTTGCGGAGGGTGTCGAGGACCATGGGGGAGCCCTCGACGGTCTCGGGGGTCCGGGGTGTCCGGGGGGTCTGGTTCTTGACGAGCCAGGTGATCTCGACGTCGGCCTCGGTCACCAGGTCCTGGATGTCCTCGGCGTGCGGGACCTCCAGCCAGACCCGGGCGCGGGTGCCGGCCGGCAGTGCCTCGACGATGGCCGAGGCGGCGGGTACGGCGGTCTCGTCGCCCCAGACGACCACGAGGTCGGTGTCCTCGGGCGGCCGGAAGCGGATCGCCCGGTTGTCGGCGATGGCCGGCCCGAGCAGCAGGACCCGGTCCCCGGCGGCGGCCCGGTCGGCCCAGCGGGAGGCGGGACCGGCCTGGACGGAGGCGCCCGGCCCGATGCCGTGCAGGGCGAAGTCGATGTCGATCTCGTCCGGGTCGCGGCGCAGCGCGCGCAGGGTGTACGACCGCATCACGGCGCGTACGTCGTCCGGGAGTTCGCGCCAGCCCTGCCACCAGCCGTCCCCGAGCTCGAGCGGCACGACCGGCTCGGGCTGCCCGGGATGCGGCAGGAACAGCGACAGCGACTGGTCACGCCCGTCGGAATGGAAGGCGTGCAGATCGGGCCCACCGAAGGTGACCCGGACCAGAGACGGACCGAGCCGCCTCGTCCGCACGACCTGGAGGGAAAAGAAACGGAACGGGGCGGCCACGGCGGTGGTCATGGGGGGCTCCTGAGTTGGAGTCAGGGACAAGAGGGGGTGGGTGGCCAACCAAGGGGCGCGGGCCTGCTTCGATATGCGGCTCCGCCGCGTGGGCGCGATCAGCCACGCACGGCCCGCAGCCGCCACTGTTGCTCAAGCACCCCCTTCAGGGGGCGTCAGGCGACCTTCTTCGCCGTCTCGATGGCCTTCGCCAGGTTCTCCACCAACGGCACGCACTTGTCGTACGACAGAATCGGCTCGGCCGACCGCGAGATGACCTGCTTCGCCTTCACCGCCGGCAACTTCTTCCATGTCGCCTCGGTGATGTCCGCCGGCTGGATCGCCGAGGAGCGGTCGTCCATCATGATGATGTCCGCCCCGTACTTGTCGACGTTCTCCCAGCTCAGGGACTCGAACCAGCCGCCGCCCTGCGCCTTGGCCTTCTCCGGCGGCTCGACGAACTTCACGCCGAGGGCCTTGAAGTACTCCAGGTCGACGGAGAGGTTGGTGCCGGAGACGTAGAACAGCTCCTGGCTCGCGGAACCGACCAGCACCTTGATGTCGGGGTGCGCCTTGGCGGCCTTGCGCAGCCGCACGGAGGCCTCCTCGAACCGCTTCTTGGCGTCGGTGGCCTTCGCGGACTTCACGTCGCCGCCGAGGGACTCGGCCAGCTCCCACATGCGCTGCAGGGGCTGGGTGAGCTGACGGTCGTAGACGGATATGCCGACGCTCGGGGCGAGCTTGGCGATCTTGTCCTTCGAGGCCTCCGGGACGTACCAGAGGGTGCCGGCGTCGTCGAACATCGTGCTGATCAGCACGTCGGGGGCGAGGGCGGCGTACTTCTCGATGCTGAACTGGTCCCAGGTGTTGCCGAGGATGGTCACCTTGCTGATGTCCATGTCGCCGGCCTGGACGTCGGGCTTGCCGTCCTGCGTCTTGGTCGGGCCGAAGACGCCCTTGACGGAGACGCCGTAGTCGTGGAGGGCGGCGGCGACGCCGGTGAAGGCGACGATGTTCGCGGGGGTCTTCTTCAGCTGCACGGACTTGCCGCGGTCGTCCTTGAAGGACCACGGGCCGGACTTGCCGCCCGCCGCCGCGTCCGAGTCGCCGTCCTTGGAGTCTCCACTGCCGCAGGCGGTCACGAGGGCGCCGAGTCCGAGGGCACCCCCGGCGGCGAGGACGCCGCGTCGGGAGAGGCGGGCGGTTCTGGCGTTCGACATGGCTGAGTCTGCTTTCGTGCGTACGGAGCCACTGCGGGCACGGCTGACAGCCGCTTGGCTGGAATCAAGCTTAGGCTAGCCTAACCTCACGCAGTGTCCAGGGGTCCCTGGTGTCAGTGCCCGGGGGGAAGGGGCGGGATGCCCGCAGGGCCGGTGATCCGGATCACGAAGGCGTGCATCGAATGTTCGGCAGCGAGTCCGACTACGGCTTGAGACGGCGCGTCGCGGCCCGGATCAGATCGGTACGGGCGACCTGTAAGGCGAATTCCCCGCCCTGGTCCGCCACGGGCTTCGCGTACCAGGGGAGACCGCGGCGACGCCACTTGGCGGGGGCGAGGTTCGCGGGCAGTGGCGGCAGCTCCAACACCCAAGGACCGAGCCGCAGTTGTCCCGTCCAGAGCCCGGCCGGCAGCTCGGTGACCGGAACCCGCACGATGAAATCACCGCCGGGCTGTGAAGTCGTGCGGGCGGGGAAGACAGCGGTGTGGTACCGATCGTCCTCCAGAAGGATGGCGAGGGCGCCGTCCGGGAAGGCGGCGAGTGTGCACCGGCCGGCGAACTCCAGCTCCGTGGGGGAGCCCGGGGCCCAGCGAACGGTGGGAAGGCTCAATTGCGGCAGCACCTCGTGCTTGCGTTCACCGATGTCGAGTGTGAAGTTGCCGTGCGGTTTGGTGGCGTAGAGCGTGACGGCTCGGATCTCCTCTCCGCTGGCGACGATGTGGGTTCTTGTCGCCCCGGAGACGCCAGGGGCCCGCTTGCCGCCGATGCGAACTTCGCGCGAGATGCCCTGAGCGCCGATCGCGAGGAAGATGTCCCAGAGCCCGTCGGGAAGGGGGTCTCCGTCGCAGGCGGTGGTGATGTCTACGGTGGCCTCGAAACCGGCCTCCTCGTAGCCATACCGCCCCTCGTCCTCCTCCTTGCCGAGTCCAGGTGTCGCGGTGTGAGTGACCGGGAACCGGTGCGCCGTGCCGCATTCCCGCTCGCGCAACACGAGCTCCGTCGTCACATCCTCGGTGGCGATCCGGTGCAGGTACCCGTGCCCGGCCAGGTGCAGAGCTGTGCCGCGCAGTTCGGCGCGGGTGACGCGGTGGCGTACCCCGAGCTGCCGGGTGACGTCGTAGCAGGTGTCGGGAATGCCGCGGGCAGGATCGCGGAGGAAGGGATAGCGGGCGTAGGCGCGGCCGCCGTCGACGAGAACAGGGGTGGAGACGCCGGTCCGGCCCAGCGCGCCCTCGAAGCGGAGCAGTTCGAGCAACTCGTTCAGCATGGTGTGGCGTACGAGGTGAAGGCGTAGGCGGGCCATCGCCGACAGTCTGTCGTTCAGTCCCTCGTGCCACAGCGGCGCGATGACTTCGGCGAGCCGGGCCAGGGCCTTCTCCTGCTCAAGGCGAGGCTCGTGTACCAGGTGGTCGAGCAGCTGCTGCACCTCGACTGTCAGGTGGCGGTGCGCCAGGTGGTCACGGCCGGGGCCGGGTGGCACCTGCTCCAGGAGCATGTCGATCACGCGGGGTAGAAATCGCAGCCGGGGCTCTGAACCGCCGGTCCGCAGCGTGATGTTGCCGCTGTCCTCACGCTCGACCCAGAACAGGCAGTCGTGGTCGGCAAGTACGGAGATTCCGTTCGCGTGGAGATAGGCCGGGCCGACGAAGAGCTGGTCTTCGCCGATCTTCAGATCCGTCGGGAATCGCAGCTCCAGCCGCTCCAGCAGGTCACGGCGGAACAGCTTCATGGGGTTGAGGGTCCAGTACACGCGGGACGAGAAGACGTCGGTCCGTGGCTGGTTGCGCCGGAACATCGAGGTGGGTGCCCCGCGTCCGCCGACCCCCACCATCTTGCCGAGCACGATGTCGGTGCCGTTCGTCTCGGCCATGGCGACCATGCGTTCCAGGGCCTCCGGGCCCAGGTAGTCGTCGGCGTCCAGGAAGAAGACGTACTTCCCTCGGGCATGGTCGAGCCCTTTGTTCCGGGGCGCTGAAGGGCCACCGGAATTCGTCTGGTGAAAAACCCGTAACAGCGTTGGGTATTCCTCCGTGAGCCGGTCGAGTTCCGTACCCGTCCCGTCGGTCGAACCGTCGTCGACCGCGAGTACTTCCAATGCGTTCTCGCCGATGCTCTGCTCGGCTACGGAGGTGATGCAACGCGTGAGATAAGGCATCGCGTTGTACGCAGCGATAATCACCGAAACGGCAGGGCCGGCCATCGTAACGCTCCCCCAGAGAAACGAGGCACGCCCCGTTCTCCGGCGTTCGGAATGCGCCGATGGTCTATTTGTGCGCGGGGAAAGGTGCCATATGGCATGTGAAGATACCATGAAGTGGGAGTGCCTGCGAAGTGAGCTTGCGAAGAAGTGCCAGCTCAGGGCAACTTCCGGCCAGTTGGCCTGATGGGTGATATGTCCGCCTCTTGGTTGGGATTGCGCTCCTGAGTCGCGGGGGTGCAGGGGTTGACATTCTTTACCGGCGCCATATTTAGTCTGCGCTTACAACTTTCATAGCGGGTGGGGGGTCTGCCCGGGTGAGCCCAAGGGGTGGGGTGTGCGTACGCGTATGCGTCAGGGCTGGATATTGGCTGCGGCAGCAGGTGCCTTTGCCTTGGCCATAGGCAGTTTGTCGGTGAGCTCTCCACAGGCGGCGGCAGCCACCTGTGCGGCCGGAACGGTGAGTGACTTCAATGGTGAAGGTGTCGCCGACACGGTGATTGCCGACCCGAACGCCGCGGTGAACGGTGCCAAGGCCGCCGGGCTGGTACGTGTCGTGCTGGGCGGGGGCAAGGGCGTCTCGGAGATCACCCAGGCGATGAACGGCATGGGTGCATCCCCTGAAGCCGGTGATCAGTTCGGCTTCTCCCGCACGTCGTACGACGTCAATGAAGACGGATGCACCGACCTGGTCGTCGGTGCCCCGTACGAAGACGTTGCCAAGGGCGGAACGCAACTGGTCGACGCGGGAGCCGTGTACGTCATCCACGGCACACCGGCCGGCATAGGCCCGGGCTCGAAGGTGGAGGGGTACACCCAGTCGGAACTCGACCCCAGCACGTCCACCGAGGCATACGACTGGTTCGGTCACGCGGTGAGGGCCGGGGGCACAGCGAGCGGCTCGCCCTACCTCGTCGTCGGCGTGCCGGGCGAGAACGTCACCGCGGGCGGGACGACTTATACCGACGCCGGATGTGTCGCGTACGTTCAGGGAGCGACGAAGGTTTCAGTGAGCCAGAAGGACCCGGGTGTTCCCGGGGACGTCGAGGCGCATGATCGCTTCGGATACTCATTGGCGGGAACGAACCGCTTTTTCGCCGTGGGCGCTCCGGGGGAAGCGATCGGCAACGCCAAGTTCGCCGGCGGTGTGAGTGTCTTCAGCCACACGATGGCCGCTGGTCTCCCCACACCTCTCGTCGGGCTCGACCAGGACGGCGCCGGGGTCGCGGGTGCCGCCGAGGCGGGTGACGGGTTCGGCAGCTCGCTCTCCATGACGAGCTACCGGCCCGGTGACCAGACCTACAACTCGGACGTACTCCTGGCCGTTGGCACACCGGGAGAGGACATCGACAGGACCGGTGACGCCGGCGGTGCCGCGGTGTTCCGTGTCCAGCCGTCCGGCACCTACACGGAGGTCGCGGCGATCGATGCCGTGGACCTCGGGGAGGCCCCGGCCGCCGGAGACTTCATGGGGCAACGCGTGACGATCGCCAACACCGATACCGCCGTCGTCACGACGACCGCGACGGTCCGGCTTGCCGTCGGTGTGCCCGGCAGGGATACCGCCTCGGCCAAGGACGCGGGGGCAGTACGCATTCTCCGCCCGCTGGACACGGCCGTCGGCTCGGCCGACAAGATCCTCGTCCGCGGTTCGGGGCTGCCCGGCACGGCTACCGCGCGCGACTACAACGGCACGGCCCTGACGTCCGGGTCTGACTACCTCTACCTCGGTGTGCCCCACAGCAAGGCTTCCGACTCCCCCAAGGGAGTGCTCTACGTCCTGCCTTGGACGGACATCGACGGCGCGACCAAGCTCGGCACCACAACCTACCTGCCCGGCTCGGACGGGCTGCCCAACGAGGGTGTGGCGTTCGGAACGGTCGGATGAGCAGCGGACCGGAAAGAAGGAAACGCGTCACGATGGGCACCCGACCCCGTACGGTCACGGTCGCCACCACGCTTGTGGCCCTGCTCGCGGCCGGCTTGAACGTGGTGCCTGCCGCCGAGGAGGCAGCCGCCTCCGGCGTGGCCACGGCCAAGGGCTCCGAAGTCCCGGCACTCAGCATGGCCGACGCCCGGACCGAGGCCGCGAAGTCCGGCAAGCCGGTCGAGATCCTCAGCCTGCGGGATGAGCGCAGCGCCACGGTCGCCAACCCGGACGGGACCTTCACCAGCACCGAGTACGTGCAGCCGGTCCGTGTGCGGAAGAACGGCGCGTGGACGGACATAGACACCACGCTGGTCGAGCAGAAGAACGGCACTTTCGCCCCGAAGGCTGCACTGACCGCGATGTCCTTCTCCGGCGGGGGCGACACCACCTTCGCCGAGATCGAGAAGGACGGACGTTTGCTCGCCCTGAACTGGCCGGACGAGCTGCCCAAGCCCAAGACGGACGGCCCGACCGCCACGTACACCAACGTGCTGCCGGGCGTCGACCTCAAGGTGACGGCCGGCGCCGAGGGCTTCTCGCACGTACTGGTCGTCAAGGACGCCGAGGCCGCGGCCAACCCGGAGCTGGCCAGGCTGGAGCTGCCGGTCGACACGTCCTCGCTCAAGCTGTCCAAGACAGCGGGCGGCGGGCTCGCCGCCACCGACAGCGGAGCCGGGGGAGACGTCTTCGAGGCGCCACAGCCTGTGATGTGGGACTCCAGCACGGGTGCGGCCCCGGAGCCCTCGGCTCCTGGCACGGCCGATGACGAAACGATTACCCCGCCGGACGGCGCTCAGGTGTCAGACGTCGCCGTGGATCTCGAGCCCGGCACCATGACGCTCACTCCTGACGCCGACATGCTCGCCGACGCGGACACCGTCTACCCGGTCTACATAGACCCCGTCGTCAAGACGGCGAACCGCAGCGGCTGGACCATGGTGTCCTCGCACTACTCGACCGCCGAGTTTTGGAAGTTCGGAGACGACGAGGGTCTGGGCCGGTGCCCCTCCGACGTGTCGTATCGCTGTTCTAGCAACAGCGACGTAAAGCGCCAGTTCTTCGCGATACCGACCGGCACTTTCAAGGGCAAGGACATCGTCAGCGCAGAGTTCGCCGTGACGATGGTGCACACGTACAGCGACTCCGGGCGCGAGGTGCAGCTCGCCCGGGTCAACAGCACGGGCGCGAGTGCCATCAACTCGTCGACGAACTGGTCCAACCAGCCCTCCTCCAAGGAGACGGTCGCTTCCAAGTCTCCGACCAACCCCGCCGGATCGTGCACCTCGACCAACCAGAACGTGCGCTTCGGCGTGACGGGCACCATTCAGAAGGCCGCCGACAACGGCTGGGACACCACGACGTTTCGCTTGAAGGCAGGAAGCGAATCCGACACCTCGTACTGGAAGCGCTTCTGCGGCAACGCGCATGTCTCGGTGACCTACAACCGGCCACCGCTCCGGCCCGATCAGGACGACCTGAGCATGACGCCCGGCGACACCTGCGAGTACGGGCGCGCCACCGAGCACTACGTGACCAAGGCTCCGACCCTGTACGCCGTTGTCAAGGACTACGACCACGGTGACCTGGGATCCAATTCGGAGGATCTGCAGGCCGAGTTCAAGGTGTGGTGGACCAACAGCTCCGGCTCGGAAGTCGTCCGCTATGCGAAGACGGGCAAGAAGAGCACCGTCGACGCCAGCAAGGACGGCCAGACCGGCCAGGCGACATTCAAGTACACCGTCGGTTCCGACCTGTCGACCGATGAGCACGCAGGGTTCTCCCTGCCCAAGAACACCGTCATCGGCTGGGCGGTCCGTGGCTATGACCAGAAGGCATCCGGGCCCTGGTCCAGCGACGGTGACCAGACGCGTTGTGAGTTCATCTTCGACGACACCAAGCCCCAGGCAGCCGCGGTCACGTCGCCCCAGTACCCGAGCGACGACGACTGGCACGCTGGTGTAGGTGACTACGGAGACTTCACGATGGACTCGCCGGCCGCGGACGTGACGCAGTACAGGTACTACTTCACGGGCTCCCAGGCAGACTCCACACGGAAGACAGTGAATCCTCGGACCGCCGGTGGCCCGGCCACCATCCGCTGGATGCCACCTGCCGAGGGCTCGTACACCCTGCACGTCACCGCGGTGGACGGTGCGGGCAACCCGCAGAAGACGCCGACGAGTCACGTCTTCCTGGTCAGCGACGGGCGGGCTCCGGTAGCGGCATGGACACTCGGTGACGCCAAGAACTCCTCGAAGGCCGCGGGCAGCAGTGGAGCGCCGGACGCCACCCCCGGCTCAGGAGTGACGTTCGAAGCGGACGGTCCTCTGGGCTCCACCGATACCGCGGCCTCGCTGGACGGAACCGAAAACGCGTACCTCGACTCCGGGGCAGCCGCTGTCGACACCAGTGGCACCTTCTCCGTGAGCGCCTGGGTGATGCTGCCCTCGCTGCCCACCGAGAACGTCACCGTCGTCAGCCAGGACGGTACCGCCCAGCCGGGTTTCGAGCTGGGGTACGACGTCGATGCCTCCTCGTGGGCCTTCCGCATTCCGGTGAGCGACATCGAGTCGCTCGGTTCGTGGAAGGTCTCCGGCGCCGCGGCCGTGGCCGGCAGCTGGACCCATCTCATCGGTGTGTACGACGCCGAACTCGGCAAGATGATGCTGTACGTCAACGGAGTACTGGTCGCCGACGACGTCCAGGCGCGCCACACGGCATGGAACGCGGCAGGAGCGCTCCAGATGGGCCGCAAGATCGATCTCGGCGGATACACCAACCACCTCAAGGGCAGCGTGGCCGACGTCAAGCTGCACGACCGCGTCATCCCGCCTACCGAGGGACAGCAGCTCGGCGGTATCCAGCCCCACCAACTCGCCTACTGGCAGCTGGACGAGGCGGCGGGCAGCCTGTCCCCGGAAGCGGCGGGCGGTACCGGCCTGGCCCTCGGCGGCGGTGCCTCCGTCTACGTGCCGGACGATTCCTGTGACCCCGCGGCCGATCCGGAGTGCATGCCACCCGCCGCACCGCTGTGGGGTGACGGCCACCTGGCCCTGAACGGCACCGGCGCCTACGCGACGCGATCCGCCGGGCTGCTGTCCCGGGAGGACAGCTTCACCCTCACCGCTCGTGCCCGGCTCGCCTCGGCGAAGCCGATGACGGACCAGACAGTGCTGGCCCTGTCCGGAAGCGGCGGCAACGCGATCAGGGTCAAGTACAGTGCCGCAGCAGCCCGGTGGCAGCTTGTGGCGACCGACGCCGGCACCACCACTCCGGTGACGGTGCTCGACCCCAATCGCGTGCCGAGTTCACAGGGAGCCGGAGACCACCTCGCGCTGGTCTATAACGCGGTCTTCGGCGAAGTGGTCCTCTATGTCAACGGCATGGCGGTGGGCAAAGCGGCCTGGGACAACACCTGGGACTTCAGCACGACGAGTCTCCAGGTCGGCCGGGCACTGACCGGAGCCACGGCCGGCGAGTACCTCTCCGGCGCCGTCGATGAAGTCCGCATGTACCAGGGGCCACTCGATGCCGCGCTGATGGCGATGGTCTCGGTCCTGCCGGCCGGCGCCAGCATCGAGGAATCCCCGGCCTGACGCGCCTCCCCCCAGGGAGCGGGCGGCCAAGCGGCCGCTCGCTCCATTCCCCCCTGCGCTCTTGCTCCCCCTGCATCCCCCGATCACTCATGGAGATGTCATGTCCTCGCCCCCATGGTTCCGGTCCGCGAGACCGGCCTGGCGCAGCGGCCGTCGCGGTGCGGCGGTGCTGCTCGGCCTGGCGTTGTCGATAGGCCTGCTTCCGCCGAACGCCCCCGAAGCCGTGGCCGACGAGGGCATGAAGAGGCCCAAGGCGCAGACGGACCTGGACGATCCGGTTCGCGGCAAGAATTCCAAGCCGAAGGCATTCAGGAAGACCGATTCGGCTGAGAAGGCGGCGGTCAGGCGGCCCGGCGAGGTTCGCTGGCCCAAGGCCGCAAGCGCCGAGATCGAGCTGTCTGACCGGGCCGCCAAGGCCGCTGGGCTGCCTTTGAAGGCTCAGGCTGCCGGGGGCAGGAAGGCCGCAGAAGCTGTCCGCGTCGAGGTGCTCGACCGCAAGGCCGCCAAGGCTGCCGGTATTGATGGCGTCCTGTTCACCGTGTCCCGCACCGACGGTGAAGCAGCCAGGGGCGGCGCTCGGGTCACGCTGGACTACTCCGGCTTCGCCGAAGCCTACGGAGGCGGCTACGGCTCCCGTCTCCGTCTCGTCCAGTACCCGGCTTGCGTGCTGACGACCCCGAAGCAGAAAAGCTGCTCGACACCGATCCCTCTGGAGAGCAACAACAACGCGGCGAAGGAGACGCTGACGGCGACTGTGAGTGCCGCCGGCGATACCTCCGGGGCAGCCCCCCAGCTTCTCGAGGCGCAGTCGGCCACTACCTCCGCCACCGTACTGGCGGCCACCGCGAGCAGCGGAGGCGACGGCGGCGACTACAAGGCGACCGGTCTCTCCGCGTCGTCCGAGTGGGGTGTCGACACCAGGTCGGGTGCTTTCACCTGGACGTACCCGCTGACGATGCCTCCTGTGCCCGGCGGGCTGCGGCCCAGTGTCGGTCTGGGATACAACTCCCAGTCCATCGACGGGCAGACGGCGACGACCAACAACCAGGGTTCGTGGGTCGGACAGGGCTTCTCCTACGAGCCCGGTTACATCGAGCGCCGGTACAAGCCCTGCGCCGACGACGGTCGTGACGACACCTACGGCGACCAGTGCTGGGCGTTCGACAACGCCACCCTCGCCCTGGCAGGCGGCACGTCCGGTGAGCTCGTGAAGGACGATGCCACAGGCCAGTGGCGACTCACCAACGACGACAACTCCAAGATCGAGCGCCTGACCGACACCAACAACGGTGACGACAACGGCGAGTATTGGAAGCTCACCACCACTGACGGCACCCAGTACTTCTTCGGCCAGAACCGGCTGCCGGGTTACGCGGCCGGCAACGAGGAGACCGACTCCACCTGGACCGTCCCGGTGTACGGCGACGACTCCGGGGAGCCCTGCCACAAGGCCACGTTCGCCGATGCCTACTGCTCCCAGGCCTGGCGCTGGAACCTCGACCACGTCATCGATCCGCACGGCAACGTCATGTCGTACTTCTACGGAAAGGAGACGAACCACTACACGCAGGGCCTCAAGACGGGCGAGAACGGCAAGCCGTACATCCGCGGCGGCTACCTCAAGCGCGTCGACTACGGCCAGCGCAAGGACAAGGTGTACTCGACCAAGCCCGCGGCTCAGGTCGTCTTCACCCCCGCGGAACGCTGCGTCGGCGCGCCGACAGACTGCGAGCCCGGGGACCTCACGGACGCCACGGCCACCCGGTGGCCGGACGTGCCCTGGGACCAGAATTGCAAGGCGAGCACCAAATGCGCGGGCCAGAACTCGCCCACCTTCTGGACCCGTAAGAAGCTGACGAAGGTCACCACGCAGATCCGCACAGGTGACGCCACCTACAGCCCGGTCGACGAGTGGAGCTTCGCCCACATCTTCACCGACAACGGTGACGGCTCCAAGTCGCTGTGGCTCGACGGCATCGACCACACCGGCAAGGTCGGCACGGACGCGTCCGTCCCGTCCGTGAAGCTCTACGGCAAGCAACTCCCCAACCGGGTCGACAAGCTCGGCGACAACATCCAACCCTTTCATCGCTTCCGCCTGTCAGGAGTGGAGAACGAGACGGGCGGCGCACTGAGCGTCAACTACGCGCCCAACGAGTGCACGACGACGAACCTGCCCGCCGAGGACTCCTCGACCAGGCGCTGCTTCCCGGTGAAATGGAATCCGCCGGGCGAAGAGGACCCGATCCTCGACTGGTTCCACAAGTACGTCGTCGAGTCCGTGACCGAGACCGACCTGACCGGCGGTAACGACGATCGGATCACGTCGTACACCTACGTCGGAGACGCGGGCTGGCGCAAGAGCAAGGCCGACGGTCTTACCAAGGCGGAATACCGTACCTGGGGTGATTGGCGCGGCTACGGCAAGGTGCGCGTCGTCACCTCGAACGGCACCAACTCCCCGTCCAACACGAAGACCGAGCACGTCTTCTTCCGCGGGCTTCACGGTGACGTCAACGCCAGCGGTGCCACGCGCTCCGCATCGGTGACCGACTCGAACGGGACCTCGTACGAGGACACGGAGTGGAAGGCCGGTCAGGAACTCGAGACCCTCACCTACGACGGCGCCGCTGTCACGGAGAAGTCGGTGGCGGTGCCGTGGACCGCGGTGACGGCCACGAGTACCAAGGACTGGGGCACGCGCAGGGCTCGCTACGTCGCGAACGGCGCGACCGACACCTACGCGACGCTCGCGATCGGCGGCTGGCGTCGCACGAGGGCCACCACGCAGTACGACTCGAAGACCGGCCGGGTCCGCCAGGTCGACGACTACGGCGAGGTCGGTGTCGCCGACAACCAGTGTGTTCGCACCGAGTACGCGGACAGCGAGAGCCGGCACATGTACGCGTACGTGTCGCGTGTGGAGAAGGTCAGTGTCGAGTGCGGCGTGACCCCCGACCGCCGCACCCAGGTCATCTCCGACGACCTGACCTTCTACGACGACTCCACCACGCTGGGCGCGGCCCCCACCAAGGGCGACGCCACCACGACCAAGCGCCTGGAATCGCACAGCGGGACGACTGCCACCTACCAGACGACCGCCGTTTCGACATACGACGACTTCGGTCGTCCGCTGGTGGTGAAGGACGCCGAGACGGCCTCGTCCCCTACGGAGTACGCCACGTCGACGACGTACGCCGAAACGTACGGACTGGCCACGAAGTCGGTGGTGACCAACAGGGCGGGCTGGACGGCAACCACCGAGTACGCGCCGCAGTGGGGCGTGCCGACCGCCAAGGTCGACCAGAACAACCGGCGCACCGAACTCGCCTACGACGGGCTGGGCCGCCTGACGTCGGTCTGGCTTCCGGACCGCATCGGCGCGAGCGCGTCGATCAAGTACCAGTACCTGGTGCGCGGAAGCGCCGGCCCGACCGCTGTGCACACCCAGAAGATCGAGAAGGGCGGTCAGTCGTACGGCAGTGAATGGACGCTGTACGACGGTCTGCTGCGGCCCCGGCAGGAGCAGACCGAGGGACCGGGAGGCGGCCGCATGGTCGCCGACACCCTCTATGACGGCTCCAACCGAGTGGTACAGGTCAACGACACCTATTACGCGGCCGGTGCCCCGTCGTCCCAGCTCTTCAATCCGGTCAACGCCGACCTCACGGGTCAGACAGTGACCGAGTACGACGGGGCCGGAAGGGTCATCGCCTCCATCTTCAACGTGCAGGGAGAGGAGAAATACCGCACCTCGTACGTCCACGGCGGTGACCGGGTCACCACGACCCCGCCGACGGGTGGCACGAAGACGACGGTGGTGAAGGACGCCCGGGACCACACCACGACCCAGATCCAGTACCCCCGAGGCGGGGACGCAGTCACCACGTCCTACGGCTACACCCCGGCCGGTCAGCTGCAGAAGGTGACGGACGACGCCGGGAACGCGTGGACCTACACCTACGACCAGCTGGGTCGTAAGAAGAAGGCGGTCGACCCGGACACGGGCACGGCGGAGTTCACCTACGACGCCCTGGACCGCCAGAAGTCGGTGACCGTAAACGGCAACAAGACGTCCACCAAGTACGACAACCTGGGGCGTCCGGAATCCACCTGGCAGGGTGAGCCGGATACGGGTACGAAGCTGTCGGTGACGAAGTACGACACCGCCGCCAAGGGTGAGCTGTACGGCGTCTACAGCTACAAGGACGGCGCGGTCCACTCGTCGGTCACCTATCCGACCCTCGACGCGAACAACGACTACAAGCCGGTGTCGACGAAGTACTTCCTGTCGAAGACGGCCGAGCCGCAGCTGGGAGGGACCTACGAGTTCACCGCCCAGTACAACGACGACGGGACGGTGCTGGGGCAGGGTCTGCCGGCGGCGGGTGACCTGCCTGCGGAAGCCCTCGGCTACTCGTACGACGAGCTGCAGCGGCCGACGGGTCTCAACACCTCGCTGGGCGGTCTCAAGTACGTGACCGACGTCTCGTACTCGCCGACGTCCGACCTGGAACAGGTGGAACTGTCCACGGGGGAGTCCACCGCCAAGAAGACCTGGCTCAACAACACGTTCGAGGCGGGTACGCACCGCCTGGCCAACGCGAGCGTCAGGGTGGAGGGCGCGGCGAGCGCCGCATACGACGCGGACTTCACCTACAACTCCGTCGGCGACGTCCTCTCGATCGCGGACACGCCCAGCAGTGGCACGAGCGACGTGCAGTGCTTCCGGTACGACGGCCTGCGGCGTCTGACCGACGCGTGGACCTCGTCGGTGTCGCCCAACGGGTCCAGGGGCACCGGCAGTGCGGATGCGGCCTGTACGCCGGAGGCGTCGTCCTCGACGGTCGGCGGAGTGTCGCCGTACTGGACCGAGTACGGCTACGACGCGATCGGCAACAGGAAGAGCGAGACGCGGCACGGCCTGAACGGGGCCCCGACCTCGACCCGGACTTACACGTACGGCGAGAAGTCCGGTCCCAATGGCACGAACTCCGGTCCGCACACGGTGTCGTCGGTTGTGGAGAAGACGGCGGCAACGAGCACGACGCCCGAGGTCACGTCCCAAGACACCTATACCTACGACGTAACCGGCAACACCAAGACCCGAGTTCTCAACGGGGACACCCAGTCTCTGGACTGGGACAAGCAGGGTGAGCTCACCAAGGTCACCAACGCCGACGGCACGGTGACGCAGTACAGGTACGACGCGTCGGGCGAGCGGATTCTCCGGGACACCTCCAAGGAGAAGACGTTCTACCTGCCGGGCATGGAGCTACACCTGGACAAGTCGACGTCCAAGGTGACGACGACCCGCTACTACGCGTTCGGCGCCATGCAGATAGCCATGCGCGATGCGTCCGGTGTCCACTTCCTGGCGTCGGACCACCAGGGAACGGCCCAACTGGCGATCAACGCCAAGACCGGTGAGACGACGCGCCGCCGCACGGACCCCTTCGGGAACGCCCGTGACGAGTCCACGTCGTCGTCCTCGTCTCCGGCCTGGGTGAACGACAAGGGCTTCGTCGGCGGCACGGTCCAGAAGTCCACGGGCCTGACCACCCTCGGGGCGCGTGAATACGACTCCGACACGGGCCGCTTCATCTCGGCGGACCCGATCATCGACTACACCGATCCGCAGCAGATCAACGGCTACTCGTACAGCAACAACAACCCGGTCACCTTCTCCGACCCGAGCGGCCTGAAGCCCGACGACTGCGTGAACGTCGGCATCACCTGCACCCTGGAGCGTGACGGCGGGTGGGAAGTCAAGGCGACCGACACCTACTACACGTACTACGGCGTCAAGAAGCCGAAGGAGTCGCCGGCGCAGCACCGGGCGCGCCAGCAGAAGGCGCGGGTGGACGCGGCCAAGCAGCGGGCGATCGCCGTCGCCAAGGAACTGGCGAAGATCGTCGCGGACGAGCTGGGCATCACGGACGCGCTGGACTGCTTCACCACGGGGGCGTTGGGCTCCTGCGGGGCCACGGCCCTCAACGTGGTGTCGTCACTCGTGGCCGGCGGACCGCTGGCACGGCTGGCCGCGAAGTACTGGAACAAGATGGACAAGGCCTGGGCCTTGATCAAACGGATCGGGGGCCTGAGCCGCAGACTGTGGGACAGCTTCCAGGACTGGCGCAAGAGCAGCAAGGCGGCCGACGAGGCGACGGAGGCCGTGGGCTGCAACAGCTTCACGCCCGATACCAAGGTGTTGATGGCCGACGGCTCCGCCAAGAAGATCAAGGACGTCGACATCGGCGACAAGGTCCTGGCGACCGACCCGAAGACGGGCGAGACCAAGGTCGAGACGGTCACAGCCGAGATCAAGGGCAAGGGCCTCAAACACCTCGTCGAGATCACGGTGGACGTCGACGGCAAGAGGGGCGCGAAGACGCCTTCGCTCACGGCGACTGGTGGCCATCCGTTCTGGGTGCCTGAGCTGGGGGAGTGGGTCGACGCCACTGATCTGAAGGCGGGGGAAGGGCTGCGGACCGGCGCGGGGATGCGTGTCCAGGTCACTTCCGTGGAGCGGTGGACCGCCGGTTCGGCCACGGTTCACAACCTCACCGTCAGCGACTTGCACACGTACTATGTGCTGGCGGGCGAGACGCCGGTTCTCGCTCACAATGCAACGCCAGGTCAGAAGTGCGATCTGACGCTGGGCGCTGGCCCAAATGCCCGAGAGGGAGTAGGTCTGGAGAACGGTGACATTGAAGCCGATGGCGTTCGAGATCTGATCAATGAATCCGGAAATAAGCACGGCTGTCACACTTGCGATGCCGCGACCCCCGGCACCAAGGACGGGGACTGGATTCCAGATCACCAGCCGCCGTCTAGTCTCGTCGATCCAGGATCTCCTCAGACGGCGTATCCTCACTGCCTGCCCTGCGCTAGGCGGCAGGGCGGGGTCGTCTCACAACTTTCACAAGGAAAGAGCAAGAAGGAATGGTAGCTAATAGCCCTGTGGTTGCATTCCTGGCAAAAATCGAGCACGGATGCCTGATCTTGCGGGATGCGGGAAGTGACGATGACGTCAGCGACTGGGACCCGGTGTCGAGCAGCTGGTATCGAGAGGGCAGTTCACTCATCTTCGGCGTTCAGGCCGGTGTCGACGGTCCTGTCGAATGCGAGGTATGGAAGTCGGATCCGTCTGCGGTACTCCCTGCGAACCTCTTTGAGGTGACACTCCCATGCCCGTCCGGGTGGCTCGTATTGCACGACCCGAACGAATATGCCCGAATGCAATTCGCGGGATTCCGTGGGTCCGTGATCTGTTCGGTAATGGTGGATGATTCGCAATTTCCGTCAAAGGTTCAGATCTTGCTGAAGGGGGAAGGTAAGTAGCTTCTTGACGCCCGCATGAACGGGCGAGGCTATATTCGGGGGTTCGCCAGTTTCTCGCATGCGGCGTGAGGGCGTCGTTCCCCTAGGGGATGCCGACCTTCCCGCGCCATTCCGAACTGCAAAGTTGAAGCCCCGTCAGGTGTGTCCTGACGGGGCTTCTGCATGGGGTGACAGCAGTAGTTGACGCCAACCGGCTGGTGTCAGCCAACCAACCCCAACTCCCGGGCGATCAGCATCCGCTGGACCTCGCTCGTGCCCTCGCCGATCTCCAGGATCTTGGAGTCGCGCCACATGCGGGCGACCGGGTACTCGTTCATGAAGCCGTAGCCGCCGTGGATCTGGGTGGCTTCGCGGGCGTTGTCCACCGCAGCCGTCGAGGAGTGGAGCTTCGCGAGGGCGGCTTCCTTCTTGAAGGGGTCGCCGGACACCAGGCGGGCTGCCGCGTCGCGCCAGGCGAGGCGGGACGTGTGGGCCTTCATCTCCATGTCGGCGATCTTGAACTGGATGGCCTGGTTGGCGGCGATGGGCTTGCCGAAGGCGTGGCGTTCCTTGGCGTACTTGACCGACTCGTCCACGCAGCCCTGCGCCAGACCCGTCGCCAGGGCCGCGATGGCGATGCGGCCCTCGTCGAGGATGCGGAGGAACTGGGCGTAGCCGCGGCCCTCCTCGCCCAGGAGGTTGGCGGCCGGGACGCGGACGTCCGAGAAGGACAGCTCGCGGGTGTCCGAGGCGTTCCAGCCGACCTTGGAGTACGGGGCCGCGACCGTGAAGCCGGGGGTGCCCGACGGGACGATGATCGAGGAGATGTGCGGTTTGCCGTCCGGGGAGCGGCCGGTGACCGCCGTGACCGTCACCAGGCCCGTGATGTCGGTGCCCGAGTTGGTGATGAAGCACTTCGTGCCGTTGATCACCCACTCGTTCGTGGAAGAGTCCAGGCGGGCCGTCGTCCGGGTCGCGCCCGC
Organism: Streptomyces sp. NPDC057099; assembly: GCF_042671245.1. Lineage (NCBI taxonomy): Bacteria > Bacillati > Actinomycetota > Actinomycetes > Kitasatosporales > Streptomycetaceae > Streptomyces > Streptomyces sp. NPDC057099. The sequence continues at coordinate 33,517 of NZ_JBHUTX010000022.1, forward strand.
GTCGCTGCCGCCGTCCGGTTCCGTCAGGCCGAACGCGCCCAGGAGTTCGCCCGAGCAGAGGCGGGGGAGCCACTCGCGCTTCTGGGCTTCCGTGCCGTAGCGGTAGACCGGCATCGCGCCGAGCGAGACTCCGGCTTCGAGCGTGATCGCGACCGAGGAGTCGACCCTCGCCAGTTCCTCCAGGGCCACGCCCAGCGCGAGGTAGTCGCCGCCCATGCCGCCGTACTCCTCGGGGAACGGCAGGCCGAACAGGCCCATGCGGCCCATCTCGCGCACGATCTCGTACGGGAACTCGTGCCGCTCGTAGAAGTCGCCGATCTTCGGCGCCACCACCTCGTGCGCGAACTCCTCGACCGTGCGGCGGAGTTCCTCCAGCTCGGGGGAGAGACGGTAATCCATCGTGATCAGTGCTCCTCGATGTCCACGAGGTCCTCGTGGGACAGGGCTCGGACGGTGCGGGACGGGCTGGGTCGGCCCAGGTGGGTGGCCATCCACGCGCTCGTGGCGACGAGGCGGCCGAGGTCGATTCCGGTGTCGATGCCGAGGCCCCGCAGCATCCATACGAGGTCTTCGGTGGCGAGGTTGCCGGTCGCCGACTTCGCGTAGGGGCAGCCGCCCAGGCCGCCCGCGGAGGCGTCGATGGTCGTCACGCCCTGCTGGAGCGCCGCGAGGGTATTGGAGAGGGCCTGGCCGTAGGTGTCGTGGAAGTGGACGGCGAGGGCGGTGGGCGGGATGCCCGCCTCGTCCAGCGCCGCGAGGAGGGCGACCACGTGGCCGGGGGTCGCCACTCCGATGGTGTCGCCCAGGCTCAGCTCGTCGCAGCCCATGTCCGTCAGGGCCTTGCAGACCTTCACCACCTGGGGGATCGGGACCGCGCCCTCCCAGGGGTCGCCGAAGCACATGGAGAGGTAGCCGCGGACCTGGGCCCCCTCCGCCTTGGCGCGGGTGACGACCGGGTCGAACATCGCCAGGGCCTCGTCCACCGTGCGGTTGAGGTTGGCCTTGGCGAAGGACTCCGTGGCGCTGGCGAAGACCGCGATCCGGCGGGCGCCCAGGGCCAGGGCGCGGTCCAGGCCGCGTTCGTTCGGGACCAGGACCGGGAGGGCGGCGTCGAGATCGCCGAGCAGAGGGAACAGCTGTTCCGCGTCCGCCAGTTGGGGCACCCACTTGGGGTGGACGAAGCTCGTCGCCTCGATCGTCGACAGGCCCGCGTCGGCCAGGCGGTGGATGAACTCCGCCTTGATCTCCGTGGGGACCGTCGCCTTCTCGTTCTGCAGGCCGTCGCGGGCGCCCACCTCGTGGATGCGGACGCGGGAGGGGAGGTCCTCGGCGGGGACCGCCATGGGGAGACCGTGGGCTGTCATCACTCCGCCTCCTCGTGGGGTGCGATGACCGCCAGGACCTGGTCCATGGCGACCGTCGAGCCCGGCGCCACGTCCAGCTCCGTGACCTTGCCGGCGTGCGGGGCGGAGATGACGTGCTCCATCTTCATCGCCTCCACGACCAGCAGGCTCTGGCCCGCCGTCACCTCGTCGCCGACGGCGACCTTCACCACCGTCACCGTGCCGGGCATGGGCGCGGTGAGGGAGTCGGCGCCCGCGTGGGCCGCGCGGCTGAGCGACGCCGCCACCGGGTCGTGGTCGCGCACGTGCCAGGCGTCGCCGTCGCGGCCGAGCCAGTCGGCGGCACGGTGGAAGGTGTGGCGGACGCCGTCCAGGGTGACCGCGACGTGGTCGCCGGTGACCGCGGCGGTGCCGCGTGGGGTGTACTCCAGCTCCTCCTGCACCCTCAGGTGGAAGGCCGGTGGCTTCGGCTTGCCGCCCAGGCGCCAGCCGGACGGGACCGAGAAGGGGTCCGTCCAGCCGCCGGGTTCGGGTGTCAGCGCCTCCAGGCGTACGGCCGCCGCCGCCTCGTAGACCTCCTCCGGTACGTCCGTGGGGATCAGCCCCTCGACCTCGCGCTCGACCAGGCCCGTGTCCAGGTCGCCCGCGATGACCGCCGGGTGGGCGAGCAGGCGGCGCAGGAACCCGGCGTTCGTCTGCACGCCGAGCGTGACCGTCTCCGCCAGGGCCGAGCGGAGCTTGCGCAGGGCGGTCGCGCGGTCGGGGCCGTACGCGATGACCTTGGAGAGCATCGGGTCGTAGAGGCTGCCGACCTCCGTGCCCTCGGTGAGGCCCGAGTCGGTGCGGATGCCGTCGCCCTGTGGTTCGCGCAGGCGCAGGACCGTGCCGCCGGAGGGGAGGAAGCCGCGGGCCGGGTCCTCGGCGCAGATACGGGCCTCCACCGCGTGACCGGTCAGGGTCACGTCCTCCTGGGCGAAACCGAGAGGCTCGCCGGCCGCCACCCGCAGCTGCCACTCGACCAGGTCCAGGCCGGTGATCAGCTCGGTGACCGGGTGTTCCACCTGGAGGCGGGTGTTCATCTCCATGAAGTAGTACGACGAGGGGTCGCCGCCGTTGACGATGAACTCCACCGTGCCCGCGCCCCGGTAGCCGCAGGAGCGGGCCGCCTGGACCGCCGCCTCGCCCATCGCGGCCCGCGTCTCCTCGTCGAGGAGGACGCTCGGGGCCTCCTCGATGATCTTCTGGTGGCGGCGCTGGAGGGAGCACTCGCGCTCGCCCAGGTGCACGACATGGCCGTGTCCGTCGGCCAGGACCTGGATCTCGATGTGGCGGGGGCGGTCGATCCAGCGTTCGACCAGGAGGGTGTCGTCGCCGAAGGAGGCGCGGGCCTCGCGGCGGGCCGAGGCGATCTCCTCCTCCAGTCGGGTCAGGTCCCGCACCAGGCGCATGCCCTTGCCGCCGCCGCCCGCGCTCGGCTTCAGCAGCACGGGCGCGCCCAGCTCGCGGGCCGCCTCGGCCAGGTCCGGGTCGCGTCCGCCGGGGACCACGGGGACCCCGGCGGCCATGACCGTCTCCTTGGCGCGGATCTTGTCGCCCATGAGGGAGATCGCGTCCGCCGGAGGGCCGATGAAGACCAGACCGGCCTCGGTGCACGCCCGCGCGAAGGCGGCGTTCTCGGCGAGGAAGCCGTAGCCGGGGTGGACCGCCTGGGCGCCCGTGCGGGCGGCGGCCTCCAGGAGGCGCTCCGCCGACAGATAGCTCTCCGACGCCGGGGCCGGGCCGATCCGGACCGCCGTGTCCGCCTCGCGGACGTGCCGGGCGTCGGCGTCCGCGTCGGAGAAGACGGCCACCGAGCGCACGCCCATCGACCGCAGCGTACGGATGACGCGTACGGCGATCTCGCCCCGGTTGGCCACAAGTACTGTCTCGAACATCGTCGTCCGTCCCCTCACATCCGGAAGACGCCGAACTGGGGGTCACCCAGGGGCGCGTTGGCGCACGCGGTCAGGGCCAGGCCCAGGACCTGACGGGTGTCCAGCGGGTCGATCACTCCGTCGTCCCAGAGGCGGGCCGTCGCGTAGTAGGCGCTGCCCTGCCGCTCGTACTGGGCGCGGATCGGGGCCTTGAAGGCGTCCTCGTCCGCCGCCGGCCAGGACTCGCCGCGCGCCTCCAGCTGGTCGCGCTTGACGGTCGCGAGGACCGAGGCGGCCTGCTCGCCGCCCATGACGGAGATCTTGGCGTTGGGCCACATCCACAGGAAGCGGGGGGAGTACGCCCTGCCGCACATGGAGTAGTTGCCCGCGCCGTAGGAGCCGCCGACCACGACCGTCAGCTTCGGTACGCGCGTGCACGCCACCGCCGTGACCATCTTGGCGCCGTGCTTGGCGATGCCGCCCGCCTCGTAGTCCTTGCCGACCATGAAGCCGGAGATGTTCTGGAGGAAGACCAGGGGGATGCCGCGCTGGTCGCACAGCTCGATGAAGTGGGCGCCCTTCTGGGCGGACTCGGAGAACAGGATGCCGTTGTTGGCGACGATGCCCACCGGGTGGCCGTGGATCCGGGCGAAGCCGGTGACCAGGGTCTGGCCGAACTCGGACTTGAACTCGGCGAACCGGGAGCCGTCGACGACCCGGGCGATGATCTCGCGGACGTCGTAGGGGGTGCGGGAGTCGACCGGGACGGCGCCGTAGAGGCTGTGCGGGTCGACCTTGGGTTCCGTCGCCTCCGTCACCTCCCAGGGGAGCGTCCCGCGCGCGGGGAGGGTGGAGACGATGGTGCGGACGATGCGCAGGGCGTGCGCGTCGTTCTCCGCGAGGTGGTCGGTGACGCCCGAGACACGGGAGTGGACCTCGCCGCCGCCCAGCTCCTCCGCCGTGACGACCTCGCCGGTGGCCGCCTTCACCAGGGGCGGGCCGCCCAGGAAGATCGTGCCCTGCTCGCGGACGATCACCGCCTCGTCGCTCATCGCCGGGACGTACGCCCCGCCGGCCGTGCAGGAGCCGAGGACGGCGGCGATCTGGGGGATGCCGGCGCCGGACATGCGGGCCTGGTTGTAGAAGATCCGGCCGAAGTGGTCGCGATCCGGGAAGACCTCGTCCTGCATGGGGAGGAAGGCGCCGCCGGAGTCCACGAGGTAGACACAGGGGAGGCGGTTGTCGAGGGCGACCTCCTGGGCGCGGAGGTGCTTCTTCACCGTCATCGGGTAATACGTGCCGCCCTTGACCGTGGCGTCGTTGGCGATGATCACGGTCTCGCGGCCGCTGACCCGGCCGATGCCCGCGATGACGCCGGCGGCCGGGGCCTGGTCCTCGTACATCCCGTCGGCCGCGAGCGGGGCCAGCTCCAGGAAGGGCGAGCCCGCGTCGAGGAGGGTGTCGACGCGGTCGCGGGGGAGCAGCTTGCCGCGCGCGGTGTGGCGGGCGCGGGACTTCTCGCCGCCGCCCTGGGCCGCTCGGGCGAGCTTGGCGCGCAGCTCGTCGACGAGGGTGCGGTGCGCCTCCTCGTTGGCCCGAAAGGGCTCCGACGCGGGGTCCGCCGCGGTCGTGAGCTCCGGTGCCTCGTACATCCTGCGGGTCCCCTCACCTTGTTAATGAGCGTTAACGCATTTCCTTCAGGTTAACGACCGCTAACCTCCCTGTCTAGAATTGTTTTCATGGCAACCAGGACCGACGCACCCACCCGCCGCGAGCAGATCCTCAAGGAGGCCGCCCGGCTCTTCGCCGAGCGGGGCTTCCATGGGGTCGGGGTCGATGAGATAGGCGCCGCGGTGGGGATCAGCGGGCCCGGGCTGTACCGCCACTTCGCGGGCAAGGACGCGATGCTCGCGGAGTTGCTGGTGGGGATCAGCGGGCAGTTGCTGACCGGGGCGAAGCGGCGGTTGTCGGAGGCGGAGGCGGACGGGGGTGTGGGGGCCGGGGTGGTCCTCGACTCGCTGATCGAGGGGCATATCGACTTCGCGCTCGACGACCGTCCACTGATCACCCTGCACGACCGGGAGCTGGACCGCCTCCGGGACAGCGACCGCAAGATGGTCCGGCAGCTTCAGCGGCAGTATGTGGAGCTCTGGGTGGGTGTGGTCCGCGAGGTCTACCCGGGGCTGGCGGAGCCCGCCGCGCGGTCGGCCGTGCATTCGGTGTTCGGGCTGCTGAACTCGACGCCGCACCTGGGCAGGGCCGGTGCGCTGGCCGGGCGGGGGGCTGTGGCGGAGCTGCTGCACCGGATGGCGCGGGGGGCGTTCGCGGCGGCCGGCGAGTAACGGCCCGCACTTGCCCAGGCTCCCGTGCCCGGGCTCCCGTCGGCGTGACGAGCGTTACCACCCCCACCCTGGACGCTGGTTGATACTCGCCGGTATCTTGGGGTGAGCAAGCGCTTAGACATACCGAGGTCCGTGGAGGTGGCGGCGTGCGCCGTACGGTGTTCAACGAGGATCACGAGGCGTTCCGGGAGACCATCCGCGCCTTCATCGAGGCCGAGGTCGTGCCGGTGTACGACGAGTGGTTCGCCGCCGGCCAGGCGCCGCGCGACTTCTACCACCAGCTCGGTGAGCTCGGCATCTTCGGCATCAACGTCCCCGAGGAGTTCGGCGGCGCGGGCCTGGAGAGCCACAAGTTCGAGGCCGTGCTGTACGAGGAGACCGCTCGCGCGGGCGTCGCCTTCGGCGGCTCCGGCGTGCACGTGCTGCTCGCCCTGCCGTACATCAAGATGCTCGCCACCGACGAGCAGAAGAAGCGGTTCCTGCCCAGGTTCGTCTCCGGTGAGGAGATGTGGGCCATCGCGATGACCGAGCCGGGCACCGGCTCCGACCTCGCGGGCATGAAGTCCACCGCCAAGCTGAGCGAGGACGGCACCCACTACGTCCTCAACGGCGCCAAGACCTTCATCACCGGCGGCGTCCACGCCGACCGCATGATCGTCTGCGCCCGCACCGCCGCGCCCACGGCCGACGACCGCCGCCACGGCATCTCCCTCTTCGCCGTGGACACCAAGTCCGAGGGCTACTCCGTCGGCCGCAAGCTGGACAAGCTCGGCCTGAAGACCTCCGACACCGCCGAGCTGGCGTTCGTCGACGTCAAGGTGCCCGTCGAGGACCTCCTCGGCGAGGAGAACAAGGGCTTCTACTACCTCGGCCACAACCTGGCCTCCGAGCGCTGGGGCATCGCCTTCGGCGCCTACGCCCAGGCCAAGGCCGCCGTGCGGTTCGCCAAGCAGTACGTCCAGGACCGCACCGTCTTTGGCAAGACGGTCGCGTCCTTCCAGAACACCAAGTTCGAGCTGGCCGCCTGCCAGGCCGAGGTGGACGCCGCCGAGGCCGTCGCCGACCGCGCCACCGAAGCCCTGGACGCCGGTGAGCTGACGCCCGCCGAGGCCGCCTCCGCCAAGCTGTTCTGCACCGAGGTCGCCCACCGCGTCATCGACCGCTGCCTCCAGCTGCACGGCGGCTACGGCTTCATGAACGAGTACCCGATCGCCCGCCTGTACGCGGACAACCGCGTCAACCGCATCTACGGCGGCACCAGCGAGATCATGAAGTCGATCATCGCGAAGGACATGGGCCTGTAAACCGACTGTCGTCATCGGCCGGTACAACAGATCTCATGAGCCAGGCACTTCAGGATCTCCTCGATCTGCTCGACCTCGAGCAGATCGAGGAGAACATCTTCCGCGGCCGGTCCCGGTCCGCCGTCGTCCCCCGGGTCTTCGGCGGGCAGGTCGCGGCACAGGCGCTCGTCGCCGCCGGGCGTACGGTCCCCGAGGACCGGCCCGCGCACTCCCTGCACGCGTACTTCCTGCGCGCCGGGGACCCCGGCGCGCCCATCGTCTACACCGTCGACCGGATCCGCGACGGCCGCTCCTTCACCACCCGCCGGGTGGTCGCCGTCCAGCACGGCAAGCCGATCTTCCATCTCTCGGCGTCGTTCCAGGTGTACGAGGACGGGCTGGACCACCAGGAGCCGATGCCGGCCGCGCCCGACCCCGCCACGCTGCCCACCGGCGAGGAACGGCTGCGCGGGTACGACCACATCGACCCGGCCGTCGTGGAGAAGTTCGCGGAGGCCCGGGCGGCCGTCGATCTGCGGTACGTCGAGGAGCCGCCGTACGGGAAGTTCGGCGAGCCGCGCGAACCGCACTCGCAGGTGTGGTTCCGCACCAACGGCAAGCTGGGCGGCGCGGTCGACGAGCCGCTGCTGCACGTCGTCCTCGCCACCTACGTCTCCGACATGACGCTGCTCGACTCCGTGCTGCTCGCGCACGGGCGGGGCGGCTGGGCCGTCGGTGACGTGGTCGGGGCCTCGCTGGACCACGCGATGTGGTTCCACCGGCCGTTCCGGGCGGACGAGTGGCTGCTGTACGACCAGGAGTCCCCGTCCGCGTACGGCGGCCGGGGACTGGGGCAGGCTCGTATCTACACGCAGGACGGGCGTCTCGCCATCTCCGTGATCCAGGAGGGCGTGGTCCGCGTCCCGCGCGACGAGAGCGCTAGCTGAGGCCCGCCTCCGCCAGCAGGTACGCCGTCATCGGGTCGTAGTGGCGCGGGCTGACCACGTGGTCGTCGAGGGGCACCGTCACCTGGACGGTGCCCTCGGCCTCGGCGATGAAGAGGGCCGGGTCGTTGCAGTCGGCGTAGCCGACGGAGTCGACGCCGTGCTGTCCCGCGTATCCCGCCCAGCCGTGGTCGGCTACGACCAGGTCGGGCAGGGGGCGGCCCTCGCGCTCCATGGCGGTCAGGATCGCCTTCATCGGTTCGCCCGAGTGGGTGTGCCAGAGGGTGGCGCCGTGCTCCAGCACCGCCACGTCCGCGAACTGCATGACGTAGCCCTCCTCGGTCGTCAGGCCCTCCGGGATGACGACGATCTCGCAGCCCGCCGCGCGCAGCGCCGACGCGGTCGCGCGGTGCACGTCCAGCAGGCCGCCGGGATGGCCGGTGGCGAACAGCACCCGCTGCTGCCCGTCCGCCGCCTTGCGCAGCCGCCCGGCCATGCGCTCGAGCCCGGCGACGGTCAGCTCCGGGTCGATGGTGTCCTGGCCGTACCGGTGCTCGGGATCGTCGTTCACGCCCACCCGTTCCGCCATCACCGCGAGGACGTCCTGCTCGTCGGTCCAGCGGGCGCCGAGTTCCAGGCCGAGCCAGTAGTGGCGGTCGTTGTTCGCCAGCTTGCGGTAGTGGGAGAGGTTGTTCTCGCGGGGGGTGGCGACGTCGCCCGCGATGCGCGTCCTGACGAGGTGGTCGACGAGTTCGGCGCGGCTGGGTGTCCCGGGTATCGGCATGACAACCATTGTGGAGCAGCCGCCTGTGGGCGTCCCTGGCGTATCGCACGCTGGGACGTGCGTCACGTACTCAGAAGGGCCCCGCTCACGTACTCAGATGTGCCGCAGCGCGAACCACAGTTCCATCCGTACGTCCGGGTCCTCCAGGTCCGTCTCCAGCAGGGTCGCGCAGCGGGTGATGCGCTGGCGCACGGTGTTGCGGTGCACGGACAGGGCGACGGCCGTGCGGTCCCAACTGCCGTGCAGGGACAGCCAGGTGCGCAGCGTCTCGGTGAGCGCGGGGTGTGCCGTGACGGGGGCGAGGAGGGTACGGGCGTGGGCCGCCGCCTCGTCGGGCGGGACCAGGTCGGCGAGGGCGGGGCGCGGGGCGTGCCGCAGCAGCGGGGTCCGGGTGGCGCGGGCCCGGGCCAGGGCGCGGGCCGCCTGGGTGTCGGCGGCGGGCCAGTCGTGCGGGGCGACGGCGGCGCTGACGCCCAGGGTCCAGCCGGGCAGCGGGGCCGGTGCCCGGTCGGCCGGGACCAGGACCCGTACGACATCGCCCGCCGGGTCGACCAGGGCGGAACCGAGCGCGGCACCCAGCGCGGAGGCCGCGACGGCGTCCGCCGGGCCCGTACCGTCCGGCCGGGCCTGCACGACCACCCACCGCTCACCGCCGAGCAGCGGCGCGACCTCCTCGGGCGCCGCGCCCAGCAGCAGCCGCACCAGCGCGGACGAACGAGCGGCACCGGTGCCGCTCTGCTGCTCGCCGGTGAGCAGGGAGAGCAGCACGGCGGCAACGGACACGACGGTGTGATCCCCCGGCGCCCGCTGCGGCGTCGCGACCCCGAGCACGAACCCGCGCCCGGCACCGAGCGCGTAGGCGGCGAGGTGCGTGCCGGCGACGGTGTCGGTGGCGGAGGTGGGGGAGGGGGAGGGGCGGCCGGGGTCGGTGGGTGGCTGACGGCCAGCCGGCAAGGCGGGGCCGTGGGCCGAGCGGGAGGGTGCCGCCTCCGGCTCACTCGCCTGGGCCCCGGTCGAGTGCGTACGCGGTGTGGAGCCGGTCTGCGATGCCGCACCCACCGGAGGCGTGGGGCGGTCCGGCCGTACGACCTCAGCCAGCCCCGCCAACGCCTCGCGCACCTCATCCCCGGGCCTCCGCCCCGCCCCCGCGATCTCCGCTCCCTCCGGCCCGTACAGCACCGCCCATCCGCCCAGCCGCTGGGCGAGCTGGCGGAGGACCGAGGGGACCGGGTCGGGGCGGGAGGCGGCGGAGGTGAGGCTCTGCTGGGCCTCGGTGACGCGGCGGAGTTCGGCCAGGCGGGACTGGGACATGAGCTGCCAGACCGCGCGGGCCACGCCCGAGAACGTGGTCTGCGGCGGCACCTCAAGCAGCGGCAGGCCGTGGGTCTCGCAGGCCGCGACCAGCGCCCTCGGCACCGTGTCGTGCACCGGCGCCACCCCGAAGCCGAGGGCCGCGCCGCCCGCCGCCACGATCCGGGACACGTAGTCGTCGAAGTACGTACCCGACCCCGCCGCCTCCGGGATGTGCACGCCCGCCGTGAGCAGCAGCTCCCCGCCCAGCAGATACGGGTACGGGTCCGCCATCTCCGAGGTGTGCACCCAGTGGACGACCGTCCCGGCGTCCTCCGGACCGGCGATCCGGCGCAGGGAGAGGTCCTCCCTGGCCAGCAGGGACGTGAGGAGGACGGGAGGTGTCGGGGGGACCGCCGGATCCGGCATGGTGTGCGTTCCCTCCAGTCAAGGCCGCTCGAATAGATGAAACGTACACTTCGCAGTCGCTTTCCGGCCACCTAGTGTCAGTCCTCGTCAACCTCGTCCCCCGCGACCGAGCCCTGCGCCCTGTGCGTGCGCGAAGGAGGCCCCATGGCCGTCGACTACCTCGTGATCGTCGTCTACCTGGCCGGAATGCTGGCCATGGGCTGGTGGGGCATGCGCCGCGCCCGCTCCAAGAGCGAGTTCCTGGTGGCGGGCCGCAGGCTCGGCCCGGCCATGTACTCCGGCACCATGGCGGCCATCGTCCTCGGCGGCGCCTCCACCATCGGCGGTGTGGGCCTCGGCTACCAGTACGGCCTCTCCGGCGCCTGGATGGTCTTCACCATCGGTCTCGGCCTGCTCGCCCTGTCCGTCTTCTTCTCCGCCCGCATCGCCCGGCTGAAGGTCTACACCGTCTCCGAGATGCTCGACCTGCGCTATGGCGGCCGGGCCGGAGTGATCTCCGGTCTCGTCATGTGGGCGTACACCCTCATGCTCGCGGTGACCTCGACCATCGCGTACGCCACGATCTTCGACGTCCTGTTCGACATGAACCGCACGCTCGCGATCGTCCTCGGCGGCTCGATCGTCGTCGCGTACTCCACCCTCGGCGGCATGTGGTCGATCACCCTCACGGACATGGTGCAGTTCGTCGTGAAGACCATCGGCGTGCTGCTCCTGCTGCTGCCGATCGCCGTGGTGAAGGCCGGCGGCTTCAGCGAGATGAAGGCCAAGCTGCCCACCGAGTACTTCGACCCGCTCGGCATCGGCGGCGAGACGATCTTCACCTACGTGCTGATCTACACCTTCGGCATGCTCATCGGGCAGGACATCTGGCAGCGCGTCTTCACCGCTCGCAGCGACACCACCGCCAAGTGGGGCGGCACCGTCGCCGGTACCTACTGCCTCGCGTACGCCCTCGCCGGCGCCGTCATCGGCACCGCCGCCAAGGTGCTCTACCCGAAGCTCGCCAGCCCCGACGACGCCTTCGCGACCATCGTCAAGGAGGAGCTGCCCGTCGGAGTGCGAGGGCTGGTGCTCGCCGCCGCCCTGGCCGCCGTGATGTCGACGTCCTCCGGCGCGCTGATCGCCTGCGCCACCGTCGCCAACAACGACATCTGGTCCCGGGTGCGGGGCGTCGTCAAGGCACCGGCCGCCGAGAACGCGGAGGACCACGACGAGGTGAAGGGCAACCGGGCCTTCATCCTGATCATGGGGCTCGCGGTCATCTGCACGGCCATCGCCATCGACAACGTCGTGGAGGCGCTGACCGTCGCCTACAACCTCCTCGTCGGCGGCCTGCTCGTGCCGATCCTCGGCGGACTGGTCTGGAAGCGGGGCACGGTCCACGGCGCCCTCGCCTCCGTCATCGTCGGCGGACTCGCGGTCGTCGGCCTGATGGCGATCTACGGCATCCTCGCCAACGAGCCCGTCTACTACGGTCTGCTCGCCTCGCTCGCCGCCTATCTGGTCGTCTCCTTCGCCACCCCGGCCACCGACGCCGCCGTCCTCACCGCCTGGCGCGAGCGGCTCGCGGGACGGGCACCCGAACCCGAGTCCGAACTCGCGTCCGAACCGGCCGCGACTCCCCGGTAAGGTCATAAGGCAAGCAGTACATACGCGATGAAGCGTAGGAAAGAAGGCATTTCTTCATGAGCAGCAACGAGACTCCCCGCGGGCCCGTCGACTCCTCCCGCGTTCCGCGGTACGCGGGCCCCGCGACCTTCGCCCGGCTGCCGCGGCTGGACGAGGTCGGCGGACGGGCCGATGTCGCCGTGGTGGGCGTGCCCTTCGACTCGGGCGTCTCGTACCGGCCGGGCGCCCGCTTCGGCGGCAACGCGATCCGCGAGGCGTCCCGGCTGCTGCGCCCCTACAACCCGGCGCAGGACGCCTCCCCGTTCGCCCTCGCGCAGGTCGCGGACGGTGGCGACATCGCCGTCAACCCGTTCAACATCAACGAGGCCGTGGAGACCGTCGAGGCCGCCGCCGACGACCTGCTCGGCACCGGCGCCCGCATGATGACCCTCGGCGGCGACCACACCATCGCGCTGCCCCTGCTGCGCTCGGTCGCGAAGAAGCACGGCCCGGTCGCCCTGCTCCACTTCGACGCCCACCTCGACACCTGGGACACCTACTTCGGCGCCGAGTACACGCACGGAACCCCCTTCCGACGCGCGGTCGAGGAGGGCATCCTCGACACCTCCGCCCTGTCCCACGTCGGCACCCGCGGCCCGCTCTACGGCAAGCAGGACCTCACCGACGACGAGAAGATGGGCTTCGGCATCGTCACCTCGGCGGACGTCTACCGCCGCGGCGCCGACGAGGTCGCCGACCAGCTCCGCCAGCGCATCGGCGACCGGCCGCTGTACATCTCCATCGACATCGACTGCCTCGACCCGGCCCACGCGCCCGGCACGGGCACACCCGAGGCCGGCGGCATGACCTCGCGCGAACTGCTGGAGATCCTGCGCGGGCTGTCGTCCTGCAACCTGGTCTCCGCCGACGTCGTCGAGGTGGCCCCCGCGTACGATCACGCCGAGATCACGTCGGTCGCCGCCTCCCACACGGCCTACGAACTGACCACGATCATGTCCCGCCAGATCGCCGCGGCCCGGAAGGACTCGGAAGCCAAGTGACTCACGACCACGACCTGGTACTCCGCCCGACGCCCGCACAGACGGAGGCCGCCCTCAACCCGCCACCGGGCCGCAACGGCGGGGACCTGGTCGTGGAGACGCTGGCCGGGCTGGGCGCGACGACCGTCTTCGGTCTGCCCGGCCAGCACGCGCTCGGCATGTTCGACGCCCTGCGCCGCTCGGACCTCAGGTACATCGGCCTGCGGGTGGAGAACAACGCCGGGTTCGCCGCCGACGCCTACGGCCGGATCACCGGCGAGGCCGCGCCCCTGCTGCTGTCGACCGGGCCGGGAGCCCTCACCTCCCTCGCCGCGCTCCAGGAGGCGGCGGCCGCCTCCGCGCCCGTACTCGCGATCGGCAGCCAGATCCCCAGCGCCGGCCTCGGCGGCGGCCGGCACGGCTACCTGCACGAACTGCCCGACCAGGCGGCCTCGTTCCGGGGCGTCGTCAAGTCGGTCCACACCGTCCGCACCCAGTCGCAGATCCCGTCCGCCATCGAGGCGGCCTGGAAATCGGCCCTGACCGCCCCGCACGGCCCGGTGTGGGTGGAGATCCCGCAGGACGTGCTGCTCGCCGAGACCGCGATCCCGGTGGTGACGGGCGGCGACGCCTTCCCCGAGGAGCTGCCGCCGCGCCCCGAACTGACCGCCGTAGCGGCCCACTTGCTGTCCCAGGCCGAACGCCCGGCGATCATCGCGGGCGGGGGAGTCGTACGGGCGGACGCCTCCGGCAAGCTGAAGCAGCTGGCCGACCTGCTCCAGGCGCCGGTCGTCACCACCCCCGGCGGCAAGGGCGCCTTCCCCTGGAAGCACCCGCTGTCCCTCCAGTCCTGGATCGAGGACCGGCACACCACGGACTTCCTGGAGGACGCGGACGTCCTCCTCGTGGTCGGCTCGGGGCTCGGCGAACTCTCCTCGAACTACCACACGTTCAAGCCGCGCGGCCGAGTCATCCAGATCGAGGCCGACCTCGGCAAGCTGGAGTCCAACCACCCGGCCCTGGGCATCCACGCGGACGCCCGCCTCGCGCTGCAGGCACTGCTGGAGACGGTGTCCGAACGCCGTGACCCGGACGCTCCGGGGCGCGTACACGAGGTGCTCGGGAAGGTCGCCGAGCGCATCGCCTCCCAGGAACTCACCCTGGAGCAGGACGTGCTGGCGTCCGTCCGCAGGGCGCTGCCCGCCGACTCCCCGTCCTTCTGGGACATGACGATCCTCGCGTACTGGGCCTGGTCGGCCTTCGACGCCAAGGGCCCCAACCACATGCACTCCGCCCAGGGCGCGGGCGGCCTCGGCTACGGCTTCCCCGCGGCACTCGGCGCCGCGGCCGCCGACCCGACCCGGCCGGTCCTCGCGGTCTCCGGCGACGGCGGCGCCCTGTACTCGATCGCCGAGCTGGCGACGGCCCGCCAGTACGACCTGAACGTCACCTGGCTGATCGTCGACGACGGCGGCTACGGCATCCTGCGCGAGTACATGAGCGACGCGTTCGGCGAGGCGACCGCGACGGAACTGACCCGGCCGGACTATGTGGCCCTGGCGGAGTCCTTCGGCGTCCCCGGGGTCCGTACGACCCCTCAGACCCTGGAACAGGACCTCGCGAAGGCACTCGCCTCGCCCGGTCCCTCGGTGGTCCTGCTCCCGGCCGTGCTGCGGATGTTCGCGCCGACGCATCTGGACTGAGCGCCGGCTGCGAACAAGCCGGGCCTACAGGCCGTCGCGGACCATCGCGGCGACGATGTGGACGTGCCGGTCGGCCGCCGTGGCCGACCACTCGTTGTCGTAGTTCAGGCCGTAGGGCCAGAAGTGCCCGCCGCCGGTGGAGATCTTGGCCCCGGAGCCGTCGTACTGCCTGACGAGGGCGGTGGCCTGTCCGCCCGTCCAGGTGCCGCTGCCGCCGAGGCGGGACCAGCCCGAGCTGGTGCCCACGCCGATGGTGTGGGAGATCTCGTGCAGGGCCGTCCGTTCGTTCATGTAGCTGCGGTTGCTGCCGAAGCGGATCGTCCCGTTGATGTTGCCGTCGGCGGTGGGGACGCCCGGCTCGTAGCGGACGGTGAGGGTCTTGCCCAGGTCGCTGAGGTTGTTGTAGCGGGCCACGGCCGCGTTCATGGCCCTGGTGATCAGGTCGTAGGCCGAGCGCTGGTCCTCGGTGGGGTTGCTCGCGCGGACCAGGGACCAGGTGATGGTGGCCGCCGCGGCGCGGTCGCGGGCCGGGGCGGGGGCCGCGGTGGTCTGCGTCTGCGGGGTGGCGGCCTGGGCGGCGACGCCGGGGCCGGCCAGCAGTGCGGCGGCCAAGGCGGCGACGACTGCCTTGCGTGGGCTCATGGGGGATCCTCCTGTGGGGGTGGCCGTGACGCGTGGGGCGAAACCTCGTACGGCGTTCGGGATCTCGGACATGCGGAACCGTTGGCGGTATCAGATCGGAAGAGACGAACTCGGCCCGCTGACACGGCAGTTGGCGCGCTGTCGACCGCAAGTATCCCGATGGGAAAGGCGGCGTCAAGAGTTCCCGCAGTGGTCAGTGGAACCAGAAGAGGATCGTGTCCGGGTTCGTCCCGAGCTTCCGCGCACTCTCCCACTCCTCCGCCTCGAACCGCATGACCTCGGCGAACCGGCGGGCCGCGTCGCGGTACTCGGGATCGAGACGGTCGAGCACGGACCCGTAGGCGTCGGCGAGGGCCCCGGCCCGCTGGGCCGGCAGGGTCCCGATGGCGGGCACCGCGTCGCCGGGGTGGGGGAGGCGCAGCGGCGGGCCGCCGAACAGGAACGTGCCGGGGAGCAGGTCGGACGGCACGCCGTGCCGGGCCAGTTCGTCGTCCATGGCGTGGAACCACGTAGGCCGCCGCCACTGTCCGAGGTCGGTCGGGTCGGAGAAGTGCGCCGCGACCGCCTGGTAGAAGGCGTAGCTGTACGAGGGGCAGAGGTCGGTGCTCGGGGTGCCCTCGATCAGCTCCTCCAGGGCCCGGGCGATGGAGACGTCGAGGTCGATGCCCTGCTCCTGGAACCGGATGTCGGTCCGCTCGCACTCCGTACGCACCCGGGCGAGCGTGTGCTCCTGCCGCTCGGTCCGCTCCACCGCGGTGAGCAGCCGCACCACCGTCCGCATGTCGCCGGTGCTCATCTCCAGGCAGTAGCCCACGCCTGCGTTTCCCTTCACCCGTTCGCCGGACACCGGTGTCCATGATCGGGGACAGGGGAACGGCCCCTGACCGAGGGGTCGGGGGCCGTTCATTCGGAGTTGTGTGCGATCAGCTGACGTCGGACGGGTCCAGGCGGTAGATCGCCGACTGGCTCGACTGCGACGAGGAGTCGGAGCCGGAGGTCGCGGTCTTGCTGTACGCGCTCTCCTTCACCGCCGTGCCGTGCTTCTGCACCCACGCGGTGACCTCGGAGCCGACACTGCTGCCGCCACCGGGGCCGCCGCCCATGCGGCCGCCGAGCTGGATGTAGTGCAGCTCGCCGCTCTTCACCAGCTCCTTGAGCTTGGCCAGGGTCATCGCCTTGTCGGAGCCGGACCAGCCCCACATGGAGATGACGGGCTCCCCGCTGCTCACGATCAGCTGGGCGGCGCCCTGCGAACTGGACACGGCCAGCAGCCACTTCGCGCCGTCCTGGTGCTTCTTCAGATACGAGATGAGCTCGCTGCTCGCGCCGCCCATGCCGCCGGGCTGACCGCTCGAGCCGCTCTCGGCCGTACCGCTGCCGCTGCCGTCGCCGGTGCCGTTCGGGGGCGTGCCTCCCGCACCGCCGCTGCCGCCGGGGGCCTGCCCGCCGGACGGCATCTCGCCACCCGGGAATCCCCCACCGGCCTGCGCGTTGCCGCCACCCGCCTGGGCATTCCCGCCCTGCTGGCCACCGCCACCGCCATTGCCGCCCGGCATGCCGTCACCGGAACCGCCCGGGAATCCCCGGCCGCCACCGCCACCGCCGCCGCCCCCGGGCCCGCCGAAGCCACTGCCCGTCGACGGGCCCGCGGTCGGGTTCGTACCGCCCATGCCGCCGCCCGAACCGGACGGCACCGACCAGGCGTACGCCGCCGGACCCGCCACGGCGGCGACGACCGCCGCCACCACGGATACCGCCAGCAGCCGTACCCGGGTCCCGGACGCGGACCGGAAGACGAGCAGTCCCACGATCGCCAGCGCCATGACCACGGCGATCGCCGGCCACAGCCAGGTGTTCCAGCCCGAGGCCCGCCGCAGGAGTACGACAGCCCAGACGGCCGTGATGCCCAGCCCGGCCGGCAGCACCCACGCCCACCGCTTGTCGGCGCGGAACGCGCGCAGCAGCATCACACCGCCGCCTCCGCACAGCGCTGCGATGCCGGGGGCGAGCGCGGTCGTGTAGTACGGGTGCATCGTGCCCTCGGCCATGGCGAAGGTGAGGTAGTGCAGGGCGGTCCAGCCGCCCCACAGCAGCAGTGCGGCGCGGGTGAGGTCGGTGCGCGGGGCGCGGCCGCACAGCACCAGTCCGCCGACGCAGGCGATGGCCGCGAACGGGATCAGCCAGGAGATCTGGCCGCCGAGGATGTCGTTGAAGAGGCGGCCGACCCCCGCGGTACCGGAGAAGCCGCCGCCTCCGCCTCCGCCACCGCCGCCTCCGCCGTTGCCCTCGCCGCCCAGGATCCGGCCCAGGCCGTTGTAGCCCATGATCAGGTCCCAGGCCGTGCCGTCCGTCGAACCGCCGATGTAGGGGCGGTCGTCGGCCGGGACGAGAGAGACCGCCGCCGCCCACCAGAAGCTGGACACGGCCAGCGCGACACCCGCGACGAGGAGGTTGACGACGCGCCTCACGAGCTTCGGCTTCGCCGCGTACAGGTAGACCGCGAAGACGGCGGGCAGCGCGATGTACCCCTGCAGCATCTTCGTGTTGAAGGCGAGGCCGAAGCAGACCGCGGAGCCGACCAACGGCGACAACTTGCCGTTGCGGACGGCCCGCAGGGCGAGCGCCGCCCCTCCGGCCATCAGGAACACCAGCAGGGTGTCGGGGTTGTTGTCACGGTTGATGGCGACCGTGATCGGGGTCAGGGCCAGGACCAGCGCGGCCACCGTCGCCGCGCCGTGGCCCCACACCCGCTTCACCGAGGCGTGCACGATCCAGATCGTCGCCAGCGCGACCAGGACCATCGGCAGCATCATCTGCCAGGTGCCGTAACCGAAGACCCGGCACGACAGGCCCATGATCATCAGGGCGAACGGCGGCTTGTCGACGGTGAGGAAGTTACCCGCGTCCAGCGAGCCGAAGAACCACGCCTTCCAGCTCTGCGTGCCGCTCAGCACGGCCGCGCTGTAGAAGCTGTTGAGGCTGGAGCCGGACAGGTTCCAGGAGTAGAGCACCGCGGCCAGGGCGAGGATCGCGAGCAGCGCGGGCAGCGACCAGCGCGGGGCGGCGGTGCCCCCGGGCGGGGGCGCGGCGGGCTCGGCGGTGCGGATCTGGGGTTCGGTGGCAGATGTCACCCTTGCACGATGCACACCGCCGATGGGGGCGGACTGTGTCCTGTCTGGGAGCAGGCTGTGGATGATCCTCCGGCCGGAGCGTTACGGGGATGTGCTCCAAGGGGCGAGCAGGTCTTGCAGCAGCTGGGCGAAGACGCTGTCCAGCGTCTCCTCCCAGGCCTGGTTGCCGGCGGCTTCGGGGCAGAGGGCGGTGGGGCGGCCGATCCAGAGGATCTTCCAGGGCCTGGTGTTCAGCGCGGCGTCGCCCCAGACCCCGCCGTGCGGGGAGAGCGGGTGGAGCAGATCGCTGATCCGTTCCGTCGCGATCTGTACCAGTGGGCCCTCGATCACGCTGTGCGCGGTCGTGAACGCACCTGGGGAGGAGCGGGCGACGGCGGCCGTGGTCGGATGGCGACGGATGGTGCGCGCCACTTCGGTCAGATGGTGGGTGATTCCTGTGACGGTGCCGTCGCTGGGACAGGCGCGCCGAGCTGTGTCGAAGGCGTGCGCCAGTTCCGTCCTGAGCGCGAGCAGGTGCAGCGCGGTGGCCGACTTCCAGTTGGAATAGAGGAAGTTGCGTGACGTGCCGCAGCTACGGGCGATGGCCGCCAGAGAAACATTCAGGCCGTCGGTGCGCATGAGAGTGCGCACTGTGGCGATCACGTGCCCCGTGCTGTGAGGGTCGTGCAGGTACGAGAATCCCGGGCTCATGCCACCCATCCTTCTTAAAGCGTGAGCACGTGGGAGGCAGTTGCCATTGATGCGCTCGAATGAGCGACATGTGAACGAGAGAGGGGAGAGTGCTCAGGGTTTAGTAGAGGTGCTGTTTGATGGCGGCGACAAACGACGACCAACCATCAGAGCCAAAGACCAACGCCGGGCCCTTCGGGTTCTTGGAGTCCCGGACCGGAAGGCCTGATCCGTAGTCGTCCAGCACCTCGACGCAGCTGCCTCCGTCGTTCCCGCTGTACGACGACTTGCGCCAGCCGCTGAGACTCGAACCACATCACACGCTCGGCCTCGACCAAGCGGACGATGTGCACGAGCTGTTCCGCCATGACCTCCTGGACACCGACCGGGCGGCGCAGCACTGCCTCGTCCAGCCGCGCCCACACCACGGGGGGAAGGCGGTGCTCAGGACCGCACGTACGTACCTCTCCGTCTGCAGGATGCCGTCGCCTCGCGCTGCCGCTTGAGCCAGTCACCGTACGTGCTGGTCATGGCCACTCCCTTGCGACAAATGCCTGGACTCTGCGTGGCCATCAACGACCCTACGGAGTTGAAGACATGAGTCACCGTATCGCCCGTCTCGTCGAGCCGCTGCTGCGGTTGCTGCTACCCGGCCTGGGCCGTCATCGCCTTGCGGTGGGTAACCGACCTCCGACGGAAGCCCGGCGGGTCATCCGCAGCGTGGGGATGACCGCGTGACCGGCGGCGGCCAGGCCGACACCATGAGACTGCTCCCCTGGTCCGGTCAGGGAGGCAAGCCCTGTTACCTCGTCGGCGACGGGACCTGCTACCTCTCCCGCGTGGCCGACGACATCGAGTGCGTGCAACTGGATATGGCCGCCCGACTCCTGGACCACGCCACCGACATGCTCGCCGATCACGGCGCTGCGTGACGTTCACCGCATCGCGGAGAGCAGGGGCGCCAGACTTTCCGCCTCCCGATAACGACTCGTACAAGCCTTCACCAAGGCCTACAACCTTTGCCCCTGGTCCGCGAGTCAAGGGTGCATGACTTCTGGGATATCCCGCCGCGCGAGAGTGCTGGCGGCGGCCGTGGGTACGGGTGTGCTCGTGCCGCTCATCGCCGCCGCCACGCCCGCCGCCGCTGCCACGCCGACCGTGACCTGCAGTTCGGCCAAGGCAGGCCTGGCCGCCAAGCTGAAGAAGGACATCACCGCCGCGCTGGCCGGCCGCAAGGGCACGGTCGCCGTCGGCCTCTACGACCGCAGTACCAACACCACCTGCACGCTGCGCGCCAGTTCCGCCTACGACTCGGCCAGCGTCGTCAAGGTGACTGTTCTGGCCGCCCTGCTCTGGGACGCGAAGAAGACGAACCGGTATCTCACCGACCGCGAGAACTCCCTCGCCAAGGCGATGATCACCAAGTCGGACAACGCGGCGACCTCCACGCTGTGGAAGCAGCTCGGCATGACGAAGATCAAGGGCTTCCTCAGTGCCGCCGGTATGACCCAGACCAAGCCCGGCGCGAACGGCTACTGGGGCCTGACCCAGATCACCGTCACCGACGAGCAGAAGCTGCTGAAGCTCCTCACCGCCAAGAACGCGGTCCTGAGCGACAACTCCCGTTCCTACATCGTGAAGTTGATGGGCCAGGTGGTCTCGTCCCAGCGCTGGGGAACGCCGTACGGGGTGCCCTCGGGCGTCACCGTGGCCGTCAAGAACGGCTGGCTGCAGCGCTCCACGAACGGCTGGCGGGTGCACAGCGTCGGCGCGTTCAAGGGCGGCGGCCACGACTACGTGATGACGGTGCTCACCCACGGCAACAGCACGATGAACTACGGCATCACCACCATCCAGGCCGTGGCCAAGGTCATCCACAAGGACCTCGCGGCGAGCTGACCCTTCACCCCGCGGCCTACCCGGCGTCACCGGCCCGTCCTACGGTGACGCCCATGCCCCTGAGAACCCGTCTCGCCCTTCTCACCGCAGGCCTGACGGCGGCCACCTGCCTGACCGCCGCCGGCCCCGCCCAGGCACACACCTCGCAGGCCTCGAAGGCCTCGCACGCCTGCTCTCCGTCCGTCTCCATCGACCGCTTCTCCGACGCGCTCGACAAGACGGCGTACGAGGACACCTTCGTCGGCAACATCTCCGCGCTCGCGGTCGGCGGCGACGGCTCACTGGCCGCCCTCTCCGACCGCTCGTCGCTCTTCCGCCTGGACGCGAGGACGCTGAAGCCCCGCTCCGTCCTCCCGCTCACCGACGAGACCGGGGCCGCGCTCGACTCCGAGGGCCTGGTCGTCGACCGGGACGGCACCCGCCTGGTCACCTCGGAGACCGAGCCCTCCATCCGCCGCCACTCCCGCACCGGCACGATCCTCGACCGTCTCCCGGTCCCGGACGACCTGCGCGTGACCCCCGCGGGCCGTGCCCGGCCCAACGGCACCTTCGAGGGCCTGACCCTGCTGCCCGGCGGTCGCACCCTGGTCGCCTCCATGGAGTATCCGCTCTCCGGCGACAGCGCCGACACGGTCCGCTTCCAGACCTGGGACCGCCACCGGGGCCACTTCCGGCTCGGACGCCAGTACGCCTACCGCACCGACCCCGGCCTCGGCGTCTCCGAGATCCAGGCCACCCCCGACGGCCGCCTCCTGGTCCTGGAACGCGGCTTCACCTCCGGCGTGGGCAACACGGTCCGCCTCTACCTGGCCGATCCCCGTCACGCCATGAAGAAGACCCTGCTCACCGACCTCGCCACCTGCCCCACCCTGGGCGCCACGGCCAAGCAGCCCCAGCCGAACCCCCTCCTCGACAACATCGAGGCCATGGCGATCACGGGCCGCACGAAGAACACCCTGAAGGTCCTGCTCGCCAGCGACGACAACGAAAACCCAGCTCAGACGACCCGCTTCTACTACTTGCGCGTACGGGCATCCGCCCAGGGGCGCACGGCGGGATGAAATCCGCCCCCAACCGCGTTGGTGTCTTCCGGCAGCTCAGGACGACTGGAAGGCACTGGTGTGACACCGAAACGGGGATGGGCACGACGACTGTGGGCCTACGCATGGCGCCACCCGAAGGACGTCGTACTCGCCCTCGGCTCCTCCCTGGCGGGCATGGCCGTCATGGCCCTCGTCCCCCTGATCACCAAGGTGATCATCGACGACGTCATCAGCGACCACACCAGGGACATGACCACCTGGGCCGGCCTCCTGATCGCCGCCGCCCTGGTCGTCTACGTCCTCACCTACATCCGCCGCTACTACGGCGGCCGCCTCGCCCTGGACGTCCAGCACGACCTGCGCACGGAGATGTACGGCACGATCACCCGGCTCGACGGCCGCCGCCAGGACGAGCTGTCCACCGGCCAGGTCGTCGGCCGGGCCACCAGTGACCTCCAGCTGATCCAGGGCCTGCTGTTCATGCTCCCGATGACCATCGGGAACTTCCTGCTCTTCCTGATCTCCCTGGTGATCATGGCCTGGCTGTCCTGGCCGCTCACCCTCGTCGCCCTGGCCGTCGCCCCCGCCCTCGCCTACATCGCGAAGCGCAGCCGCACCCGGCTGCACCCCTCCACCTGGTACGCCCAGGCCCAGGCCGCCGCCGTCGCGGGCGTGGTCGACGGCGCCGTCAGCGGCGTCCGCGTGGTGAAGGGCTTCGGGCAGGAGGAGCAGGAGACCGGCAAGCTCAGGGAGGTCGGCCGCAGGCTCTTCGCGGGCCGGTTGCGCACCGTCCGTCTGAACTCGGTCTACACCCCGGCCCTCCAGGCCGTCCCCGCCCTCGGCCAGGTCGCGATGCTGGCGCTCGGCGGCTGGCTGGCGGTACGCGGGCACATCACGCTCGGCACGTTCGTCGCTTTCTCGACCTACCTCGCCCAGCTGGTCGGCCCGGTCCGCATGCTCGCCGTGGTCCTCACCGTCGGCCAGCAGGCCCGGGCCGGTACCGAACGGGTCCTGGAGCTGATCGACACCGAGCCCTCCCTCCAAGACGGCTCCAAAGAGCTCCCCGCCGACGCCCCGGCGACCGTCGAGTTCGACGACGTCTCCTTCGGTTATGAAGCCGACCGCCCCGTCCTCGACGGGCTCTCCTTCGAGATCCGCCCCGGCGAGACCCTCGCCGTCGTCGGCTCCTCCGGCTCCGGCAAGTCCACCGTCTCCCTCCTCCTGCCGCGCTTCTACGACGTCACGCGCGGTGCCGTCCTGGTCGGCGGGCACGATGTGCGCGAGCTGTCCCTCGAGTCGCTGCGGGCCGCGATCGGGCTGGTCCCAGAGGACTCGTTCCTCTTCTCGGACACGGTCCGCGACAACATCGCCTACGGCCGCCCGGACGCCACCCAGGAGGAGATCGAGAAGGCCGCCCGAGCCGCCCAGGCGGACCGTTTCATCAGGGAACTCCCCGACGGCTACGACACCACCGTCGGCGAACACGGCCTCACCCTCTCCGGCGGCCAGCGCCAGCGCGTCGCCCTCGCCCGCGCGATCCTCACCGACCCGCGTCTGCTCGTCCTGGACGACGCCACCTCCGCCGTGGACGCCCGGGTCGAGCACGAGATCCACGAGGCGCTGAAGGGCGTCATGCGGGGCCGTACGACCCTGCTGATCGCCCACCGCCGCTCCACCCTGAACCTCGCCGACCGCATCGCCGTCCTGGACGGCGGCCGGCTCGCGGACATCGGCACCCACGACGAGCTCCAGCGCCGCTCCGCCCTCTACCGGCGGCTGCTCACCGACCCCGACGAGCTGGGCGCGGTCTCCCCGGGCCACACCCCGCCGGCCTGCCCCCAGGAGGACACCTCCGTCCGGGACGAACTGGACGCGGAGTTCGACGCCGAGCGCGGGGTCACGCCACGGCTGTGGACCGGCGACCGCGAGCGCAAGGACCTCGCCCTCGCCGAGAGCCCCGCCACCCCCGAGCTGCTCGCCCAGGTCGAGGCGCTGCCCCCGGCCACCGGCGTCCCCGACATCGACGAGTCGCGTGCCGTCCAGCCCGAGGAGTCCTACGGCCTGCGCCGGCTGCTGCGCGGCTTCGGGCTGCCGCTGCTGGTCAGCCTCGCCCTGGTCGCCACCGACGCGGGCATGGGCCTGCTGCTGCCCGTGCTGATCCGGCACGGCATCGACTCCGGCGTCACCCAGGCCGCGCTCGGCGCCGTCTGGGCGGCCGCCCTGCTCGGGCTGCTCACGGTGGTCGTGCAATGGGCGGCGCAGATCGGTGAGACCCGGATGACCGGCCGTACCGGCGAGCGGGTCCTGTACTCGCTCCGCCTGAAGATCTTCGCCCAGCTCCAGCGCCTCGGGCTCGACTACTACGAGCGGGAGCTGACCGGCCGGATCATGACCCGGATGACGACCGACGTCGACGCGCTGTCGACGTTCCTCCAGACGGGCCTGGTCACGGCCTTCGTCTCGGTCGTCACCTTCTTCGGCATCATGGTCGCCCTGCTGGTGATCGACGTGGAGCTCGCGCTGGTCGTCTTCGCGACGCTGCCGCCGCTGATCATCGCCACGTTCTTCTTCCGCCGGGCGAGTGTGAAGGCGTACGAACTGGCCCGTGAGCGGGTGTCGGTGGTCAACGCCGACCTCCAGGAGTCGGTGTCGGGGCTGCGGATCGTGCAGGCCTTCCGGCGTGAGCGGGACGGCGGGCTGCGGTTCGCCGGGCGCAGCGCCGACTACCGCCAGGCGCGCATCCGGGGCCAGTGGCTGATCTCGATCTACTTCCCGTTCGTGCAGTTCCTGTCGTCGGTGGCGGCGGCGGCCGTGCTGATCATCGGCGGCGCCCGGGTCGACGACGGCACGCTGGCGATCGGCTCACTGGTGGCGTACCTGCTCTACATCGACCTGTTCTTCGCGCCCGTGCAGCAGCTCTCCCAGGTCTTCGACGGCTACCAGCAGGCGACCGTCTCGCTGGGCCGCATCCAGGAGCTGCTCCAGGAGCCGACGTCGACGAAGTCCGCCGACGAACCCCTGGAGGTCCTCTCCCTGCGCGGCGAGATCGCCTTCGAGGACGTGCACTTCGCGTACGGTGACGACGAAGAAGCCCTGGGCGGAGTCGACCTGCGCATCCCGGCCGGGCAGACCGTCGCCTTCGTCGGCGAGACCGGCGCCGGCAAGTCGACCCTGGTCAAGCTCGTGGCCCGCTTCTACGACCCGACCGGCGGCCGGGTCACCGTCGACGGCACCGATCTGCGGTCCCTGGACCTCACCTCGTACCGGCACCGTCTCGGGGTCGTCCCGCAGGAGGCGTACCTCTTCCAGGGGACCGTCCGTGACGCCATCGCCTACGGCCGCCCGGACGCGACCGACGCCGAGGTCGAGGCGGCGGCCCGTGCGGTCGGCGCGCACGACATGATCGCCACGCTGGACGGCGGCTATCTCCACGAGGTCGCCGAGCGCGGCCGCAATCTGTCCGCCGGTCAGCGGCAGCTGATCGCCCTGGCCCGTGCCGAGCTGGTCGACCCGGACGTCCTGCTCCTCGACGAGGCGACGGCCGCACTGGACCTGGCCACGGAGGCCCAGGTCAACCAGGCCACCGACCGCCTCGCGGGCCGCCGTACGACCCTCGTCGTCGCCCACCGCCTCACCACCGCCGCACGCGCCGACCGGGTCGTCGTCATGGACCACGGCACGGTCATCGAGGACGGCACCCACGACGAGCTGCTCGCGCGCGGCGGCCGGTACGCCGACCTGTGGCGGACCTTCATCGGCGCCGCCGAGCCGGAGGAGCCGGTCGGGGTGTCCCGCTGACGGGCACCCGGCGAGGGCGTCTTCGTTACGGTCGTGCAACCGTCCGACATACGTCATGCGTCCGTACAGCCATACGCCGATGGTCGCGCACGACGCGGTACGGGAGGACAACAGTGGACAGTGGAGCGATACGCCGGCGGCTCGCGCTCGGCCTGGCCGTGCTGACCGCCTCCGGCTTGCTCGCCGTGGCGGCACCGGGCGAGGCGCAGGCCGCCGGCTCCGCGTCCTGCCCCGGCCGCAAGGTCCGCACCCTGCCGTTCTCCACCGGCACCGTGTACGTCTACAAGCGCGGCGGCTACGTCTGCGCCGTGACCGTGGCCAAGAAGCCCGGCACGAAGCGGAAGATGTCGGTGAGCGTGCAGGCGCGCGGCAACCGGCCGGTCGTCGACGAGGGCAAGTACTCCTACCTCGCCGGCCCGGTCACCGTGCACGCCGGACGCCGCTGCGTCTGGCTCAAGGGCAGGGTCGGCCCCAAGTCCGTCAGCACCGGCTGGATCCTGTGCTGATTCCCCGCCCGCGCACAGGGTTTTCCCTATGTCCCCTGGTGCTCCGGTGAGTTGGTCCGCTAGCTTCCGGCGCACATCTGTCTCACAGGGGAGTGCGCATGCGCAAGGCGCTCAGATGGCTGCTGGCGCTCACGGTGCTCATAGGCACAGTGAGCACGGCGTCAGCGGCCACCGCCGCCGAGCCGGAGGCCACCGGCACCGGCAGCACCACTGACATCAAGGAGAGGCTGCTTGCCGTACCGGGCATGAGCCTGGTCGAGGAGAAGCCGTACACCGGCTACCGCTTCTTCGTCCTGAACTACACCCAGCCGGTCGACCACCGGAAGCCGTCCAAGGGCACGTTCCAGCAGCGCATCACCGTGCTGCACAAGGACGTCGCCCGCCCGACGGTGTTCTTCACCAGCGGCTACAACGTCTCCACCACGCCCCGCCGCAGCGAGCCCACCCAGATCGTGGACGGCAACCAGGTCTCCCTGGAGTACCGCTTCTTCACCCCGTCCCGCCCCGACCCGGCCAACTGGTCCAAGCTGGACATCTGGCAGGCGGCCAGCGACCAGCACCGCGTCTTCAAGGCCCTGAAGAGCGTCTACGGCAAGAAGTGGCTCTCCACGGGCGGTTCGAAGGGCGGCATGACCGCCACCTACTACGAGCGCTTCTACCCGCGCGACATGGACGGCGTCGTCGCCTACGTCGCCCCCAACGACGTCGTGAACGACCGGGACGCGGCCTACGACCGCTTCTTCGCCCGCGTCGGCACCAAGGAGTGCCGCGACCGGCTGAACGCCGTGCAGCGCGAGGCACTGGTCCGCCGCGAGCCGCTGGAGAAGAAGTACGCGGCCTACGCGAAGGAGGAGGGCCTCACCTTCGAGACCATCGGCAGCCTGGACAAGGCCTACGAGGCGACCGTCCTCGACTACGTGTGGGGCTACTGGCAGTACAGCCTGCTGAAGGACTGCGACCAGATCCCGGCCGACGCCAGGAACGCCACCGACGACGACATCTGGACCTCCGTCGACACGATCTCCGGCTTCTCCGCCTACGCCGACCAGGGCCTGACGACCTACACGCCGTACTACTACCAGGCCGGCACGCAGCTCGGCGCGCCGACGATCGGCTTCCCGCACATCGAGAAGAAGTACATCCGCTACGGCTACCAGCCGCCCCGCAACTTCGTCCCGCGTGACATCCCGATGAAGTTCCAGCCGGGGGCGATGCGGGACGTCGACACCTGGGTCCGGCACAACGCCCGGCAGATGCTCTTCGTCTACGGCGAGAACGACCCGTGGGGCGCCGAGCCGTTCCACGTCGGCAAGGGCGCGAAGGACTCCTACGTCATGACCGCTCCGGGCATGAACCACGGGGCCAACGTCGCGGGCCTCGTGCCCGAGCAGAAGGCCCTCGCCACCGCCCGCATCCTCGACTGGGCCGGTGTCGCCTCCGGCGCGGTGCAGGCAGACCCGCAGGCGGCGAAGCCGCTGGCGAAGTTCGACGCCAAGCTCGACAAGCGGGAGACGCAGCGGGAGATGACGCTGCGGCCGTAACGCGGTGAGTGTGCCCGGCCGTCGCTCACAGCGGCCGGGCGCACCCCACGGGCCGATCGCCGCCGAGCCGGACGTACAGCGCGGTCGAGCCGGGGCAGTCGGCCCGTCCGGCGACCGCCCGGGTCACCCGGTACTCCGGCTGCCGCTCGCCCGTCCCGTCGCAGGCGGTCTCGCGGACCTGTCCGTCGCCGGAGCTGTAGACGCAGTCGCCGACGACGGTGCGCGGACCGCCCCCGCCGCCCGGGTCGCCGGGGTGCGGCGGCTGGAGGTTGCGCATACAGGCGTAGCCGCGCGGCACCGCCCCGTCGCCGTCCTCGTCGGACGCGGGCCGCTGCTCGCTGATGTGCAGCACGAAGTCCGTGGCCGCGGGGCAGCGCGGCCCGTCCCGCACCGCGCCGTCGTGCCGCGCCACGACCCGCGCCGCCGCCCGCTCGCCGGTGCACGGCACCTCGGTGAAGCTCGTCGTACCGAACGAACTGCACTCGTCGACCGCGAGGAACACCGCCCCGTACCCGGACGTCCGGGTCGGCGACGGTGAGACCGCGGTACTCGTCCCCGTCGCCGGCTCGCCCAGCCGGCCGTCCTCCGCCACCCCCGCCGACGGACTCTGACACCCCACCAGCAGCGCGACCAGCAGAAGCAGCCCGCCCACCACCCCCACCGAACCCGTCTTGCGCATTGCCGTCCCCCTGTGTGCTCAGGGCCCTGGGGGCCCTGACCCAGCGTGACCCGCGATCAAGGGCGCACGCCAGGCACATGGGGTGGTTTGCGCACATTGGGGGTGGTGCGCCCGGTCCGTGGCGTACGTCTAGTACGACAGACCGTGTCCGATCGGGTACAGCACCTGCTCCGGATCATCCGCCCGCTGGACGGCGACCGGCAGTTTCCCGCGTGGCTTGACCCGGCCCGCGATCACCCGGGCGGCGGCCCGCAGTTCGACGTCCGTCCAGGAGTAGGCGGCGAGACAGGCCGGGACGGACGGCAGCTGGGCGATGTCGTACGGGTTGCGGATGGCGACCGCCACGACCGGCCTCCCGGTCGCCACGAGCTGCTCGACCAGCGCCTTCTGGCTGCTGCTCGCCGTGACGTTGTAGGTGGCCACCACCACGGCGTCCACGTCCCGGGCTGCCGCGACCGCCTTGGCGATGGTCGCCGCGGAGGGCGCGGTGCCGGTCGACAGGGCGGTGGCGGTGAAGCCGAGTTCCGACAGCGCACCCGCGAGCACGCCCGTGGGCGGACCGGTCGTCCCCGACGGCGAGGCCGGATCGGCCCCGACCACGAGCACCTTGGGATGGCGGCGCCGGGACAGCGGCAGCAGCCGGCCCTCGTTGACGAGCAGGGTGGTCGTCCGCTCGGCGATCCGGTCGGCCGCCTTCAGATGCGTACGGATGCCCACGGTCCGGTCGACGCCGCCCTGACTGACGTACGGCGAACGGAACAGCCCGAGCTTCGCCTTCAGCCGCAGCACCCGCAGGATCGATTCGTCGAGCCGCGCCTCCGTCAGCTCGCCCTCACGCACGGCCGTCAGAACGGCGTTCCAGGCCAGGTCCAGATTCGGCGGGTTGAGCAGTTGGTCCACGCCCGCCTTCAGCGCGAGCACCGGCACCCGGGCATCGCCGTACTTGGTCCGTACGCCCTCCATGCCGAGGGAGTCGGTGACCACGACCCCGTCGTAGCCGAGCCGCTCGCGCAGGATGCCGGTGAGGATGGGGCGGGAGAGGGTCGCCGGGTCGCCGGAGTCGTCGAGGGCCGGGACCATCAGATGGGCGGTCATGATCGAGTCGATGCCGGCGGCGATGGCAGCCCGGAAGGGCGGTGCGTCCAGCTTCTCCCAGACCTCCCGGCTGTGCGTGATGGTGGGGAAGCCGGTGTGGCTGTCGACGTTGGTGTCCCCGTGCCCGGGGAAGTGCTTGGCGGTCGCGGCGACCCCGGAGCCCTGGTACCCGGCGACCTCGGCGGCCACCAGCCCGGCCACGGCCCGCGGGTCGGCGCCGAAGGACCGTACGCCGATGACCGGGTTGGCCGGGTTGACGTTCACGTCGGCCACGGGGGAGTAGTCCTGCCGGATGCCCATCGCCCGCAACTCGGCACCCGCGATCCGGCCGAGCGCCCGGGCATCGGACCGCGACCGGCCCGCCCCGACGGCCATGGCCCCCGGGAAGAGCGTCGCGGGCTTCCCCACCCGGGCGACGATCCCGTGCTCCTGGTCGGTGGAGATGAGCACGGGCAGCCCGCGGGGCAGTCCCAGGGAAGCCCGCTGGATGCCGTTGGAGAGGTCGGCGATCTGGTGCGGCTCGCGGGTGTTGTGCGCCCAGGCGAAGTAGATGATGCCGCCGACCCGGTACTTCGCGACCAGTTCGGCGGCCGTACGGACCCCGATCTCCTTGAGGTTGGCGTCGATGTCGGCCTGGTCGGGGGCGGTGGCGGAGTGGCCGTAGACCCGCATCACGAAGAGCTGGCCGACCTTCTCCTCCAGCGTCATCCGCGAGACGAGAGCGCGCAGTCGCGTGTCGTCCGAGGAGTCGGCCGCGTACGAGGGCCCGGCGGCCGCGAGACCCGCGGTGACCCCGGCCGTGGCCGCGAGAACGGTGCGTCTGGAGGGCTGTGCGGTGTTTCCCGTGCTTCCCGTGCTTCCCGTGCCGGTGTCGTGCACGTGCGCTCCTTCCGGAGGTGATCCGCTCGGATCCGCTGAAGGAAACTTCCAAGAAGTCACCAATAACCGGGAAGTTTCTGCCAGTCAAGGGAATGCACAGTAACCGCACAGGGGCCGCCACCGGCGCGGTTGGAGGGGGACGCGCCGGTGGCGGTGGGGCCGCCGGTCGCGGTACGGCGGAGAGGGTGGTCAGCGATCGCAGCCAGGAGCGAGGGCCGACACCGCACCGTGGTGACTCTCCGGGGGCCTGCGCATTGGACGGGCCGGATCCGGACCGGGTTCCCGGCGCGGGCCGGATTTCCGGAAGTCGGTACTCAAGGTGAACCGGTGACTCAACGGGGCGTGTGAGCCGACACGTTCGGCCACTGCTCGCCCAGTGCCCGCACGGTCTCCGCGATGGCCGGACGCCGTGCCGCCCCCGTCCGCCACAGCGCGTACAGCCGCCGCACCGGCATGGGATCGAGCGGCACCTCCACCACCCCGGCGGGCAGGGCCCCGCGCCCCAGCCGGGGGATCAGCGCGACCCCGAGCCCGGCCGCGACGAGGGCGACGAGCGTCGGATTCTCCTCGGCCTGGTGGACGATGTCCGGCTCGTGCCCGGCCGTGCGCAGCGTCCGCAGCAGCCAGTCGTGGCAGACCCGCCCCGGCGGCTGGCAGATCCACCGCTCACCGCCCAGCTCCTCCCGCCGTACGGCCGTACGCCCGGCGAAGGGATGCCCCTCGGGTACGAGCAGATCGCACAGGTCGTCCCCGATGTACGCCTGTTCCACGCCCGGCGGGGCGGGCAGCGGCGCGATGTCCCAGTCGTGCGCCACGGCGAGGTCGACGGCTCCCTTCGCCACGAGGTCGACGGACAGATGCGGGTCGACCTCGGTGAGCCGGGCGTCCAGGGCCGGGTGCCTGCGGCCCAGTTCGGCCAGCACGCCCGGCAGCAGCCCGCGCGCCGCCGACGCGAACGCGGCGACGGTCAGCCGTCCGGCAGGCAGCCCCCGCCGCTCCTCCAGATCGGTCTCCGCCCGCTCCACGATGGCCAGCAACTCCTTGGCGGTCGCGGCCAGTTGCCGGGCCTCGTCGGTGAGTCGGACGCCCCGCCCCTCCCGCTCCAGCAGCACGGTCCGCGTCTCCCGCTCCAGCTTGGCGATCTGCTGGGACACCGCCGAGGGCGTGTACCCGAGCGCGACGGCGGCGGCCCCGACGGTGCCGTGCACGGAGACGGCGTGCAGGGCGCGCAGCCGCTGGAGGTCGAGCATGGGACTCCCCACTTCCATGGTTCAGCGATGCTTCATCCAACTCTGCAGCAATCATCGCTGGTGCTTCACGGTCGCCGGACGCGATGCTCACGGCATGCGCCCCTCACACCTCGCCCTCGCCGTGCTGGTCGCCGCCGTCTGGGGCGTCAACTTCACGGTCATCGAGATCGGACTCGACCACTTCCCGCCCCTGCTCTTCTCGGCCCTGCGCTTCCTCGCGGCGGCCCTGCCCGCGGTGTTCTTCGTGGGGCGCCCGAAGGTGGCGTGGAAGTGGATCGTGGCGGTCGGCCTGGTCCTGGGCGTGGCGAAGTTCGGCCTGCTGTTCGTCGGCATGGACGCGGGGATGCCGGCCGGTCTGTCGTCCCTGGTCCTGCAGATACAGGCCGTCTTCACGGCGGCCATCGCCGCCCTCACCCTCGGCGAACGGCCCTCCCGCGTCCGGCTGCTGGGCATGCTGATCGCCCTGGCCGGGATCGCCGTGGCGGCCGTCGACGAGGGCACCTCGGGCCCGCTCGGCGCCTTCGCGCTGGTCGTCGCGGCGGCGGCCTGCTGGGGCGCCTCGAACGTCCTCACCCGCAAGGCGGCACCCCCCGACTCCCTCAACTTCATGGTCTGGGTGAGCACCGTCCCGGTCCTGCCCCTGCTGGCCCTCTCCCTCCTCGTGGAGGGCCCGTCCCGTGACCTGGCGGCCCTGCGCGCGATGGACTGGCAGGGCGCGGGCACGGTCGTCTACGTCGCCTGGATCACGACCGTCTTCGGCTTCGGCGTATGGGGCCTGCTCCTGCGCCACCACCCCGCCTCCACGGTGGCCCCGTTCTCCCTCCTGGTCCCCGTCTTCGGGATGTCGTCGGCGGCCCTGTTCCTGGGGGAGCCGGTGAGCCCGCTGCGCTGGTGCGCGGCGGCGCTGCTGGTGGGCGGGGTGGCGCTGACGTCCGGCTTCCCCCGGCCCCCGCACACGGCCGCCGCCCCGCCCGGGGCATCCGGGCGGGGCGGCGTGGGCGCGGTTCAGGGCTGGATCACAAGGTGTGTTCGACGAACCTCGCAGCCGTCTCGGCCAGCACCTCGCGGCCGTCGCGTGCCCACAAGCCGTCGTTGAACAGCTCCACTTCGATGGCGCCGGTGTACCCGGCGTCCTCCACGTACCGCTGCCACTCCCGCATGTCGATCGCGCCGTCACCGATCTGGCCCCGGCCGGTCAGCACGCCCTCCGGCAGGGGAGTCGTCCAGTCGGCGAGCTGGAAGGTGTGGATGCGGCCGGACGCGCCCGCGCGGGCGATCTGCGCGGGGGCCGTGTCGTCCCACCAGATGTGGTACGTGTCGACGGTGACCCCGACCTGCTGGGCCGGGAACCGTTCGGCCAGGTCCAGGGCCTGCGCCAGCGTCGACACCACGCAGCGGTCGGAGGCGTACATCGGGTGGAGCGGCTCGATGGCCAGGCGTACGCCGTGCTCCTCGGCGTACGGCCCCAGTTCGGCCAGCGCGTCCGCGATCCGCTCCCGCGCCCCGTGCAGATCCTTCGAGCCGGCCGGGAGGCCGCCCGAGACCAGGACCAGCGTGTCCGTGCCGAGCGTCGCCGCCTCGTCGATCGCGCGCCGGTTGTCGGCCAGGGCCTCGGCCCGCTCCCGCGGGTCGATCGCCGTGAAGAAGCCGCCCCGGCACAACGTTGTCACCGTCAGGCCCGCGTCCCGGACCAGCTTGGCTGTGGCCTCCAGACCGTACGTCTGGACCGGCTCGCGCCACAGGCCGACGTTGGCGACGCCCGACTCACGGCAGGAGTCGACCAGTTCCGGCATCGACAGCTGCTTGACCGTCATCTGGTTGATGGAGAATCGCGCGAGCTCGGTCACTGGTCCACCCCGTACAGGGACAGCAGGTTCTTCATCCGCTCCTGCGCCAGCTTCGGGTCGGGGAACAGACCGAGACCGTCGGCGAGTTCGTAGGCCTTCGCGAAGTGCGGGAGCGAGCGGGCCGACTGCAGCCCGCCGACCATCGTGAAGTGTGACTGGTGGCCCGCGAGCCAGGCCAGGAACACCACGCCCGTCTTGTAGAAGCGGGTCGGCGTCTGGAAGAGGTGGCGGGAGAGCTCGACCGTCGGGTCGAGGAGCGCGCGGAATCCCGCGACGTCCCCGGTGTCGAGCACCCGGACCGCTTCCGCCGCCAGCGGACCCAGCGGGTCGAAGATGCCGAGCAGGGCGTGGCTGAAGCCCTGCTCGTCGCCCGCGATCAGCTCGGGGTAGTTGAAGTCGTCGCCGGTGTAGCAGCGCACGCCCTGCGGCAGCCGGCGGCGCAGATCGACCTCGCGCTGGGCGTCCAGCAGCGAGACCTTGATGCCGTCGACCTTGTCGGGGTGCGCGGCGATGACCTCGAGGAAGGTGTCCGTCGCCGCGTCCAGGTCGGACGAGCCCCAGTAGCCCTCCAGTGCCGGGTCGAACATCGGGCCGAGCCAGTGCAGCACGACCGGTTCGGCGGACTGGCGGAGCAGCCGGCCGTAGACCTCCAGGTAGTCCTCGGGGCCGGAGGCGGCCGCCGCGAGCGCCCGGGACGCCATCAGGATGGCCTGGGCGCCGGAGGCCTCCACGAGCGCGAGCTGCTCCTCGTAGGCCGCGCGGACCTCGGCGAGGGTCGCCGGGCCGGTGAGCTGGTCGGTGCCCACGCCGCAGGCGATACGACCGCCCACCGACTTGGCCTCGGCCGCCGACCGGCGGATCAGCTCCGCCGCGCCCGCCCAGTCCAGGCCCATGCCGCGCTGCGCGGTGTCCATGGCCTCGGCGACGCCCAGCCCGTGCGACCACAGATGGCGGCGGAAGGCGAGGGTGGCGTCCCAGTCGACGGCGGCGGGCGAGTCGGGGGACACGTCCGCGAACGGGTCGGCGACGACGTGCGCCGCCGAGAAGACCGTGCGGGAGGTGAACGGGGAACCGGTGGTGAGCGCAAGGGGTTCCTGGCGGGGCTCGTACGCCCTCAAGGCCCCGCTCGTGTCCGGGAGCTGGATGGTCACAGGGAGATCTCCGGTACGTCGATACGACGGCCCTCGGCCGAGGACGCGAGCCCCAGCTCGGCGAGCTGGACGCCGCGGGCACCGGCCAGCAGGTCCCAGTGGTAGGGGGCGTCGGCGTAGACGTGCCGCAGGAACAGCTCCCACTGGGCCTTGAAGCCGTTGTCGAACTCGGCGTTGTCCGGAACCTCCTGCCACTGGTCGCGGAAGACCTCCGTGGCGGGGATGTCCGGGTTCCAGACCGGCTTGGGGGTGGCCGAGCGGTGCTGGACGCGGCAGTTGCGCAGGCCCGCCACGGCCGAGCCCTCCGTGCCGTCCACCTGGAACTCCACCAGCTCGTCGCGGTTGACGCGCACGGCCCAGGAGGAGTTGATCTGGGCGATGGCGCCGCCCTCCAGCTCGAAGACGCCGTACGCGGCGTCGTCGGCGGTGGCGTCGTACGGCTTGCCGTTCTCGTCCCAGCGCTGCGGGATGTGGGTGGCGGTGAGGGCCTGGACGGACTTCACACGGCCGAACAGCTCGTGGAGCACGTACTCCCAGTGCGGGAACATGTCGACGACGATGCCGCCGCCGTCCTCGGAGCGGTAGTTCCAGGACGGGCGCTGGGCGTCCTGCCAGTCGCCCTCGAAGACCCAGTAGCCGAACTCGCCGCGCACGGACAGGATCCGCCCGAAGAAGCCGCCGTCGATGAGGCGCTTCAGCTTCAGCAGGCCGGGGAGGAAGAGCTTGTCCTGGACGACGCCGTGCTTGATGCCGGCCTCGTCCGCCAGCCGGGCCAGGTCCAGGGCGCCGGCGAGACCGGTGGCGGTCGGCTTCTCGGTGTAGATGTGCTTGCCGGCCGCGATCGCCTTCTTCAGGGCCTCCTCGCGGGCGGAGGTGACCTGGGAGTCGAAGTAGATGTCCACGGTCTCGTCGGCGAGGACCGCGTCCAGGTCGGTCGAGACGTGCTCCAGCCCGTGCCGCTCCGCCAGCGCCCGCAGCGCGTGCTCGCGGCGGCCGACCAGGATCGGCTCGGGCCACAGCACGGTGCCGTCGCCGAGGTCGAGGCCGCCCTGCTCGCGCAGGGCCAGGATGGAGCGGACCAGGTGCTGGCGGTAGCCCATGCGCCCGGTCACGCCGTTCATGGCGATACGCACCGTCTTGCGTGTCACGTCGTTCCCTTCGTACGCGGTCGTCGCGCCGCGTACGCCCACTGGTGAGCGTTGCAGCAAGCGCTTTCTACATGCGAAGAAGCTAGCCTCTGAACCGTGGTCCGGACAAGACCGTGACCAGGACGAGTTGTTCGAGGGGGCGAACAACCGGGGGTCGGGGGCTTAAGGTCTGGTCGGAACCTTGGCCATGGATTCGGTGAGGCCGGGGCTCTTGGCCTGCTCGGAACCGTTGTCATGGGTCCGGGTGTGTACGAGGGCGACGACGAGATGCGCGACCGGAGGACGACGAGATGACGGTGACCCTGGCGGACGTGGCGGCCCGCGCGCAGGTCTCGCCCGCGACGGTGTCGCGCGTGCTGAACGGGAACTATCCCGTCGCCGCCTCCACCCGCGAGCGGGTGCTGAAGGCCGTGGACGAGCTGGACTACGTGCTCAACGGGCCCGCGAGCGCCCTGGCCGCCGCCACCTCCGACCTGGTCGGGATCCTGGTGAACGACATCGCCGACCCCTTCTTCGGGATCATGGCGAGCGCGATCCAGGCCGAGATCGGCGGCCCGGGCGGCCGTGCGGGCGGGGAGAGACTCGCGGTGGTCTGCAACACGGGCGGCTCCCCGGAGCGGGAGCTGACGTATCTCACGCTGCTGCAGCGGCAGCGTGCGGCGGCCGTGGTGCTGACCGGCGGGGCGATCGAGGACGCGGCGCACAAGACGGCGATGGACACGAAGGTGCGCAAGCTCACGGAGGCGGGGACGCGGGTGGTGCTGTGCGGGCGGCCGCCGGCACCCGAGACCGGGGCGATCGCGCTGACCTTCGACAACCGCGGCGGCGGGCAGGAACTCACCGAGCACCTGATCGGCCTCGGCCACCGGCGCCTCGGCTACATCGCGGGCCCCGAGGAGCGGACCACGACCCGCCACCGCCTGGAAGGCCACCGGGCCGCGCTGGCCGCGCACGGCATCGAGGAGGACCCCCGGTGGACGGTGCACGGCCGCTACGACCGCAGGTCCGGCTACGAGGCGACGCTGGAGCTGCTCCGGCGTGACCCGTCCCTGACGGCGGTCGTCGCCGCGAACGACTCCGTCGCGCTGGGGGCGTGCGCGGCGCTGCGCGACTCCGGGCGGCGGATCCCCGAGGACGTGTCGGTGGCCGGCTTCGACGATCTCCCCTTCAGCATCGACGCGGTGCCTTCGCTCACGACGGTCCGGTTGCCGCTGGCGGAGGCCGGGGCGCGGGCCGGGCGGATCGCGATGGGGCGTGAGGAGGCGCCGCCCGGGGGGATCGCTTCGGTGCGGGGGGAATTGATGGTGCGGGGGTCCTCCGGGGTTCCGCGGGATTCCTAGTCCTGGGGGTTGCTGCCGGGCCCTGCTGGGGGTGCCGCGGGGTTCCTGGTGCTGGGGGTTCCTGTCCGGGCCTGCTGGGGGCGCCGCGAGACTCCCGGTGCTGGGCGTCGCCGCCCGGCCCTCCTGGGGGCTGCCGCCCCCAGGCCCCCGCTTCGGCCTGAACGGCCTCGTCCTCAATCGCCGGACGGGCTGACAGTCGCCGTGAATCCGAACAGATCCGGCACCCCGTCCGGGCCCGCCTCCACCGTCCGTTCGATGCGCAGGCCCGCTGTCACCGACCCGTTGAGCAGGTCGGCCAGGGGGATGTGCCAGGCGCCGAGGCGGGCGCGGACGCCGGTGGTGTTCCAGGAGGCGAAGGTGTGGGACCGGTCCGCGTAACCGGCGTCGATCACCGCCCTGGACGCGTCCTGGCGGTCGGCGAAGGCGCCGACGAAGCAGGGGTGCACTCCGAGGTGGACGAAGCGGCCGCCGGGGGCCAGCACGCGGCCGATCTCGCGGAGCACGGCGGCGTAGTCGGGCACGTCCGTGCTGGCGAGGACGCACACCGCGGCGGGCACCGAACCGCCGGCCAGGGGGAGTGCGGTCGCGTCGGCGACGGCCACGGGCAGGCGGTGGGCGGCGTGGCGCAGCTGGTTGCGGGAGAGGTCGAACCCGACCGGGCTCCAGCCCAGGGCGGCCACGGTCGGCGCGTGGGCGCCGGTGCCGCAGCACACGTCGAGGCAGGTGCTCCCGTCGCCGCGGCCCAGCAGATCGGCGAGGGTGGCATGGACGCGGCGGATGTAGTCGCTGCCCGCCGGAGACATCAACGCGTTGTACCAATCGGCGTGTTCGTCGTACACCGCCGTCGTCCTTGAGGTCACCATGGCCCGACGCTAATGCCCCCGGGTGCCCGGCGCCGATGAGTTTCGCGTCGTTGGCCGGTCTGCAGTGCCGTCATCGCCCGAGCGAGAAAAGCGGAGTGAGTCCCATGCGCATCGTGATCACCGAGTTCATCAGCCTGGACGGCGTCGTACAGGCGCCCGGCGGGCCGCAGGAGGACACCGACGGGGGCTTCGCGCACGGCGGCTGGTCGCACCCGTACTTCGACGAGGAGGTGCTGGGCGGCGCCTTCGACGCCGGTCTCGGCAGTGCCGAGGCACTGCTGTTCGGGCGGCGTACGTGGCAGACGATGGCGGGGGCCTGGCCCGAGCGGGCCGGGGACCCCTTCGCCGACCGGATGAACTCCCTGAAGAAGTACGTCGTCTCCGGCACGCTCGCCGAGGCCGACCTCACCTGGAACAACACCTCCCTCATCCCCGGCGACCAGGCCGTGCCCCGGATCCGCGCGCTGCACGAAACCGAGGGCGGCGACCTCGCGATGATGGGCAGCCCGACGCTCGTGCGGACGCTGCTGTCCGAGGGCCTGGTCGACGAGCTCCAGCTCATCGTCATGCCGGTGATCCTCGGCGGCGGCAAGACGATCTTCCCCGGGGACGGCGCGAAGCGCCCGATGGAACTGGTCTCCACGACCACCGCAAAGACCGGCGCCCAGGTGTGCGTGTACCGGCCGACGGCCCCGACGGAGGGCTAGCCCCGGAAGTCCTGGACGTCTAGGATCGGCCCCAGCAGATCTCTGACTGAGTCAACTATCGACGATCGACACGGGGGTCGTGGCCCATGACCGTCCAGGACATCCGCTCCTTCAACCGCTTCTACACGAACGTCATCGGCGCGCTCGACTACGGCCGGCACCTCTACGCCCCCTACACCCTCACCGAGTCCCGCGTGCTCTACGAACTCGCCCACGCGCCGCGCACGGACGCCGCCGACCTGCGGGCCCAGCTGCACCTGGACGCCGGATACCTGAGCCGGATCCTGAACAAGTTCGAGGAGGACGGGCTGGTCGAGCGCGGCCCGTCCGAGAAGGATCCGCGCCGCCGCCGCATCACCCTCACCTCACCCGGCCGCGAGGCCGCCGCGCTGCTCGACGAGCGGGCGAAGGAGACGGTCGGGTCGCTGCTGGACACCGTGCGGGCCGAGGACCGGCCCCGGCTGGGGGAGGCCCTGCGGACCGTCCGGGAGCTTCTCGGCGACGGCCGGGCACCCCGGCCCGAGGACGTCGTCCTGCGCGAGCCCGCCCCCGGCGACCTCGGCTGGATCGTGCAGCGCAACGCCGCGCTGTACGCCGCCGAGTACGGCTTCAACGCCGACTACGAAGGCCTGGTCGCCCGGATCGTCGCGGACTACGGTGAGGACCACGACCCGCATCTGGAGCGCACCTGGATCGCCGAGCTGGACGGACGGCCGGTCGGGTGCGTGATGTGCGTACGGGACGACGCGCCCGGGGCCGCCCGGCTCCGGCTGCTGCTCGTCGAGCCCGACGCACGCGGCCTGGGCATCGGCGACCGGCTGGTGGGAGCCCTCGTCGACTTCGCCCGCGAGGTCGGCTACCGCGAGGTCCTCCTGTGGACCAACGACATCCTCGGCGCGGCCCGCCGCATCTACCAGCGCCACGGCTTCGCCCTGGTCGCGGAGAAGCCGCACCGCTCCTTCGGCCAGGACCTGACCGGCCAGGACTGGCGGTTGGATCTTCACGCAACACCGGAGTGATGGGAGGGAGTCACGGGCGTGGGTGCCGGGTAGGGTCCGTCCACATGAAGCTGGCGTTCTCCACCCTCGGTGTCCCCGGCATGCCCTTGCCCGACGTCCTGCGGCTCGCGACCGCGCACGGCTACCACGGTGTGGAGCTGCGCACCCACGCGGAGGAACCGGTCCACCCCGGCCTCGGCCCCGCCGAACGGGCCGAGGTCGCGGCCGAGTTCAAGGGGTCGGGCGTAGAGATCCTTGGCCTCGCGGGATACGTGC
Source organism: Streptomyces sp. NPDC057099 (assembly GCF_042671245.1). Taxonomy (NCBI): domain Bacteria; kingdom Bacillati; phylum Actinomycetota; class Actinomycetes; order Kitasatosporales; family Streptomycetaceae; genus Streptomyces; species Streptomyces sp. NPDC057099. The sequence goes on from NZ_JBHUTX010000022.1 coordinate 73,658, forward strand.
GCGTCGCCGCGCCGGGCGACGACGAACCCGTCCTGGCCGAGCTCCGTGCCCTCCTCGACCTGGCCCGTGACCTCGGCGCCCCGTACATCCGTGTCTTCCCCGGCGGCGACCTGGACGTCCAGACCCCCGAGGAGGCCGACGCGACGGCCGCCCGGCGGCTGGGCACGGCCGCCGAGTACGCCAACGACCTGGGCGTACGCATCCTCCTCGAAACCCACGACTCCCACCGCACCGCCGCCGACGCGATGCGCGTCCTCGGCCTCGTCGGCCACCTCCAGGTCGGCGCGCTCTGGGACGTCATGCACACCTGGCTCGGCGGCGAACAGCCCTCCGAGACCTACGCGGCACTCTCCCCCCACCTCGGCTACGTCCAGGTCAAGGACATCGCCTCCGCCGAGGACACCACCCCCCTGCCCCTCGGCGCGGGCGTCCTCCCCCTGGCCGAGTGCGTCGAAGTCCTCTCCCGCCACAACTGGGACGGCTGGCTGTGCTGGGAGTACGAGAAGCGCTGGTACGAGTCAGCGGCCCCCCTGCCCGACCTGCTCCAAGCGGGCCGCGAACACCTGGGCAGGCTGCTGAACGACTCGGCGTGACGAGGCACCCCCCATGCCCCCGACACTGAACACCCCCCGCCTCCTCCTGGACCCCTACACCCCGGAGGACGAAGAGCGCTTCGTCGCCCTGTTCCAGGACACCCGGGTGTCCCGCTGGATGGGCGAGGGACCGGCCTCCGAGCCGGAGGACCGGGCCCTGTTCGGCCGGATCTTCACCAAGGTCTACGCCCAGGACCTGTTCGACGTGTGGGCGGTCCGGCGCGACGGGCTTCTGGTCGGGCACGCCGAGATCAAGCGGACCGACGCGGTGGACGGCCACGAGATCATCTACGCGCTGGCTCCCGAGGCCTGGGGCGGCGGCCTCGGGACGGAGCTGGCGGAGGCGCTCGTGGCGTACGGATTCCGGACGCTCGGGCTCAGCGAGGTGTACGCCACCGTGGACGCGCGGAACACGGCCTCGCTGCGCCTCCTCGGCAGGATCGGATTCGCGCACGTCAGGGACGTCGAGGAGGGCGACGGGAGTCTCACCCGGGTGCTGGTCCGACCGGTGCGGTGATCCTTTCGAGAATCCGGCAAGAAATTCTTACCGACCGTGCAACCCTTTGCCGCCCACGGCGGTCGTACATGGTGTCAGGACTTCTGGGGGGAGATCTGGGGGGATCGCGGGGGATCCTGACGGGAGGGGAAAAGCCGAGGGGGCCCGGTCGACGGACCGGGCCCCCTCGAAACTTTTCAGGGCCACCGAGCGAGCCGTTCAAGGCCTCAGAAGAAGACGCCGCACCTCAGCAGCACATTCGCGTACGGCCGTGCCTCGCCCGTGCGGACGACCAGCCGCGCACCCGCCGACAGCCCCTTGAGCCGCTCGTGCGATACGAGCTCCAGCGACGGGAAGCGGCTCTCCAGCAGTTCCGAGGCCTCCGGGTTGGCGTCCCGTACCTCCGTCGCCGCCGTCGCGCCCTCGATCACCAGCTCGGCCAGCAGGCCCTCCAGCACCTCGGCGAACCCCGGCACCCCGGCCCGGAAGGCCAGATCCACCACCCGGGGACCGTCCGGGATGGGCATGCCCGCGTCGCACACCAGCACCCCGTCCCCGTGGCCCAGTTCGGCCAGCGCACCGGCGAGATGACGGTTCAGTATTCCGGCCTTCTTCACAGCGCAGCGACCTCCGCCGCCGTCGGGAAGGACGCCTGCGCGCCCTCCTTCGTCACGGTCGCCGCCCCGACCCTCGCCGCGTACGCCGCCGCCTCCGCCAGGGACGCGCCCGCCCCCAGCCGGGTGGCCAGCGCCGCGGTGAACGCGTCTCCCGCGCCGGTCGTGTCGACGGCGTCCACCTGCACGGACGCGACCCGGGAGACCCCCTCCGAGGAGGCCACCAGTGCGCCTTCCCCGCCCAGCGTCACCACCACCGACCGCGGCCCCTTCGCGAGCAGGATCCGGGCCCAGTCCTCCGGGCTGTCCCCCACGGCGGACGAACCCAGGATGACCTTCGCCTCGTGCTCGTTGACGATCAGCGGGTCGCAGGCCGCCAGCACCTCAGACGGAAGGGGGCGCGGCGGCGACGGGTTCAGTACGAAACGGCTCTCCGGAGCCAGGTTCCGTACGACCGCCGCCACCGTCTCCAGCGGGATCTCCAGCTGCGCCGACACCACCCGGGAGCTCTGGAAGAGGCACGCGGCGGCGCTCACGTCCTCCGGGGCCAGCCGGCCGTTCGCGCCCGGCGAGACGACGATGCTGTTGTCCCCGGACGGGTCGACCGTGATCAGGGCGACCCCGGTCGGCGCGCCGCCCACCAGGACACCCACCGTGTCGACACCGGCGTCCCGCTGCGACTCCAGCAGCAGGCGGCCGTGCGCGTCGTCGCCGACCCGGGCCAGCAGCGCCGTACGGGCCCCGAGCCGGGCGGCCGCGACCGCCTGGTTCGCGCCCTTGCCGCCCGGGTGGACGGCCAGGTCGGAGCCGAGCACGGTCTCGCCGGCACCGGGCCGGCGCTCGACACCGATCACCAGGTCGGCGTTGGCCGACCCCACGACCAGGAGGTCGTAGTCGTACATGAGTGGTCTCCCCACGTGAGTGACAGGGCCGGGCGGGCCCATGTGCTGGATGCCGCCCGGCCGTTCCCCTATGCCGGTGATGTCGGAGACATCGGCGATGTCAGCCGCTGAAGCCGGCCACGTTCTCCTTCGTGACCACCTTCACCGGCACCTTCACCGTCTCCTCGACCTTCTTGCCCTTCAGCGCCTTCAGGGCGTTGTCCACGGCGATCTTCCCGAGCTGCGAGGGCTGCTGCGCCACCGACGCGTACAGGCTGCCGCCCTCGACCGCCTTCAGTCCGTCGGGCGTGCCGTCGAAGCCGACCACGGAGACCGACGTGCCGGCCTTGGAGCCCAGCGCCTTGATCGCGCCGAGGGCCATCTCGTCGTTGGCGGCGATGACGCCCTGGACGTCCGGGTGGGCCTGGAGCAGGTTCGACATGACGTCGAGGCCCTTGGTGCGGTCGAAGTCGGCGGGCTGCTGGGCGACGACCTGGATGCCCGGGAAGGCCTTCAGCCCCTTCTCGAACCCGGCGGCCCGCTCGCGGGCGGCGGAGGTGCCCGCCTGGCCCTGGAGGATCACGATCTTGCCCTTGCCGCCGAGCTTCTCGCCGATCGACTTGGCGGCGAGCTCACCACCGGCGACGTTGTCGGAGGCGACCAGCGTGTCCAGCTTGGCGTTGTTGACGACACGGTCCACGGCGATGACCGGGATGTCCGCCTTGTCGGCCGCCTTCACCGAGTTGCTGGCGGCGTCCGAGTCCACCGGGTTGACGATGATCGCGCCGAGCCCGGAGCTGGTGAAGTTCTGCAGCTGGTTGGCCTGCTGGGAGGCGTCGTTCTGCGCGTCCGTGACGGTCAGGTCGATGCCCAGCTTCTTCGCCTCGGCCTCGGCGCCCGCCCGGATCTGCACGAAGAAGGGGTTGTTGAGCGTGGACAGCGACAGGCCCATCTTCGGGGCGCTGGTGGCGGAGGAGCCGTTGTGCAGGAAGGACGTGGCGCCGACGATCGCGACGGTGACGACGGCCGCGAGCCCGTATGTCGCCGCCTGCTTGCCCTTGCCTCCTTGCGAGGAACCGGCCGCCCCCGCGGTCGCCCCCGCCTTGCGGCGGGCGGTGTCGAGCAGCACGGCCAGCGCGATGACGACGCCGATGACGACCTGCTGCCAGAACGCCGAGACGTTCAGCAGGTTGAGCCCGTTGCGCAGCACGGCCAGGATCAGCGCGCCGATCAGCGTCCCGGACGCCTTGCCCGTACCGCCCGCGAGGGAGGCACCGCCGATGACGACCGCCGCGATGGCGTCCAGTTCGTAGCCGTCGGCGGCCTGGGGCTGCGCGGAGGACAGCCGGGCGGCGAGGACGACACCGGCGACGGCGGCGAAGACGCCGGACAGGGCGTAGATGGCGAGCTTCTGCTTCTTCACGCGCAGGCCGGACAGCCGCGCGGCCTCCTCGTTGCCGCCGATCGCGTACATCGAGCGGCCGATGTAGGTACGGCCGAGCACGAACGCCGCGATGAGACCCATCACGATCATGACCAGGACGGGCACCGGCAGCCAGCCGCCGAGCGTGTCGCCGAGGTGGGAGACCGAGTCGGGCAGGGCGATCGGGGAGCCCTCGGAGATGACGAGGGACAGACCGCGGGCCACCGACAGCATGGCCAGCGTCGCGATGAACGGCGGCAGTTTGCCGTAGGAGATCAGGATGCCGTTGACCAGGCCGCACGCGATACCGGTGGCTATGGCCAGCAGGACGGCCACGAAGACGGGGACGCCCGCCGAGGTGGCGGTCCACGCGAGCACCGTGGCCGACAGGGCGGCGACCGAGCCCACCGACAGGTCGATGCCCGCCGAGACGATCACGAAGGTCACACCGAACGCGAGGATGGCGGTCACGGCCGCCTGGACGCCGACGTTCAGCAGGTTGTCCGTCGTCAGGAAGTCGCCGGACAGCGCCGACATCGCGATGACGAGGACGATGAGCGCGGTGAGCGCGCCGTTGTCGAGCAGCAGGCGGCGCAGGCCCCCCGAGGCGGCTCCCGCGCCCGTCGTGCTCTTGAGCGTGTCAGTGGCCACGGGAGGCCTCCTTGTCTGTGCTGGGGTTGCTTACTGCGAGCGCCATCACGGCGTCCTGGGTGGCCTCGTCGGCGGAGAGCTCACCCGCGATCCGGCCCTGGGCCATCACCAGCACCCGGTCGCTCATGCCGAGCACCTCGGGCAGATCGCTGGAGATCATGAGTACGGCGGCACCGGCCGCCGTCAGTTCGTTGACGAGCTGGTAGATCTCTACCTTGGCGCCGACGTCGATACCGCGCGTCGGCTCGTCGAGGATCAGCACCTTGGTGTCGGCGAGCAGCCACTTGCCGATGACGACCTTCTGCTGATTGCCGCCGGACAGCGTGCGCACGTGCTGGCCGAGGCCCGCCATCCGCACCCCGAGCTGCTCGGCGATCCGGGCCGCGGCCTCCCGCTGCCCCTTGAGGTCGACGAGCCCCGCGCGCGTGGCCGACCGCAGCGTCACCAGGCCGAGGTTCTCCTCGACCGACGCGTCCAGCACCAGGCCCTGGCCCTTGCGGTCCTCGGGGATGAGGCCGATGCCGGCGGTCATGGCGGCGTTGACGTCGTGCCCCTTCAGGGCGGCCCCGGAGACCTTCACGGCTCCCTTGTCGTACGGATCGGCCCCGAAGACCGCCCGCACGACCTCGGTACGACCGGCGCCGACCAGCCCCGCGATGCCGACGACCTCACCGGCACGCACCTCGAAGCCGACGTCGTGGAAGACGCCGTCCCGGGTCAGCCCCTCGACGGTGAGCAGCGCGTCGCCCTTCTCGGGCCGCTCGCGCGGGTACTGCTGCTCGATCGACCGCCCCACCATGAGCCGTACGAGCTCGTCCTCGGGCGTGGCGGCGGGCACCTGCCCGACGCTCTTCCCGTCCCGGATGACCGTGACCCGGTCGCCCAGGGCGGCGATCTCCTCCAGGTGGTGCGTGATGAAGACGATCCCGACGCCGTCCTCGCGGAGCTTGCGCACGATCGCGAAGAGCTTCTCGACCTCCTCGGAGGTGAGCACGGCGGTCGGCTCGTCCATGATCAGCACACGCGCGTCGAGGCTCAGCGCCTTGGCGATCTCGACCATCTGCAGGCGCGCGATACCGAGTTCACGCACCCGCGCACGCGGAGAGACGCTGACCCCGACGCGCTTCAGCAGCACCTCGGCGTCGGCCTCCATCCGCCCCCGGTCGATCATCCCGAACCGGCGCGGCTGGCGCCCCAGGAAGATGTTCTCGGCGACCGTCAGATCGGGAACGAGGTTGAACTCCTGGTAGATGGTGGCGATCCCGAGCCGCTCGGAGTCCTGCGCACCCTGGATGCGCGTCTCCTCGCCGCCGACCAGGATCCGTCCGGCGTCGGGGGTGTAGGCGCCGGAGAGCATCTTGATGAGGGTGCTCTTGCCCGCGCCGTTCTCACCGAGCAGCACATGCACCTCGCCCCGGCGCAGGTCGAAGTCCACGCTGTCCAGCGCGACCACACCCGGGAAGGTCTTCCGTATGCCCTCGATGCGCAGCAACTCGTCCGCGTTGCTCACGTCTGGCTCCTGTTCGTTACGGGGGACGGCTCCAAAGAATCCGGTTGCTCGCCGCACGAGCGGCGTACGACGAGCCGGGCGGGGAGGGTGACGGACTCCCCGGGCCGGCCCTCGATCCGGGCGACCAGCGCGCGCACGGCGGCACGCCCCAGCTCACCCGTCGGCTGGGCGATCGCGGTGATGGGCGGATCGGTGTGCACGAACCACGGGATGTCGTCGAACGCGGCCAGCGCGATGTCGTCCGGCACCCGCACGCCACGCGCGCGTACGGCGTCCAGCGCGCCGAGTGCCATCAGGTTGTCGGCCGCGAACACGACCTCGGGCGGCTCGGCCAGGTCGAGGAACCCCTCGGTGACCCGGCGCCCGCTCTCGGCCTGGAAATCGCCCTGCCCTATGTAGGCGTCGGGCAGTTCGAGGCCGTACGCGCCGAGCGCCTCCCGGAAGACCTCCACGCGCTCCCGGCCGGTCGTGGTCGCCGCCGGTCCCGCGATGATCGCGAGCCGCCGGTGCCCGAGCCCGTGCAGATGCGCCACGAGATCCCGTACGGCACTCCGGCCGTCCGCCCGCACCACCGGCACGTCCACGCCCGGGATCCACCGGTCCACGAACACCATGGGCGTCCCGGCCCGCGCGGCGTCCAGCATCAGCGGCGAGCCGCCGTCCGTGGGGGAGACGAGCAGCCCGTCGATGCGCCGGTCCAGCAGGTTCCGTACGTGGTGGTCCTGGAGGTCGGGCCGCTCGTCGGCGTTGCCGATGATGACGCTGTAGCCGAGCGCGCGGGCCTCCTCCTCGACGGAGCGGGCCAGTTCGGTGAAGTACGGGTTCAGTACGTCGCTGATGACCAGGCCGAGGGTGTGGGTCTTCTCGGTGCGCAGGGAGCGGGCGACGGCGTTCGGGCGGTAGCCCAGGGCCCCGACGGCGGCCAGCACGCGTGCGCGTGCCTCGGCGCTGACCGACGGGTGGTCGTTCAGGACGCGCGAGACCGTGGCGACGGACACGCCGGCCTCGGCAGCGACGTCCTTGATACTGGCCACCGCCGCTCCACCTCCTTGTGGATCAGTCGTGGGAGCCCTGCTGGAGGACTCGTGGAATCGATTACATCGACGGGTGGATGGAATCGATTACACGCCGGTAAATCAAGACCCCCGGGGCACGTCGCAACCGGATCGTGATGTCGCGGGAGGCTCCCCGGCGGCTCAGGGTGGAAGGAGGAGGTCCGTTTCCAGGACGAGCGGAGGAGCCATGACGGCGACGACCCGGAACGACGTACCCGTCACCCTCGGCGGCGACGGTGTAGAGGTGCGCAACATGCCGATCGGGGGCGATATGTCGGTCAGCTACATCAGCCTGCCGCAGGGCACGGACATGGGCCCGGCCCTCAAGGGCCTGCCCGACGACGCGTGCCAGTGCCCCCACTGGGGCTACGTGCTGAAGGGCCGGATCCGGATGCGCACGGCGTCCGGCGAGGAGGAGTACGAGGCGGGTCAGGCGTACTACTGGCCTCCGGGCCATGTACCGCTCGCGCTGGCGGACAGCGAGCTGGTGGAGTTCTCCCCGACCGACGACTTCAAGCAGGTGATCGAGCACGTGGTGGCGCAGTCCGGCTGAGACGGGCAGGGGGTTGCCCACGGGCCGATGAGTCTCGCCGACCGGAGGGGTCCACCCCTCATCGATCACAGGAGGAGCCCCGTGCCTCAGCTACTGCGCGTGCAGAACTTCAACGTCTCGAGCGACGGATTCGGCGCAGGTGAGAACCAGAGCCTTGAACGGCCGTTCGGCCACGCCGACCCCGGCACGATGTTCGCCTGGGCCGGGGCGACGGCGAGCTGGCCGAACCGTACCGCCCCCGGCGGCAGCCGCGGCCTCGACGACTACCTCACGCGCGACTTCGCGCACAATATCGGCGCCGAGATCATGGGCCGCAACAAGTTCGGTCCCCAGCGCGGCCCCTGGCAGGACCACGACTGGCAGGGCTGGTGGGGCGACGAACCGCCGTTCCACACGCCGGTGTTCGTGATGACCCACCACGAGCGCCCCTCGTTCACCCTCTCCGACACCACGTTCCACTTCGTCGCCGGCGACCCGGCCGACGTCCTCGCGCAGGCCCGGGAGGCGGCCCAGGGCAAGGACGTCCGCCTCGGGGGAGGGGCCGCCACCATCCGGGAGTTCCTCGACGCGGACCTCGTCGACACGCTGCACGTGGCGGTCTCGCCGGCCGTGAAGCTCGGATCCGGCTCACGTCTCTGGGAGTCGCCCGACGAGCTGCTGGACCGCTTCCACTGCGATGTCGTACCGAGCCCGAGCGGGGTGACGCACCACTTGTTCTGGAGGCGGTGAGGCAAGTGGAGGCAGTGGTGGAGCGTTCGGGACAACGGGGAGTCTGTATGCCTGGGCTTTCGCGGTGGGGGATGGCCTGATCGCTCCACCTTGCTTTCGGGCAGGGTGCCCGGTCCTTCAGGGCCGGGGTGAATGCCCGTTCCTGCGGAGCGGGGCAGGGGACGCCGAAGCGCCGTCAGGGCAAGTCGGCGTCTTTCATGATGCTGAGACCACCCCCCGGACCGGTGGTGGTGACGGGGTAAGGGCATGGGGCTGGAGGCCGGTGGCTGGTACCGGCATGGTGTGGTCACTCGTGCGGGTGAGTGTGATCGATGGTGTGCACGGTGGGGGAACGTGCGGTCTAGGTTCGCGGCGTGGCACGGTTTCGGATGTACCCGACGAGCGAGCAGGAGCAGCAGATGCTGCTGCACTGCGCGCACGCGAGGTATGTGTGGAATCTCGCGGTCGAGCAGCACTCGCACTGGCGGCGGGACAAGGCGCACCACCGTCCCGACGGCAAGCGCATTGGGGCCCCGTCGTTCGCGGAGCAGTGCCGTCAGCTCACCGAGGCCCGTGCTGCCAGTGAGTGGCTGCGCGCCGGGAACCAGACCGTCCAGGCACAGGCACTCAAGGACTTCGCCAGGGCCAAGGCCGCGCGTTTCACGTCCGGGTTCGGTGAACCGACCTGGCGCAAGAAGTTCGTGCACGAGGGCTTCCGCGTCATCGGCGACGACCGCGTACCCGAGTACGAGCCGGACGGCCGCCCGCTGATCAACCCCAGGACCAAGAAGCAGGTCGTGGGCCGCTCCGTGACCGTGCAGAAACTCAACCGGCGGTGGGCGCAGGTGAAGGTGCCCGGATGCGGATGGGTGCGCTTCCGCCTCAGTGTCAAAGGCAAGGGTGCCCGGATTCCTGCGGCGAAGACGTTCCGCGTCACCTACCGCAACGGTCAGTGGCACATCGCGTTCGCCGTCATCCCCGACCCGATCGACAAGCCGGGCACGGGTGAGGTCATCGGCATCGACCGTGGCGTGGCCATCACTGCCGCGCTCTCCGACGGCCGCACCTTCAACTGTCCCCAGCTCACCACCCGTGAGCGCGCCCAGATCCGCAAGCACCAGCGCCGCGCCGCCCGCGCGGAGAAGGGCAGCCCTCAGAAGATCTGCGAGTACGCGAAGGTGGCCAAGCTCAAGGCCAGGGAGGCGAACCGGCGTAAGGACTGGTGCGAGAAGAGCAGCACCATGCTCGCCCGCACTTACGACCTGGTGCGGTTCGAGAAGCTGAACATCAAGACGATGACTGCCAGGGCCAAGGCGAAGCCCGATCCCGACCAGCCCGGCCAGTACCTCAAGAACGGCCGGGCGGCCAAGGCCGGGCTGAACCGGGCCATCCTCGCCCAGGGGTGGGGCCTGCTGCGGCAGCGCACCGGGCACAAGGCCCCCGGCCGGGTCGAAGACGTCCCCGCCCCCTACACGTCTCTGCGGTGCAGTGCCTGCGGATGGATCGACAAGAACTCGCGCAAGAGCCAAGCCGAGTTCGTCTGCTCCTCCTGCGACTTCACCTGCAACGCGGACACCAACGCCAGTATCAACGTCGCGGCAGGACAGGGCGGGATCCCCCGCCCCCGGCGAACAGCCGGTGCCGGAGGGGCGACAACGGCCACCAGCCGTTCGAGCGCCCGTGAACCTCAACCCGTATGGGCTGGAATCCCCCTCTTTTAGGAGGGGGAGGATGTCAAAACCCGTCCAAGGTGGCGCCCCCCGCCCGCGCTGAGAAACCCCTGCCACGCGCCTCGACGGCCACCCTGCCGAACGTCTCCCACCACGCCCTGCCGCACGCCGCCCCGGCCGAAGCGAGCCACCGCATCTCCGACTTCCTGACCGGCCGCGTCGGCTGAGCCCCGCCCGCGCCGACTACGCGCAGCCGACCAGTACGACGGCTCCCACGGTCTCGACCCAGAAGTAGAACCAGGACGGGTAGAACGCCGAGGGCCGTTCCACCAGCCGCGCCACCAGGCGCCCGAACGCCATCCCCGCCAGCGACACCGCCACCGTGAGAACCACGCCGGATCGTAGATCGCCGGAACCACTGAACACGGCCCAGGTGAGCAAGACACCGACCGCGACCCCGAAACCGCCGTAGACGGCCCTGACTTCGGCGCGGGCCTCCGGGACGGACAGCTCGATACCGAAAGGGCGGATGAGCGCCCTGGGGGCTACGAGTCCGAAGAGCCCCATACCCAGGAAGAACAGCGCGGCGAGGCCTGTGCAGAGAGAGGACATGGCGGTGAGCGTGCCGTCCGTGAGCGCGTGCCCTCAATTACTTCCCGGGTCATGGCCCGGGCTACGGCCGAGCCGTGCCCCTCTGCTCTCCGCGACCCGCTTGACGTCCCGCAGGGACTCGGTGAGCCGCCGGGCCAGGTAGCGCAGCTCCGCACTCGTCACCCGGCGTTCCGCGAGGAGTTCGTCGGCATGGCCGAGGAGATCGCCCGCCATGCCGAGCTGTACGTCCTCGATGTCGTCGGCGAGACGGGAGACGTAGCCGGTCCCGTCGCCGACGAGGTAGCAGGGCCTGCCCTCGGGACTCGTCCACGGCAGCAGCCGCCCTTGCGCTCCGCTGGTCATACGCCGGCCTCTGCCCTCAGGTAGGGGCGGACCAGCCGGTTGTCCTCACCGCGCAGCGGTCGCTCCTCGGGGCGGCGGGCCGTCGTGACCCTGACGTCGTCGTGGCAGTACGGGCACGGGGGCGGAGCCGGTGATCGCCGTCGCCGCCCGCGAGGCGGGAGCAGGAGGCGGAGGATCGGCTCCAGGAGCCGGGCGATGCGGTCTGTCATGTCTGTCGGCCTTCCCACCTGCGGTGACTGCGTTCTGTGCTGAATCACTCACAGAGTGGGGTCGGCCCTCGCTACGCTGCCAGGGGCTGGAGCTTGACATCACGTTTGTCAGGAAGGGGAGTTGGCCGATGGGCGAACGCCGCGCACTTCGAACGCCGCGTCAGAAGTACGGAGAGGAACTGCGGCTACGGCGGACAGCCGTCGGCCTCACCCAGGAGGAACTGGGCGACCAGGTCGTGTGCTCACCCACGTTGATCAGCCATTTCGAGGCCGGGAGGCGCCTTCCCAAGCCGGATGACGCGATGCGGATCGACAGGGCGCTGGGGACGGACGGGTTCTTCGCACGGTGGCTGGAGGATCTGGAGTCGAAATACACCGATCACTTCGCCGCCGTGGCCGAGCTTGAGCAACTTGCGGTACTCATCCAGCAGTTCGCGCTCTCGCTGGTCCCCGGGGTGCTGCAGACCGACGACTACGCACGCGCTCTCTTCCGTGCGTACCGACCGAATCACACGCCCGAGGAACTTGACGAACTCGTAGTCATCCGAACAAAACGCCGCCGAGTCCTCGACGGACCAGCACAGCCTGTGGTCTGGACACTGCTTGACGAGGCGGTTCTTCGACGCTGCGTGGGCGGGCCGCAGGTCATGGCGGAACAGCTCCACAGGATCGCGGACATGGCCGAGTCGGGACGACTGCGCCTGCACGTCCTTCCCTACGGCGTCGGGGCACACGCGCTCATGCAGAGTCTGCTCACGCTCATGACATTCGAGGACTCGGCTCCGGTGGCCTACGTCGAGGGTTTTCAGACCGGGAACTTGATGGACGATCCTGGCCTGGTGAGTGCCTGTCAGACCGCTTACGCTCTGGCTCTGAGCGACTCGTTGTCGCAGCAGCAGTCACTGTCCCTAGTCAGGGCGGCAGCGGAGGAACATGCGAATGGTCACCAGTGAGCGAACCCTCACCGGGTGGTACAAGTCCAGCTACAGCGGCGGCGACCAAGGCGAATGCCTGGAAGTCGCCCACGGCCACCCCGACATCCCCGTCCGGGACAGCAAATCCACCCCCGGCCCCACCCTCACCTTCTCGGCAACCGGCTGGACCGCCTTCATAACCGCTATCAAGGACGGCCACCTTCACCGCCGCAAGCCGTAACTGACCAGCGACGCCCCACCGCCGACCCGAGGGTCGGCACGAGGAACTGCGTGAACGCGGTCCAGCCCGCTCATGGAGAGCCTGCTCATCCTGATGAGCTTCGAGGACTCCGCCCCGGTGGCCTATATCGACGCGTTCGAGACCGGACGTCTGATGGACGATCCGGCGCTGGTGAGTGCTTGTCAGAACGCCTACGCTCTGGCCCTGAGCGACGCGTTGTCGCAGCAGGATTCACTGGCCCTCGTCAGGTCGGCAGCGGAGGAGCATGCACGTGATCAGCAATGAGCGGACCGGGTGGTTCAAGTCCAGCTACAGCGGTGGCAGCCAAGCCGATTGCCTCGAAGTCGCCCACGGCCACCCCGACATCCCCGTCCGGGACAGCAAATCCACCCCCAGCCCCACCCTCACCTTCTCGGCAACCGGCTGGACCGCCTTCGTCACCGCCGTCAAAGACGGCCAGTTCACCGCCGCAAGCTGTAACTGACCAGCGACGCCCCCACCATCGACCCGAAGGCCGGTACGAGGAACTGCGTGAACGCGGTCCAGCCCCACACGATCCCGGCGCACGCCGCCGTCGTGTTGACGGCCACGGCCAGGATCCACAGGGCGACGCTCTGGGCCTGAGGTGACATCGTTCCTCAATTCACGGCGAATCAAGCCTGAATTCTCCCACGGGAATGGCAGGGAAAAAGGACAGCTAAGATGCTTGAACTGTAAAGCTTCCGCTTGTTCTTGTGAATTCGCCGTGAAAGACGGCGGTGGCGTTGTCCTACCCGGGCGGTACGGTCGCTCCATGACCGATCAGGGCGAGCGGCGACTGGCCACGCTGGAAGGCGTACTCGAGCGCATCACGTACGCCAACGAGGAGAACGGCTACACGGTCGCCCGGGTCGACACCGGCAGAGGCGGCGGTGATCTGCTCACGGTCGTCGGCGCGCTGCTCGGCGCGCAGGTCGGCGAGTCCCTGCGTATGGAGGGCCGTTGGGGCTCGCATCAGCAGTACGGCAAGCAGTTCCATGTGGAGAACTACACGACCGTCCTGCCGGCCACGGTGCAGGGCATTCGCCGCTACCTCGGCTCGGGTCTGGTCAAAGGCATCGGCCCGGTCTTCGCCGACCGGATCACCCGGCATTTCGGGCTGGACACCCTCCAGATCATCGAGGAGGAGCCGAAGCGGCTGATCGAGGTGCCGGGCCTCGGCCCCAAGCGGACGAAGAAGATCGCCGACGCCTGGGAGGAACAGAAGGCGATCAAGGAGGTCATGCTCTTCCTCCAGACCGTCGAGGTGTCGACGTCCATCGCCGTGCGCATCTACAAGAAGTACGGCGACGCCTCGATCGGGGTCGTGAAGAACCAGCCGTACCGCCTCGCCTCCGACGTCTGGGGGATCGGCTTCCTCACCGCCGACAAGATCGCCCAGTCCGTCGGCATTCCGCACGACAGCCCGGAGCGCGTCAAGGCGGGCCTGCAGTACGCGCTGTCGCAGTCCACCGACCAGGGCCACTGCTTCCTCCCGGAGGAGCAGCTGATCAAGGACGCGGTCAAGCTGCTCCAGGTCGACACCGGCCTGGTCATCGAGTGCCTGGCGGAGCTGGCCGAGCCGGGGGAGGACGGCGAGGAGCCCGGCGTCGTACGGGAGAAGGTCCCGGGTCCGGACGGCGGGGAGCCGGTCACCGCCATCTACCTCGTGCCCTTCCACCGCGCCGAACTCTCCCTCTCCGCCCAGCTGCTGCGCCTTCTGCGCACCGAGGAGGACCGGATGCCGGGCTTCCGTACGGTCGCCTGGGACAAGGCCCTCACCTGGCTCAAGGGGCGTACGGGTACCGACCTCGCCCCGGAGCAGGAGGCCGCCGTCAAGCTGGCGCTGACCGAGAAGGTCGCCGTCCTCACCGGCGGCCCCGGTTGTGGCAAGTCCTTCACGGTCCGCTCGATCGTGGAGCTGGCCCGTGCCAGGAAGGCGAAGGTCGTGCTGGCCGCCCCGACCGGCCGGGCCGCCAAGCGCCTGTCCGAGCTGACCGGCTCCGAGGCCTCCACCGTCCACCGCCTGCTGGAGCTGAAGCCGGGCGGCGACGCGGCCTACGACCGGGACCGTCCGCTGGACGCCGACCTGGTGGTGGTCGACGAGGCGTCGATGCTGGACCTGCTGCTGGCCAACAAGCTGGTGAAGGCCGTGCCGCCGGGGGCGCATCTGCTGTTCGTCGGGGACGTGGACCAGCTGCCGAGCGTGGGGGCGGGGGAGGTGCTGCGGGATCTGCTCGCCGACGGGGGACCGATCCCCGCCGTCCGTCTGACCCGGGTCTTCCGGCAGGCCCAGCAGTCGGGCGTGGTGACGAACGCCCACCGGATCAACGCCGGCCAACACCCGGTCACCGACGGCATGAAGGACTTCTTCCTCTTCGTCGAGGACGAGACCGAGGAGGCCGGGCGGCTCACCGTGGACGTGGCGGCGCGTCGTATCCCCGCCAAGTTCGGGCTGGACCCGCGCCGGGACGTGCAGGTCCTCGCCCCGATGCACCGGGGCCCGGCGGGCGCGGGCACCCTGAACGGTCTGCTCCAGCAGGCCATCACCCCCGGCCGCCCCGACACGGCCGAGAAGCGGTTCGGCGGCCGGGTCTTCCGGGTCGGGGACAAGGTCACCCAGATTCGCAACAATTACGAGAAGGGCGAGAACGGCGTCTTCAACGGCACCGTGGGCGTGGTGACCTCGCTCGACCCGGTCGACCAGCGTCTGACCGTGCTGACGGACGAGGACGAGGAGGTGCCGTACGACTTCGACGAGCTCGACGAGCTGGCCCACGCGTACGCCGTGACGATCCACCGCTCCCAGGGCAGCGAGTACCCGGCGGTCGTCATCCCGGTGACCACGGGCGCCTGGATGATGCTCCAGCGGAACCTGCTCTACACGGCGGTCACCCGGGCCAAGCAGCTGGTCGTCCTCGTCGGTTCGCGCAAGGCGATCGGCCAGGCGGTGCGCACGGTGTCGGCGGGCCGGCGGTGCACGGCACTCGATTTCAGGCTCGGAACGAGCGGATCGAGAAAAAATGATCGATCAAATGAGTCGTGAAGGTCACAGAGGCTTCCGGATGGGGAACACAAGGGGCAGGATGAGCAAGTTGGCGGCACTCAGTGCCGTCAATAGGCCCGATGGTCGACCCCGAGTGCACTCTCCTGAGCCAAGTGGGGGATGGTAGAGACAGTCAGGGCAACCTCGAAGATGAGGCACAACGTCGGTGAGGGAAGACGTGAGCGACAACTCTGTAGTACTGCGGTACGGCGACGGCGAGTACACCTACCCGGTGATCGGCAGCACCGTCGGGGACAAGGGCTTCGACATCGGGAAGCTCCGTGCCCAGACCGGTCTGGTGACACTGGACAGCGGTTACGGCAACACCGCCGCGTACAAATCCGCCATTACCTACCTGGACGGCGAAGCGGGCATCCTGCGGTACCGCGGCTACCCGATCGAGCAGCTGGCCGAGCGCTCCACCTTCCTGGAGGTCGCCTACCTGCTGATCAACGGCGAGCTGCCGACCGTCGACGAGCTCTCGACGTTCAAGAACGACATCACGCAGCACACCCTGCTGCACGAGGACGTCAAGAACTTCTACAAGGGCTTCCCGCGTGACGCCCACCCGATGGCCATGCTGTCCTCGGTCGTCTCGGCGCTGTCCACGTTCTACCAGGACAGCCACAACCCGTTCGACGAGCGCCAGCGCAACCTCTCCACGATCCGCCTGCTCGCCAAGCTCCCGACGATCGCGGCGTACGCGTACAAGAAGTCGATCGGTCACCCGTTCGTCTACCCGCGCAACGACCTCGGCTACGTCGAGAACTTCCTCCGCATGACCTTCTCGGTCCCGGCGCAGGAGTACGACTTGGACCCGGTCGTGGTCTCGGCGCTCGACAAGCTGCTGATCCTGCACGCGGACCACGAGCAGAACTGTTCGACCTCCACGGTCCGTCTGGTCGGCTCCTCGCAGGCGAACATGTTCGCCTCGATCTCCGCCGGCATCAACGCCCTGTGGGGCCCGCTGCACGGCGGCGCCAACCAGTCGGTGCTGGAGATGCTGGAGGGCATCCGCGACTCCGGCGGCGATGTCGACACCTTCATCCGCAAGGTGAAGAACAAGGAGGACGGCGTCCGCCTGATGGGCTTCGGCCACCGGGTCTACAAGAACTTCGACCCGCGCGCCAAGATCATCAAGGCCGCCGCGCACGACGTGCTGTCCGCCCTCGGCAAGTCCGACGAGCTGCTGGACATCGCGCTGAAGCTGGAGGAGCACGCGCTCTCCGACGACTACTTCGTCTCGCGCAGCCTCTACCCGAACGTCGACTTCTACACCGGCCTGATCTACCGGGCCATGGGCTTCCCGACCGAGATGTTCACGGTCCTGTTCGCCCTCGGCCGGCTGCCGGGCTGGATCGCCCAGTGGCACGAGATGATCAAGGAGCCGGGTTCCCGCATCGGCCGCCCGCGCCAGATCTACACGGGCGTGGTCGAGCGCGACTTCGTTCCCGTCGAGGGCCGCTGAGGCACAGCGCCGTACCGCAGGAGCCCCCGCATCCGACTGCCGGATGCGGGGGCTCTCGCGTGGCCCGTCCGATGGGGCCCGTCTGATGGTGGGCCCGTCCGATGGCGGGCATCTCTTACAAGATTTCTTACGCAATGAAGAAGGCGCCCCGGAACGTCGGTCCCCCCACGGGCCGACGGCCAGGGCGCCTTCCCAGTCCCGGTGCGGATTCCCCCCACGGGATCCGGCCGGGCGTCTGTGAGGACAGCGCCTGAATCGCTGTGAGCACAACGAGCAAAACTCGTCGTACCTCGGTTGTGTGCGATCTGCCGGGACAGCGCACGTCCGGGAGGGCCGCTCAAAGCTTCCCGGTGTGCGTGCCCCGGCAACGCATCTCTGGAGAAGTCCCCCAAGACATCTCCAGATGTCAGGTCACGCCCCCCAAGACGCTCCCTGACATCGTCAACTTAGACCTTCGAACCCCTTCGATGGTTACGTTCACATCACTGTGATCTGCGTCTCTTGCATATGTCCGTTAGCTGCGCAAGAGCCCGGAAATGCCGTCCGGGGCTCAAGCGTAAGGATGATGCGCGAGCCTTGTGAAGAGCTTATGTGAGCCGGGCCCGGGACTCCAGAGGGGCTCATATCAGGTTCGCCGCGAACTTAGGGCGAATTCAGGGGACTTCACCGGAATGTCCGGAGCCGCAGACTGTTCGTGACGACGAAGACCGACGAGAAGGCCATCGCGGCCCCCGCGATCATCGGGTTCAGCAGCCCCGCGGCGGCCAGCGGCAGCGCGGCCACGTTGTAGCCGAAGGCCCACACGAGATTGCCCTTGATCGTGGCCAGCGTCCGGCGCGACAGCCGGATCGCGTCAGCGGCCACCCGCAGATCGCCGCGCACCAGCGTCAGATCGCCCGCCTCGATCGCCGCGTCCGTACCGGTGCCCATCGCGAGGCCCAGATCGGCGGTGGCGAGCGCGGCCGCGTCGTTGACGCCGTCGCCCACCATGGCGACGACCCGCCCCTCGGCCCGCAGCCGCCGTACGGCGTCGACCTTGTCCTCGGGCAGGACCTCCGCGATCACCTGGTCGATCCCCACGGCCTTCGCCACCGTCTCGGCCACGGCCCGGTTGTCCCCGGTCAGCAGCACCGGCGTGAGCCCCAGCGCGCGCAGCTCCCGCACCGCCTCGGCGCTGGTCTCCTTGACCGCGTCCGCCACGGCCAGCACGGCCCGCGCCGTCCCGTCCCAGCCGGCCAGGACCGCCGTACGCCCGGCCCGCTCGGCCTCGTCCCGCGCGCGGGCCAGCTCCGGCGGTACGTCGTCGAAGAGCCGCCCCACGGCGACCTCACGGCCCTCCACACGCCCGTGTACGCCCCGCCCGGGGATGCTCCGGAACCCCTCGGCCTCCGGGAGCCGTCCGGCCCTCTCCTCGGCGCCCAGCGCGATCGCCCGCGCGACGGGGTGCTCGGAGGCGTGCTCGACGGCGCCCGCGAGCAGCAGCACCTCCTTCTCGTCGGTGCCCTCGGCGACGTACACCTCCTGGAGGGCCATCCGGCCCGTGGTGACCGTGCCGGTCTTGTCCAGGACGACCGTGTCGATCCGGCGCGTGGACTCCAGGACCTCCGGGCCCTTGATGAGGATGCCGAGCTGCGCGCCGCGGCCCGTGCCGACCATCAGCGCGGTCGGGGTGGCCAGGCCCAGCGCGCACGGGCAGGCGATGATCAGCACCGCGACGGCGGCCGTGAAGGCGGCGACACCGTCGCCGGTCAGCCCGAGCCACGCCCCGGCCGTGGCGACGGCGATCAGCAGGACCACCGGCACGAAGACCCCGGAGATCCGGTCGGCGAGCCGCTGCACCTCGGCCTTGCCGTTCTGCGCGTCCTCCACCAGCTTCGCCATCCGCGCGAGCTGCGTGTCGGCGCCGATCCGGGTGGCCTCGACGACCAGCCGGCCACCGGCGTTGACCGTCGCGCCGGTGACCGCGTCCCCGGCCGTCACGTCCACCGGCACCGACTCGCCCGTCAGCATCGAGGCGTCCACCGCGGAGGCGCCCTCGACCACCGTGCCGTCGGTGGCGATCTTCTCGCCGGGCCGTACGACGAACCGGTCGCCGACCGCCAGCCGCTGCGCCGGGATCCGCACCTCGCGCCCGTCCCGCAGGACCGCCACGTCCTTGGCGCCCAGCTCCAGCAGCGCCCGGAGCGCGGCCCCGGCGCGGCGCTTGGAGCGGGCCTCCAGATAACGGCCCAGCAGGATGAAGGCGGTGACGCCGGAGGCGACCTCCAGATAGATCTGCGAGGCGCCGTCGCCGCGCGAGACCGTGAGCTCGAAGGGGTGCCGCATGCCCGGCATGCCGGCGTCGCCGAGGAACAGCGCCCACAGGGACCAGCCGAACGCCGCCAGGGTGCCGAGGCTGACCAGCGTGTCCATGGTGGCGGCGCCGTGCCGCGCGTTCGTCCAGGCGGCCCGGTGGAAGGGCAGCGCGCCCCAGACGACGACCGGCGCGGCGAGGGTGAGCGAGAGCCACTGCCAGTTGTCGAACTGGAGGGCCGGGACCATGGCCAGCAGGACGACGGGTACCGCGAGGGCGGCGGAGACGAGCAGGCGGCGGCGCAGGGCCGACAGCTCGGGGGCCGCCGTCTCGGTGGCATGACCCTGCTGGGTGGCGGGGTCCTTCCCGGCGGCGGGTTCCTCCACGGGCGGGGGCGCGGGCTCCTCGGCGGTGTACCCGGTCTTCACCACGGTGGCGATCAGGTCGGCGACCTCGGTGCCCGCGGGGTAGCTGACCCTGGCCTTCTCCGTCGCGTAGTTCACCGTGGCCGTGACGCCGTCCATGCGGTTGAGCTTCTTCTCGACGCGGGCCGCGCAGGAGGCGCAGGTCATCCCGCCGATGAGCAGCTCGACCTCGGCGACCGCGGGCTCGCGGTCCGGCGGCGCCTGGGCGGTGGTGCTGGTCATGTCCTTCACTCCAGGAGGTGGCGGGACGCCCGGTAATGCGGAACGGGCCGTACGGGCCGGGGCGGCGGCTGTACGGCCCGTACATCGGTACGAGTGCCAGGCCCGGAGCGTCTCAGACCTGGCGTCCCGGGCTCTCGGGCCCGGCACTCGGAGAAGGCGGAGGTCAGGCCCGGCCGGCCAGCTCGAAACCGGCCTCGTCGACGGCGGCGCGTACGGCCTCGTCCTCGAGCGGGGCCGCGGAGACGACGGTGACCTCGCCGGTCTTGGCGACGGCCGTCACCGAGCTGACGCCGGAGATCTCGGAGATCTCGCCGGAGACGGCGCCCTCGCAGTGTCCGCAGCTCATGCCGCTCACCTTGTAGACGGTGGTGACGGGGCCCGTGGTGTCGGTCTGGGCGGTCATGTCGTTACTCCTCGTCGAGGCATGTGGGGCTGTGGGGACCCGCGAGGGGCCCGCACACTTCCCCACTGTACCCCTAGGGGGTATCAGTCCGGGTATCAGTACACGACGTCCTCGGCCAGGGGGCGCAGGTAGCGCAGCAGGACGTCCTTCAGCTCCTGGACGTACGCCTCCCGCTCGTCGCCCTCGTGGGCCAGGATCAGCTCCAGGCCCGCCATGTAGATGCCGACGCACATCCGGGCGGTGCGGGTGACGGCGGAGGCGGGCGCGTCGGGCACGAACGGCGCGAGGATCGTCTCGACCCGGGTGACCAGGGTCGTGTGCAGCGCGTCGTGCTCCTCGGCGATGCGGCCCGGGATGTCGGGGCCGTGCATCAGCGCGAAGAAGGCCGGGTGGCGGCAGTTGAAGTCGATGAAGCGGTCGACGGTCCCTGCGATCACCTCCTCGATCGGGGTGGCCGCGGGGTCGATCGGGGTGAGGATCTCGTCGTACGACTGCCGCATCTCGTGCATGAGCCGTCCGCCCAGCTCGATCGCGATCGCTTCCTTGTTCGGGAAGAACTGGTACAGCGTGCCCGGTGAGACGCCTGCCTGGCGGGCGATGGCGTTGGTGCTGGCGGCCGTGTAGCCGGTGGTGGAGAAGACCGTGGCGGCGGCTTCGAGCAGCTGGGTGATCCGGCGCTCGCCGCGGGCCTGGCGACGGCGCGGCCGGTCCTCGGCCGTCGCCGTCGTCGTCTCCATCGTTTCCGCCGTCTCCGCCGCCTCGGTCGTCTCCGCCGCGGGTTTCTCGGTCTTCTCGGGCACGCGTTATCCCCAGGTCTCATCACGCGATTGACAAACGCGAGTGGTCGCTCGCATTCTGGAGTCGGCAAGAATGCGAGCGAACTCTCGTGTTTGCCAGTCTATGGCAGCCCGCGCTGTCAGGCTGCGCCTGGACACGGGTCACGGTGAAGGGGACACCGCACGATGACCGAAGTCAACACACCACCACGCGTCGGCGGCTGGACCCGCTTCGTCACCGCGAGGCCCAGACTGTCCCTGCTGGTGGCACTGGTGATCACCGCGCTCGCGGTGCTGGCCGGCAGCGGCGTCGCCGACCGGCTCGGCGCCGGCGGCTGGGAGGATCCGGCCGCCGAGTCCACCCGTGCGACCAAGGCCCTGGAGCGCGAGTTCCCCGGCTCCCAGCCCAACTTGCTGCTCCTGGTCGACGCGGGCGACGCCTCGGTCGACGATCCGGCCGTCGCCGCACAGGCCGAGCGTCTCGCCGGCCGGCTGGCGAGCGAGCGGGGCGTCACCGGCATCGGCTCCTACTGGCAGTCCGGCACCCCGGCCCTGCGCGCCGAGGACGGCCACGAGGCGCTGATAGCCGCCCGCATCACCGGCGACGAGAAGACCGCCGCCGAGACCCTGGAGCGCATCGCGCCCCACTTCCGCGGGGCGCACGGCCCGGTGGAGGTCACCGTCGGCGGCCCGGTCGCCGTGCGGCACGAGATGCAGACGGTCATCCAGGAGGACCTGACCCGGGCCGAGCTCATCGCCCTGCCGGTGACGCTCGTGCTGCTGGTGATGGTCTTCGGCAGCGCGGTCGCGGCCCTGCTGCCGCTCGGCATCGGCATCGTCGCCATCCTCGGCACCAACGCGATCCTGCGCGGCCTCACCGAGCTCACCGACGTGTCCGTGTTCGCGATCAACCTCACCACGGCCCTCGGTCTCGGCCTCGCCGTCGACTACGCGCTGTTCATCGTCCGCCGCTACCGCGAGGAACTGTCCACGGGCGCCGAGCCCCTGACGGCGATCGGCACCACCCTGCGCACCGCCGGCCGCACGGTGCTGTTCTCCGCCCTCACGGTCGCGGTGTCCCTGGCCGCGATGCTGGTCTTCCCGCAGTACTTCCTGCGGTCCTTCGCCTACGCCGGGATCGCCGTGGTGCTGCTGGCCGCGGCGGCCGCGCTGATCCTGCTCCCGGCGGCGCTCATGCTGCTCGGGCACCGGGTCAACGCCTGGGATCTGCGCCGCGTGTTCCGGCGCGGACACCGGCCCAAGCCCGCCGGGGAAGAGGGCAGAACATGGGCGCGTACGGCGACGCTCGTGATGCGCCGCGCCCCCCTCTTCGCCCTGGGCACCACAGCCGTGCTCGTCCTGCTCGGCCTGCCCTTCCTGGGCGTGAAGTTCGGCACCGCCGACGACCGCCAGCTGCCCTCGACCTCCGAGTCCCATGTCGTGCAGCAGCACATCCGGGACGGCTTCCCCGGCAGCCCCGACGGCGGCCTCGAAGTGCTCGCCCAGGGCCGCGCGACCGAGGCGCAGTACGGCGCCTACAAGGAGCGGATCGCCGATCTGCCCGATGTGCAGCGGGTCGACGGGCCGCTGGTGAAGGGCGACTCCGCGTACTTCACGGTGCTGCCGAAGGGTGAGGCCGTCGACGATCCGGCCCAGCGCCTCGTCGGTGAACTGCGCGAGCTCCGGGCGCCCTTCGACACCGAGGTGACCGGCATGGCGGCCGTCCTGGTCGACTCCAAGGACGCCATAGGGGAGCGCCTGCCGCTCGCCGCCGTCTTCATCACCATCGTCACCCTGCTCCTGGTCTTCGTCCTCACGGGCAGCGTGCTGATACCGATCCAGGCGGTCGTGCTCAACGCGCTCAGTCTGACGGCCATGTTCGGCGCGGTCGTCTGGGTCTTCCAGGACGGCCATCTGTCCGGCCTGCTCGGCTTCACCAGCCCCGGCTCCATCGAGACGACCCTGCCGGTCCTGATGTTCTGTGTGGCCTTCGGCCTGTCCATGGACTACGGGGTGTTCCTGCTCTCCCGCATCAAGGAGGAGTACGACCACACCGGCGACCACGACCAGGCCGTCCGGCACGGCCTGCAGCGCACGGGCGGGCTGATCACCGCGGCGGCGGTCATCCTGGCCGTGGTCATGGTCGCGATCGGCACGTCCCGGGTGACCAACACCAAGATGCTCGGCCTGGGCATCGCGCTGGCGGTCCTGATGGACGCGATGATCGTCCGCAGCCTCCTGGTCCCCGCGGTCATGCGCCTCACGGGCCGCGCCACCTGGTGGGCCCCGGGCCCGCTGCGTCGCTTCCACGAGCGCTTCGGCCTGAGCGAGGGCGAACCGGGGCCGGCGAAGGGGAAGGAGACCGAAGAGGCCAGAGACAAGGTCGGAGCGTCGCATGCCTGATCGCCCGGGAAGGTAGGAGCATCTCGGGATCCCGGACAGGCGCGAACCGGACCTGCGCGAACCGGGCGTGAACGAAAGGCGGGTGGATCATGCGGGCCGTGGTGTTCGAGCGGTACGGGGAGACGGCCGAAGTGCGGGAGGTCGCCGATCCGGAGCCCGTGGAGCACGGCGTCGTCGTGCGGGTCGAGGCCACCGGCCTGTGCCGGAGCGACTGGCACGGCTGGCAGGGCCACGACCCGGACATCGCACTGCCGCACGTGCCCGGGCACGAACTCGCCGGTGTCGTCGAGGCGGTGGGAGCCCGGGTGACCGGCTGGCGGCCCGGCGACCGGGTCACCGTGCCGTTCATCTGCGCCTGCGGCACCTGCCCGTCCTGCGTGGCGGGCGACCACCAGGTGTGCGAGCGCCAGACCCAGCCCGGCTTCACGCACTGGGGCTCCTTCGCCCAGTACGTGGCGCTGGACCACGCCGACGTGAACCTCGTGGCGCTCCCCGGGGACATGTCCTTCGCGACGGCCGCCTCCCTCGGCTGCCGGTTCGCCACGGCCTACCGGGCGGTGGTGCGGCAGGGCAGGGTCGCTGCGGGGGAGTGGGTCGCGGTGCACGGCTGCGGAGGGGTCGGGCTCTCGGCGGTGATGATCGCGGCGGCGTCGGGAGCGCGGGTCGTGGCCGTCGACGTATCGGCTCAGGCACTGGACCTGGCGAGGAAGTTCGGAGCCGCGCAGTGCCTGGACGCGACCGCCGTGCCGGACACCGCGGCGGCGGTCCGCGACCTGACCGGCGGCGGCGCCCACCTCTCGCTCGACGCCCTCGGCTCACCCGCCACCTGCGCCGCCTCCGTCAACGGCCTGCGCCGCCGCGGCCGGCACGTCCAGGTCGGTCTGCTGCCCTCGCCGACCGGCACGACACCCGTCCCGATGGCCCGCGCCATCGCCCTGGAGCTCGAACTCCTCGGCAGCCACGGCATGGCGGCGCACAGCTACCCGCCCATGCTGGAGCTGGTCCGCAGCGGTGTGCTGCGCCCCGATCTGCTGGTGACGTCCACGATCACGCTGGACGAGGTCCCGGCCGCGCTGGCGGCGATGGGGACGGCGCCGGGAGCGGGGGCCACGGTCATCGAGCCGTGGAGCTGACGCCCCCGCAGGCCGGCGCGGGAGGTCAGTCGTCTCTTCGCCCCCGGTTGCCGGGCCTGGAGGCGACCCAGGCCCGGACCGTGTCGGCGTACCAGTAGGGCTTGCCGCTCTCGACATGGTCGGGCGGCGGCAGCAGACCGTGCTTGCGGTAGGACCGCACGGTGTCCGGCTGCACCTTGATGTGTGCCGCGATCTCCTTGTAGGACCAGAGCTTTCGGTCGGTCATGACATGCACCTCCCCGCGCGCACCACGGCGGGGGCCGGGGACGGCCGTCCGGGGGAGCCGGGTGCTGCGCTGGCGATCAACAAGCCTGTGGCCGGTCAACGACGCTCGGTGACATGGGGCAGGGCCTGTGGGCCGGGTGTGACGGAAGACGTGTGGACGTGCGACATGTGTGACAGGACGGGGGTGTTTGTGACACAGCCGGGGCAAAGGCGCGCGCCGGATCGTCGGCGGGGTGCCTTGACGCGGCACCGGGGCATCGCCTCGTCCGCGGTGCCTCAGTCGTCGAGCAGCCGCCAAGTCGTGAGGGCGACACCGGCCCGCAACAGGCCCGCTGGTTCGGTGAGTTCGATGCCCAGGGTCTTCCCGATCTGTTCGAGCCTGCGGGCGACGCTGCTGTGGTGCAGGTGGAGCAGATCGGCGGCCCGGCGCAGGGAGCCGGTGGCGCAGTAGGCGTCCAGGGTCTCCAGGTCCTCCGGGGCGTCGGCGACTCGGGCGATCGCGGCCACGTCGGCGTTGTCCCGCAGGACGTCCGGGGGTACTTGGGCGAGTAGGGCAAGGGCCCCCAGGCTGTCGTGGTCGACGACCGGGCGGCGCGGCGTGGTGAAGCGCAGGGCGGTGCGGGCCTGTTGCCAGGACCGGTCGGGGCTGTCGGCGGTGCCGATGCCCGCGCGGACTTCGGCCGGGAACCGGGCCCGGTCCACGGTGGTGGCCAGGACGACGCCCACGTCGCCGACCGGCGCCGCCTTCACCGGGCGGGACGGGCAGAGCAGGGCGCCGATCCGGTCGAGCGGGAGCCGCGACCGTACGGCGACGACACGGACCGGCAGGTCGGCCGCGAAGCCCAGGAGCCGTAACGCCCGGGCTCTGCCCGCCTCGTCGCAGTCGGAGCTGACGGCCAGTTCGACGAGGGCGGGGTCGGCCATGGTGGTGCGGGCGGGCCCGTAGCGCTCCACGACCGCGGCGGCGGCGAGGGCGAGCCGGTCCAGCAGGACGTCGTCGAGCGGCAGGGGAGTGCCGGGCCGCTCCAGCCACACCGTGCCGATCTCCTCCTCGTCGAGGGTGATCGGAAGCGCGGTGGAAGCCGGTGCCGACGAGGCGGAGACCTCCCGGCCGTCGGGCGCGACGCGGACGGCCCGCCCCGTGCCGTGCAGCCGGATCCCGGCCACGCACTCGGCCAGGCCCGCCGAGGCCCGGGCCAGCGCCGGGAGGTCCACGCGGCGGCGCATCAGGGTGTCGTAGAACATGACGACGCGTATCGCGCCCTCGACCTGCGTGTCCAGCTGTGACAGTCGTACGGCCAGTGCCTCCATGGGCCGAGGATAGGCGCCGATCGGCGCACAACGAGGGCTGTATGAGCGACAGTTGGCGGATGCTCCGGGGGCCGGTGGACGGTCAGGATGACCGGTATGGACCCTGAACTCGAGGCATTCATCCCGTTGTTCCCCCGCGCCGATCTGACCGACCCGGTCGTCGAGCGCAAGAGCTTCGCCGAACTGGCCACCGCGGTGCCGGCGCCCGACACCTCCGGTATGGAGGTCGAGGACCGTGTGGTTCCGGCCGACCCGGACGTGCCCGTCCGTGTCTACCGTCCGCAGCAGGCGCAGGGCGCCCTCGTCTGGATGCACGGCGGCGGATTCGTGATGGGCGATGTGGACACCGAGCATCCGTGGGCCGCCCGGATCGCCGAGAGCTCGGGGGCGGTGGTCGTCTCGGTGGGGTACCGCCTGGCCCCCGAGGACCCGTACCCGGCCGCCCTCGACGACGCGTACGCCGTGCTGACCTGGACGGCGGAGCACGCGTCCGAACTCGGCGTCGACCCGGAGCGGATCGCGGTCGGAGGGCACAGCGCCGGCGGGAACCTCGCGGCCGCGCTCGCCCTGCGGGCCCGGGACGAGCAGGGGCCGCGGATCCGCTTCCAACTGCTCAACCAGCCGGGGCTCGACGACCGGCAGGAGACCTGGTCGCAGCGGAACTTCACCGACACGCCCTGGATGAACCGCGACAAGACCGCCGCGGCATGGCGGCACTACCTGGGCTCCCGGCCCGCCACGCCGTACGCCGCCCCGGCGCGGGCCACCGACCTGTCGGGCCTGCCGCCCGCCTACCTCGCGACCGCGGAGCTGTGCCCTGCCCGGGACGAGGGCATCGAGTACGCCCTGCGCCTGCTCCGGGCGGGCGTCCCGGTCGAGCTGCACCAGTGGCCCGGCACCTTCCACGGCTCCCAGGCGATCATCTCCGCCGACATCTCCCAGCGGCAGATCGCCGAACTCACCGCGTCCCTGCGCCGCGCCCTGGCCGAGTGAACCGAATGAACCGAATGACCCCCGAACCGAGCGAACCGAGTGAAAGGACATCCCTGACATGACCGTCACCCCGATCGATCTCTTCGGCTGCTTCCTCCACCTCGACGACGACGGCCGGGTGAGCGCCGAGCGGCCCGTGTTCGACCCCGGGCGGGAGGGCTGGCAGCTGATGACCTTCCACGTGGAGACCGACGCCGATGTCCACGGCGACCACTGGGAGATCCACACCGCCGCGGACGAGGTCGTCTCCTGTCTCACCGGCGGAATACGCCTCTACCTCCGCCCCGAACGGCCGGAGGACGCCGAGAACTCCGTGGACGCCGAGGGCCTCGCGGACGAGATCAAGCTGACGGCGGGCACCGCGGTCATCGTTCCGCGAGGCCGCTGGCACCGCATCGCCCTGGACGCCCCCAGCGACATCATGTCCGTCACCCTGCCGCGCGGCAGCCGTCTGGAGAGGCGGACCGGCACCGAGGCCTGAACCCCACGGAACGGGGGGACCCGGACCAGGACACGCGGAAAGCGCTGTCATGATCTGGTCCGAATGTCCGGACAAAACATTGACAGGGCTTCGCGAAGGGGGCTACAACACCGGGGAGAGCCGACACCGAGGGGTATCCGATGGCGTACGACCTGATCACCATGGGGCGGATCGGAGTGGATCTGTATCCGCTCCAGACGGGCGTCCCGCTGCCGCAGGTCACGTCCTTCGGCAAGTTCCTCGGCGGCTCGGCGACGAACGTCGCGGTCGCCGCGGCCCGTCTGGGACGGCGGACCGCGGTGATCACACGCACCGGTGACGACCCCTTCGGCACCTACCTCCACGAGGCCCTGAAGGACTTCGGCGTGGACGACCGCTGGGTCACCCCGGTCCCCGGTCTGCCCACCCCGGTCACCTTCTGCGAGGTCTTCCCGCCGGACGACTTCCCGCTGTACTT
Organism: Streptomyces sp. NPDC057099; assembly: GCF_042671245.1. NCBI lineage: Bacteria > Bacillati > Actinomycetota > Actinomycetes > Kitasatosporales > Streptomycetaceae > Streptomyces > Streptomyces sp. NPDC057099. The sequence goes on from NZ_JBHUTX010000022.1 coordinate 101,784, forward strand.
CTACCGCCGGCCCAAGGCCCCCGACCTGGAGATCGACGCCCACGACCTCGACCTCGACGCCCTCCGCGACGCCCGCGTCTTCTGGGTCACGGGCACCGGCCTGAGCGAGGAACCGAGCCGCACGGCGACCCTCGCGGCCCTCGCCCACCGCGCCAAGTCCGGCACGACGGTCTTCGACCTCGACTGGCGCCCGATGTTCTGGCAGGACCCCGACGCGGCCCGCCCGTTCTACGCGGAGGCCCTGCGCCACACCACCGTCGCGGTCGGCAACCTCGACGAGGTGGAGGTCGCCACCGGCGTGCGCGAACCCCACGCCGCCGCCCGCGCCCTCCTCGACGCGGGCGTCGAACTGGCCGTCGTCAAGCAGGGCCCCAAGGGCGTCCTGGCGGTCAACCGCGAGGGCGAGAGCGCCGAGGTCCCGCCGCTGCCCGTGAACGTCCTCAACGGCCTGGGCGCGGGCGACGCCTTCGGCGGCTCCCTGGTCCACGGCCTGCTGGCCGGCTGGGATCTGGAGAAGACCATGCGGCACGCCAACGCCGCCGGTGCCATCGTCGCCTCCCGCCTGGAGTGCTCCTCCGCGATGCCCACCCCGGCCGAGATCGAGGCGGCCGTCACCGCGGGGGCCGTCAAGTGACCGTCGACGTCTCCGAACTCGTCCGCCTGCGCAGCCACCGCCCGGAGGCCATCGCCGAGGCCGCCGCCCGCCGCCCCCGCAGGCCCCTGCTGAACGACAACGGCCGGCTGATGATCGTCGCCGCCGACCACCCGGCCCGCGGCGCCCTCGGCGTCGGCGGCCGCAGCATGGCCATGGCCAACCGCGCCGACCTCCTCGAACGCCTCTGCCTGGCCCTGTCCCGCCCCGGCGTGGACGGCGTCCTCGCCACCGCCGACATCCTCGACGACCTGCTGCTCCTCGGCGCCCTCGACGGCAAGGTCGTCCTGGGCTCGATGAACCGCGGCGGCCTCCAGGGCGCGCGCTTCGAACTCGACGACCGCTTCACCGGCCACCGCCCCGAGGACATCGAGCGCCTCGGCTTCGACGCGGGCAAGCTGCTCCTGCGCATCGACTACGACGACCCGGGCTCCCTCACCACCCTGGAGTCCACCGCCCGGGCCGTCGACGCCATGGCCGCCCGGCGGCTCCCCGTCTTCGTCGAGCCGTTCATCTCCCGCCGCGACGAGACGGGCCGGCTGCGCAACGACCTCTCCGCCGAGGCCGTCACCAAGTCGATCGCCATCGCCTCGGGCCTGGGCGGCAGTTCGGCCTACACCTGGCTGAAGGTGCCGGTCACCGCGAACCCCGACGACATGGCCGAGGTCATGGCGGCCTCCACGCTGCCCGCCGTACTGCTCGGCGGGGAGGTGGGCGACGATCAGGACGGGGCGTACGAGAAGTGGCGCGGCGCCCTCCAACTGCCCACCGTGCGCGGGCTGGTGGTCGGCCGTTCGCTGCTGTACCCGGCGGACGGCGATGTGGCCGCCGCCGTGGACACCGCCGTCGGACTGCTGTGAGGGCCGCTCGATGACCGGTGAGCCGTACGTCCTCAAGGCGACTCTCCCCCTCCCGGGCGGGGAGAGCATGTGCGCGCACGCCCGGGCCCAGATCGCCTCCGGCGCGGGAGGCCGCTTTGCTTTGGCAGGAGCGAAGAGCGAGCGACAACTCCCCGCCCGCTACGGCCCCGCGCCGGAGGTCCCCCACACCACGAGTCGCACCAGGCGGGAGGCACGCCGATGACCACGAGGCTGACGGTCGCACAGGCGCTCGTGCGCTTCCTGTCCGCCCAGTACACCGAACGTGACGGCGTACGGCAGCGGCTCATCGGCGCCACCTGGGGCATCTTCGGCCACGGCAACGTCGCCGGGATCGGCCAGGCGCTCCTGGAGTACCCCGAGGCGATGCCGTACCACCAGGGCCGCAACGAACAGGCCATGGTGCACGCCGCGGTCGGCTACGCCCGGCAGTCCAACCGCCTGTCCACGCACGCGGTGACGACGTCCATCGGCCCGGGCGCCACCAACCTCGTCACCGGCGCCGCCCTCGCGACCATCAACCACCTGCCGGTGCTGCTCCTGCCCGGCGACGTGTTCGCGACCCGCCCCGCCGACCCGGTCCTGCAGCAGCTCGAAGTGCCTTACGCGGGCGACGTGTCGGTCAACGACTGCCTGCGCCCGGTGTCGAAGTACTTCGACCGCATCACCCGGCCGGAGGCCCTGATCCCCTCCGCCCTGAACGCGATACGCGTCCTCACCGACCCCGTCGAGACCGGCGCCGTCACCCTCGCCCTGCCCCAGGACGTCCAGGCCGAGGCCTACGACTGGCCGGAGGAGTTCTTCGCCGAGCGCGTCTGGACCGTACGGCGTCCCGGCGCCGACCCGACGGAACTCGCCGAGGCGGTACGGATCATCCGCGCGGCGAAAAGGCCCCTGGTCGTCGCGGGCGGCGGCGTCCACCACAGCCGCGCCGAGGCGGCACTCGCCGAGTTCGCCGGGACCACCGGCATCCCGGTCGCCTCCACCCAGGCCGGCAAGGGCTCCCTGCGCCACGACCACCCCCAGGACGTCGGCGGCATCGGCCACACCGGCACGGCCACGGCCGACGAACTCGCCCGCACCGCCGACCTGGTGATAGGCGTCGGCACCCGCTACACCGACTTCACGACGGCCTCCGGCACGCTCTTCTCGAACCCGGACGTCCGCTTCCTGAACCTCAACATCGCCCCCTTCGACGGCCACAAGCTCGCCGGGCAGCCCCTCGTCGCCGACGCCCGCAGCGGCCTGACGGAACTCACCGACGCCCTCCGCCCGCACGCCCACCGCGTCGCCGACTCCTACGCCACCGAGTACACCGAGGACAAGGAACGCTGGGAGCAGCGCGTCGACGCCTGCTACGAGGTGGACGAACCGGACACCCGCCCCACCCAGCCGCAGGTCCTCGGCGCCCTCGACGAACTCGCCGACGAGTCGGACATCCTCATCAACGCCGCCGGTTCCCTCCCCGGCGACCTGCACAAACTGTGGCGGACGCGCTCGCGGGACCAGTACCACCTGGAGTACGGCTACTCCTGCATGGGCTATGAGATCCCGGCCGCGATCGGCGTGAAGCTGGCCGCCCCCGACCGGCCCGTGTGGGCGCTGGTCGGCGACGGCACGTATCTGATGATGCCGACCGAGATCGTCACGGCCGTGCAGGAGGGCATCGCGATCAAGGTCCTGATCATCCAGAACCACGGCTACGCGTCCATCGGCGGCCTGTCCGAGTCGGTCGGCGGCGAGCGCTTCGGCACCGCGTACCGCTACCCCTCCGAGGACGGCGCGTACACCGGGTCCCCGCTGCCGGTGGACCTCGCCGCCAACGCGGCCAGCCTCGGCATGCGCGTCCTGCGCGCGAAGACCGTACGGGACCTGCGCGAGTCCCTCGCGGAGGCCCGGGCCGCCGACACTCCCACATGTGTCTACGTCGAGACCCAAACGGCAGACACAGTGTCGGGCGCGCCTCCCGCCCAGGCCTGGTGGGATGTACCTGTGGCCGAGACCGCGACACGACCGTCCGCGGTCAAGGCACGTGAGCTGTACGAACGGCACGTCTCCACCCGACGCCGCCATCTGTGAAGGAGTTCCCGGCCATGACGAAGATCGTCAACCACTGGATCGGCGGCAAGACCGTCGAAGGCGCCTCGGGCACGCACGGGCCGGTGACCGACCCGGCGACCGGCGCGGTGACGACGAAGGTCGCGTTCGCCTCGGTGGACGAGGTGGACGCGGCGGTCGCCGCCGCCAAGGAGGCCTACGCCACCTGGGGCCAGTCCTCGCTGGCGCAGCGGACCTCGATCCTCTTCAAGTTCCGGGCGCTGCTGGACGCCAACCGGGACGCCATCGCCGAGCTGATCACCGCCGAGCACGGCAAGGTGCACAGTGACGCGCTCGGCGAGGTCGCCCGCGGCCTGGAGATCGTCGACCTGGCCTGCGGCATCAGCGTCCAGCTGAAGGGCGAGCTGTCCACGCAGGTCGCGAGCCGCGTGGACGTCTCCTCGATCCGCCAGCCGCTCGGCGTCGTAGCGGGCATCACGCCGTTCAACTTCCCGGCGATGGTGCCGATGTGGATGTTCCCCATCGCCATCGCCTGCGGCAACACCTTCGTGCTGAAGCCGTCCGAGAAGGACCCGTCGGCGTCCCTCAAGATCGCCGAGCTGCTGGCGGAAGCCGGGCTGCCGGACGGCGTGTTCAACGTCGTGCACGGCGACAAGGTGGCCGTCGACCGCCTGCTGGAGCACCCCGACGTCAAGGCCGTCTCCTTCGTGGGCTCGACCCCGATCGCCCGCTACATCCACACCACGGCTTCCGCGAACGGCAAGCGCGTCCAGGCCCTGGGCGGCGCCAAGAACCACATGCTGGTCCTCCCGGACGCCGACCTGGACGCGGCGGCCGACGCCGCCGTGTCGGCCGCCTACGGCTCGGCGGGCGAGCGCTGCATGGCCATCTCCGCCGTCGTCGCGGTCGGCTCGATCGCCGACGAACTGGTGCAGAAGATCCGCGAGCGCGCCGAGAAGATCAAGATCGGCCCCGGCGACGACCCGACCTCCGAGATGGGCCCGCTCATCACCAAGGTCCACCGCGACAAGGTGGCGTCGTACGTCGAGGGCGCGGCGGCCGAGGGCGCCGAAGTGGTCCTGGACGGCACCGGCTACACGGTCGACGGCTTCGAGGACGGCCACTGGATCGGCATCTCGCTGCTCGACAAGGTGCCCACGTCGGCGAAGGCCTACCAGGACGAGATCTTCGGCCCGGTCCTGTGCGTGCTGCGCACCGAGACCTACGAGGAGGCCCTGGACCTCGTCAACGCCTCGCCGTTCGGCAACGGCACCGCGATCTTCACCCGGGACGGCGGCGCGGCCCGCCGCTTCCAGCTGGAGGTCGAGGCCGGCATGGTCGGCGTGAACGTCCCGATCCCGGTCCCCGTGGGCTACCACTCCTTCGGCGGCTGGAAGGACTCGCTCTTCGGCGACCACCACATCTACGGCAACGACGGCACGCACTTCTACACCCGCGGCAAGGTCGTCACCACCCGCTGGCCGGACCCGGCCGACGCCCCGGCGGGCGTGGACCTGGGCTTCCCGCGCAACCACTGAGGTTTTTTCTCCGGGGGCGCCTGCGGTTCTCGCAGGCGCCCCCGGACCTGTTCCCACTGATCTCGCGGTCCTGGTCTACGTCCTGATCCAGCAGGACCCGACGTACCTGCTGTGGACGGGCGGCATCACAGCGACAGCGACCCTGTACTGGGCGTTGTACCTCCGCCCCCGCAGGGAAACACGGTGGCTGGTGTCAGTACCGGAGGCATGAGGGCCTGTCTTCTAGGGGCGCGGGGAACTGCGCGAACAACCACAACGCACCCGCACCCGTACACCACCCGCAGTACGCGAAAACCCCGTGTACACCCCTGGAATGGCATTCACTTCGGCCTCCGGTCGACAACTGTTCGACAGGTTCACCCCGTACCGTTGACGCATGGATCTTCGACTGCCCGGACTGAACGGGCTGCTTCGGCGACCCCGAAGGCTCCTCGCCGCCGGTGCCGCCGTCGTCGTCCTCGCGGGCGCGGGCACGTGGACGGCCGTCGCGGACGACGAGACGCCCCCGGTCCACCGCGAAGACCGCACCCTGGCCACCGGCGACGGCGTGCGCATCGACACCTCGTACTTCACCTCCGGCGGCGACGGCCGCCGCCCCGCCGTGCTGCTCGGCCACGGCTTCGGCGGCAGCAAGAAGGACGTACGGCAGCAGGCCGAGGGCCTCGCCAGAGACGGCTACGCGGTGCTGACCTGGTCGGCGCGCGGCTTCGGCAAGTCGAACGGGAAGATCGGCCTGAACGACCCGAAGGGCGAGGTCGCCGACGTCTCGAAGCTCATCGACTGGCTGGCGAAGCAGCCCCAGGTCGAGCTCGACAAGCAGGGCGATCCCCGCGTGGGCATGGCCGGCGGCTCCTACGGCGGCGCCATCGCGCTGCTGACGGCGGGCCACGACGACCGCGTCGACGCCATCGCCCCGGCGATCACGTACTGGAACCTCGCCGACGCGCTGTTCCCGAACGGCGTGTTCAAGAAGCTGTGGGCCGGCATCTTCGTCAACTCCGGCGGCGGCTGCGAGAAGTTCGAGCCCGCGCTGTGCCGCATGTACGAGCGGGTCGCCGAGTCGGGCAAGCCCGACGCCGAAGCGCGCAAGCTGCTGGAGGAGCGCTCGCCGTCCGCCGTGGGGAAGGACATCGACGTGCCGACCCTGCTGATGCAGGGCCAGTCGGACTCCCTCTTCCCGCTCGGCCAGGCCGACCGGGCCGCGAAGGCCATCCGCGCCAACGGCGCCCCCGTCGACGTCGACTGGATCGCGGGCGGCCACGACGGCGGCGACATGGAGACCGGCCGTGTCCAGGACCGCGTCACGACCTGGTTCGACCGCTATCTGAAGGACGACAAGGCCGCCGACACCGGCCCCGCCTTCCGCGTCACCCGGACCCTCGGCATGGGCTCCGGCGACGGCGAACCCCGTCTGACCGGCGTGACCTCGGACCGCTACCCCGGCCTGGAGGCCAAGCAGCGCTCCATCGCCCTGGCCGGCCGTGAGCAGACCTTCGACAACCCGCCCGGTGCCAGCCCGCCCGGCGTCTCCGCCCTGCCCGGCCTCGGCGGCGCCGGCGGCCTCAGCCAGCTCTCCTCGCTCGGCATCGGCATCTCGCTGGACTTCCCCGGCCAGTTCGCCGCGTTCGAGTCGAAGCCCTTCGGCGAAGACGTCCAGATCACCGGCTCGCCCACGGCCACCGTCCATGTGAAGTCCACCAGCGACGACGCCGTGCTCTTCGCCAAGGTCTACGACGTCGGCCCGGGCGGCGGCTCCCAGCAGGTCCTGCCCTCCCAGCTCGTCACGCCCCTCCGGATCGAGGACGCCAAGGCAGGCAAGGACGTCACGATCACCCTCCCGGCGATCGACCACGAGATCGACGACGGCCACCGGCTGCGCCTGGTCCTCGCCTCCACCGACCTCGGCTACGCCTCCCCGGTCTCCCCGGCGACGTACACCGTCTCCCTCAAGGGCGATCTGAAGGTCCCGTCGGCCCTCGGCCAGCGTGACACCGAGGGCGGACTGCCCGCCTGGGTGTGGTGGATGCCGATCGCCGGCGCCGTGATCGCCCTGGGCCTGATCATCACCGGCCGCCGCCGCACGGCGGCCCCCGCCCCGCCCGAGCCCGGGCTCGCCGAGGTCCCGCTGCAGATCACGGACCTGACCAAGCGCTACGCGAAGTCGTCCGAGCGGTACGCCGTCAAGGACCTGTCCTTCCGTGTGGAGAAGGGCCAGGTGCTGGGCCTCCTCGGCCCCAACGGAGCGGGCAAGACGACGACCCTGCGCATGCTGATGGGCCTGATCAAGCCGGACGGCGGCGAGATCCGCGTCTTCGGCCACGCCATCAGCGCGGGCGCCCCGGTCCTCTCCCGGGTCGGCGCCTTCGTCGAGGGCGCGGGCTTCCTACCGCACCTGTCCGGCCGCGAGAACCTGGAGCTGTACTGGCGCGCCACCGGCCGCCCCGCCGAGGACGCGCACATGGAGGAGGCCCTGGAGATCGCGGGCCTGGGCGACGCGCTCGCTCGCGCGGTGCGCACCTACTCCCAGGGCATGCGCCAGCGCCTCGCCATCGCCCAGGCCATGCTCGGCCTGCCGGACCTGCTCATCCTCGACGAACCGACCAACGGCCTGGACCCGCCCCAGATCCGCGAGATGCGCGAGGTGATGATCCGCTACGCCGCAGCCGGCCGTACGGTCATCGTCTCCAGCCACCTCCTCGCCGAGGTGGAACAGACCTGCACCCACCTGGTCGTGATGGACCACGGACAGCTCGTCCAGGCGGGCCCCGTCGAGGACATCGTCGGCTCGGGCGACACCCTCCTGGTGGGCACGGCCACGCCGGTGGACGAGCCCGTCGTGGAGAAGGTCACCGCGCTGCCGGGCGTCGTCTCGGCCGTGCGCACCGACGAGGGAATCCTGGTCCAGCTCGACGCCGACGGCTCCCCGCAGCGGCTGATCGCCGAACTCGTACGGCTGGACGTGCCGGTGCGGTCGGTCGGCCCGCACCGCCGCCTGGAGGACGCCTTCCTCACCCTGATCGGAGCCGAAGCATGAGCAAGCTCGCCGAGCCGCCCGTCGAGGTCGCCGACGGCTACCGCGCGGGCCGCACCCTGCCCTTCCGGGTCGAGCTGGTCCGGCAGCTGAAGCGGCGCCGCACGATGGTCATGGGCGGCGTCCTGTTCGCCCTGCCGATCATCCTGCTGATCGCCTTCCAGGTCGGCGGCGACCCGGGCGGCAACAACAACCGGGTGAACCTCATGGACACGGCGACCGCGTCCGGGGCGAACTTCGCCGCGGTCAACCTCTTCTCCGCCGCCGGCTTCCTGCTCGTCATCCCCGTCGCCCTGTTCTGCGGCGACACGGTCGCCTCGGAGGCCAGCTGGTCCTCCCTGCGCTATCTGCTCGCGGCCCCGGTGCCCCGGGCCCGGCTGCTGTGGTCCAAGCTCGCCGTCGGACTCAGCCTGAGCCTCGCGGCGATGGTCCTGCTCCCGGTCGTCGCCCTCGCCGTCGGCACGGCGGCCTACGGCTGGGGCCCGCTCGAACTCCCCACCGGCGGCAGTCTGTCCACGGGCACGTCGGCCCAGCGCATCCTGATCGTCGTCGCCTACATCATGGTGTCCCAACTGGTCACCGCGGCCCTCGCGTTCTATCTGTCGACCCGGACCGACGCACCGCTCGGCGCGGTCGGCGGCGCGGTGTTCCTGACCATCATCGGCAGCGTCCTCGACGAGGTGACGGCCCTCGGCGACTGGCGCCACTTCCTGCCCGCGCACTGGCAGTACGCCTGGCTCGACGCCGTCCGGCCGCAGCTGGAGTGGTCGGACATGATCCAGGGCACATCGATTTCCGTAACGTACGCGCTCGTGCTGTTCGCGCTGGCCTTCCGCGGTTTCGCGCGCAAGGACGTGGTCTCCTAGGTCAACGGAGGGTCTCCCACCGGTCTCGACGGGCGGTCTCCGTGGCCGCTTCGAGACGCTTCCGCAACGCCCCGTACCGCACGTTCCCACCCTCCGCGCCGTCACAGTCGCAAGAAGCCGACACCGACGGACCCAGGGGGCACGGACGATGGAGCGGTACCGGACACGAAAGCTGTTGCTCGCGCTCACGGCGGCGAGCGGACTGTTACTCACCGCGTGCAGCGGAGGCGCCGACAGCAGCGGGGGCAGCAAGGCGGCCGACCGCGACGGCTACAGCGCGCCCAGCCGGGGCGACGACCTCAGCGAGCAGGAGGACGACCGCCGGGAGAACCCGCGCCACCTCTCCACCTTCGCCCTCGACGTCGACACCGCCTCCTACGACTACGCCCGCCGCTCCCTCGCCGACGGCCGGTTCCCCGACCCCTCGACGGTCCGCCCCGAGGAGTTCGTCAACAGCTTCCGCCAGGACTACGAACGCCCGGACGGCGACGGCTTCTCGGTCACCGTCGACGGCGCCCGCACCGACGACGAGGACTGGTCCCTGGTCCGCGTCGGCCTCGCCACCCGCACCGAGGAACGCGCCGGCGAACGCCCACCCGCCGCACTCACCTTCGTCATCGACGTCTCCGGCTCCATGGCCGAACCGGGCCGTCTGGACCTCGCCCAGGAGTCCCTCGCCGTGATGACGGACCGGCTGCGCGACGACGACTCGGTCGCGCTCGTCGCCTTCAGCGACGAGGCCGAGACCGTCCTGCCCATGACCCGCCTCGACGGCAACCGCGACGAGATCCACGACGCCATCGCCGAGCTGGAGACCCGGAACTCCACCAACCTCGGCGCGGGCGTCGAGACCGGCTACGAACAGGCCGTCGAAGGCCTGCGCGAGGGCGCCACCAACCGGGTCGTCCTCGTCTCCGACGCCCTCGCCAACACCGGCGACACCGACGCGGACGCCATCCTGGAGCGGATCTCCGGCGAACGCCGCGAGCACGGCATCACCCTCTTCGGCGTCGGCGTGGGCAGCGACTACGGCGACGCCCTCATGGAGAACCTCGCCGACAAGGGCGACGGCCACACCGTCTACGTGTCCGACCCCGGCGAGGCCCGCAAGGTCTTCTGCGAGCAACTCCCGCGCCACATCGACCTCACCGCCCGAGACGCCAAGGCCCAGGTCGCCTTCGACCCCGGGACCGTCGAGGAGTTCCACCTGATCGGCTACGACAACCGCCGCGTCGCCGACGAGGACTTCCGCGACGACCGGGTCGACGGCGGCGAGGTCGGCCCCGGCCACACCGTCACCGCCCTGTACGCCGTCCGCACCGAGCCGGGCGCCGAGGGCCACCTCGCCACCGCCACCGTCCGCTGGCTCGACCCCGACACCCGCGACCCCCACGAGGAGTCCGGCGATCTCGAGACCGACGCCCTCCACGACTCTCTCCGCGACGCCCCGAGCCGCTTCCAGGTCACCGCGGTGGCCGCCTACTTCGCCGACGCCCTGCGCTCGGGAGGCGACGGCATCCCGGGAGCCCCGCGCGGCTTCGGGGAACTCGCCGACCGCGCACGGGCGTTGGCCGACCGCACCGGGGACGGGGCCGTGGACGAACTCGCCGAAGCCGTCGAACAGGCGGCCCGCAGGCGGGGCTGACAAGCCTCCCGGAACACGGCCCGCGCGGCGGGCCAACCGGGTGAACCTGCGGAACCAATCCTCCCGCGCCGGGTTGATGAGGCAGTAGAGCATGCGGCGCTGCGATCTTTCACCGCTGCCCCATTCTTCAAGCAGGAGGACAACTACATTGCGACAGACCCTGAGCAAGGGAGCGTTCGCGGCGGCCGCCGCCACCGGGATTCTGTCCCTGTACGGCAGCCCCGCCCTGGCTGACGCCGACGCGTCAGGCGTGGCGAAGGACTCCCCTGGTGTGCTCTCCGGAAACAGCGTGCAGGCGCCGGTCCACGTGCCGGTGAACCTGTGCGGCAACACGGTCAACGGACTCGCGGCGCTCAACAAGGCGATCGGCAACTCCTGCAAGAACACCTCGCACAAGCCGAAGCACCACGACGGCGGCGCGGGCGCGGACGCGTCGGCGGTCGTGAAGGGTTCTCCCGGTGTGGGCTCCGGGAACAACGTGCAGCTGCCGGTCGACGTGCCCACCAACGTGTGCGGCAACTCCGTCAACGGCGGCGCGTTGTTCAACACGGCGTACGGCAACGACTGCGAGAACGAGTCGTCCGGCGGCGGCTACGGCCACGACCACGACCACCACCACGACACTCCGTCGACGGACGAGGAGAAGACGCCTCCGGTCAAGGAGGTCCCCTCCAGGCCGGACCACGAGACCCCGGACTCCACGACTCCGGACACCGAGACGTCGTCCACCTCCGAGGAAGAGGTGGTCGAGGAGGGCACGCTGCCCCAGCTCGCCGAGACCGGCAGTGAGGCCCTGGCCGCCGCGTCGGCCGCCAGCGCCGCCCTGATCGTCGGCGGAGTGATGATGTACCGCCGCGGGCGCACCACCTCGTCCCGCTAGCGGCTCCCGGGTGCCGGACACGATCCGTCCGGCACCCACCCCGCCCCACCCGCACCCCCCGTCGATCGCGATCCGGGGGGTGTCGGCCGTCCCGGCACCCTCATGCCCCGGCCGCGCGGGTCCCCGCACAGGAAACAGGGCCGGGGGGGGGGGGGGGGGGGGGCCCCCGCCCGCCGCCCCCCCCCGCGGGCGGGCCGGGCGGCC
>NZ_JBHUTX010000023.1:0-110944 GCF_042671245.1 Streptomyces sp. NPDC057099
GGCGGTGGCCGAGTGCCACCGCCCCTCGCCGTATCTCTGTTGTACGCCGTATGGGAACTGTTCTACGGTGTACAGCATGACGACGTCCCCACAGGAACAGGCCCCACCTCAGACGGCTTCCGGCGGCCACCCCCAACGCTGGCTGATCCTCGGTGTCGTCTGCCTCGCGCAGCTCACCGTGCTGCTCGACAACACGATCCTGAACGTGGCGATCCCCTCGCTCACCCGCGAGATGGACGCGACGACCGCCGACGTCCAGTGGATGATGAACGCGTACGCGCTGGTCCAGTCCGGCCTGCTGCTCACCGCGGGCAACGCTGCCGACCGCTACGGCCGCAAGCTGCTGCTGATGGCGGGCCTGGCGATATTCGGCGTGGGCTCGCTTGCGGCCGGCCTCTCCCAGAGCCCGGCCCAGTTGATCGCGGCCCGTGCGGGCATGGGCGTCGGCGGCGCCTTGCTGATGACCACGATCCTCGCCGTCGTCGTGCAGATCTTCGACGACAAGGAGCGGGTGAAGGCCATCGCGCTCTGGTCGACGGTCAGTTCGCTCGGGTTCGCGGCCGGGCCGCTGATCGGCGGTGTGATGCTGAACCACTTCTGGTGGGGCGCCATCTTCCTGATCAACATCCCGGTCGCCGTGCTCGGCCTGGTCGCGGTCGCCGCGCTCGTCCCGGAGTCCAAGCAGACGACGGGCGACCGGCCCGACCTGGTCGGCGCGGTGCTGTCGACCATCGGCATGACGGCGTGCGTGTACGCGATCATCACCGGGCCCGAGCACGGCTGGACGTCCGGCCAGGTGCTGGTCTCCGCGCTGCTCGGCCTGGCCGTACTCGGTCTCTTCGCCATGTGGGAGCTGCGCATCGACAACCCCATGCTCGACATGCACTTCTTCCGCAACCAGAAGTTCGTGGGCGCGGTCGCGGGCACGATCCTCGTGGCGTTCGGCATGACGGGGTCGCTGTTCCTGCTCACCCAGCACCTCCAGTTCGTCCTCGGCTACGAGCCGCTGGACGCCGGGCTGCGGACCGCGCCGCTGGCGCTGACCGTCGTCGCGCTCAACTTCACCGGGGTCGGGGCGAAGCTGGTGCTCAAGGCCGGTACGCCGGCGGCCATCGCGCTCGGCATGACCCTGGTGTCCGCGGGGCTGGCGGCGATCGCGCTGTTCGGCGGGCACGGGTACGGCGGGATGCTGCTCGGTCTGATCGTCATGGGCGCGGGTGTGGCGCTGTCCATGCCGGCCATGGCCAACGCGATCATGAGTGCGATTCCGCCCGAGAAGGCCGGTGTGGGAGCGGGGATCAACGGGACGCTCGCGGAGTTCGGCAACGGTCTTGGTGTCGCCGTCCTCGGTGCCGTGCTCAACTCGAGGTTCGCGTCCCTGGTCGCCGTGTCCGCGGCGTCGTTGCCCGCGGCGCTGGCGTCGGCGGACTCGGCGGAGGAGAAGGCGCGGATCTCCGACGCGTTCGCCTCCGGACTGGAGAGCAGTCAGCTGGTGGGGGCGGTGGCCGTTCTGCTGGGTGGTTTGGTCGCGGCGGCGTTGTTGCGGCGGGCAGAGCGGGCAGAGTCCGCGTAGGAGCACGGGCCGATGGGTGAAAGACGGCGCCGATTAGCATGATCGGCGTTGGAAGTGAGAGAAGGTGCGCCATGGCGAAAGCGGCCGACAAAGCCGGGCGGAGCAGCGTCTGGCTGGACGGCAAGGCGCAGCGGCGACGCGGTGGTGGACAGCCCTCGGGGCTGGACCGGGCGCGCATCATCGAGGTCACCGTGCGGCTGCTGGATGCCGAGGGGCTGGCGAAGTTCTCGATGCGGCGGCTGGCCGGCGAGCTGAACGTCACCGCGATGTCCGTCTACTGGTACGTCGACACCAAGGACGACCTCCTCGAACTCGCCCTGGACGAGGTCATGGGCGAGATGCGGCTGCCCGAGGCGGAAGCCGACGAGGACTGGCGCGACCAGGTGGGGGCGCTGGCCCGCGAGTACCGCGGCCTGCTGGTGCGCCACCCCTGGGTGTCGCAGCTCGTCGGCACCTACCTCAACCTCGGTCCCAACAACGTGGCGTACTCGAGTGCCGTGCAGCGCGTGGTCCGCAGGGCCGGGCTGCCCGCGAACCGGCTGACGAGCACGATCTCGGCGGTCTTCCAGTTCGTCTACGGGTACGGCACGCTCGAGGGCCATCTCTCCACCCGGGCCGCGGCCGCGGGCATGACCCTGGACGAGTACTTCCAGGAAGCCATGAGCATGGCGACCGAGTCCTCCCAGGCCGCCGATCTCATCCGGGACTCCCAGGAGATGATGGCGGCCCGCGGCGGCGACACGGTCGCCGAGATGCTGGAACGGGACTTCGAGTACGCGCTGGAGCTGCTGATCGCGGGCATCGAAGCGATGGTCGCCCGCGAAGCGAACTCCTAGCGAACCCCTAGGGGCTGTCCGCCGAGATGACGGTGGAGTCGTGCGACAGCTTCCGCGCCGTGGTGGTGGCGTGCGGCGATCGCCGCTTCGAGCTCCTGCTGTCGCAGGACAACTGGGTCGCCGAGCTGTGCCGCGTCCCGGGGTGTGGGCACCTCCCGGTGGCCGATGCCTTGATCCCGTACTGCGGGCGCCGGCATCTCGCCGAGCGCTCCGGGAAGGAACTCGCCGAGATGGCTTGGGCGTGGGGGAACGACCGGCGGCAGGAGTTCGAGAGCACACCGGCCGCCGCGCACGTGGGGAACCAGGGCTACGCGCTGATCGCTGCCGCTGTCTCCCAGGGAGCGTTCTCCCGGGTCGCCGCTCAACTGGTCGAGGGCTGCTACGGGGAGCCGAATCTGATCGACGACATCTACCTCAACGAAGCAGAACCCATGGCCGTCCGGCACGCGATCGACAATGAGCACCTTCTGCTGAAGACGAGGGCCAGGTCCGCCGCGGCCCATATCCAGAAGCTGGCCGGCGGCCTCTGCGTATGCGGGGCCACCCTGTTTCCCGCCCCTGAGGCGAATGTGCCCGCCCGGTACTGCTCCACCCAGTGCGCCTCGTCAGCGGCGGCCTCGACGGCGATCCGGTAACTACACGTCAGCCCCGGTTGGACCCGTTGGATCACCGGTGGTCGAGCCGCGTCCCCGTCCGCCACCGGCTGACCGGCCGTGGGACATCGCATGCCGGGCGCCCGGCCGTGCTGTCGGAGGCGGCTTGTATCCTGCACGCATTCGATGATCGGACGATCACGCGTACGGGCATGTGCGCACGGGGCGGGCGTCCAGGGGCGGGAGCGCGGGGATTCGATGAGTGACGCACGTCCGTTACGAAGCCGCAGACCGGGCCTCTCGGCCGGCGCGTGCATCAACGCCGGGGTCGTCCTCGCCGCGATCGGGGCCGTCGGCGCCTGGCTCCAGCACGACGCTCCCGGCCGGAGTGCGGAGCCGCGTACGGAGTTCACCGCGAACAACCCGCCCGCCGGTCTGCCCACCGCGCTCACCACGGGCCAGCACCTCCACTGGTCCCGCTGCACCTCGCCGCCCACCGCGCGCACGGGCTACGACTGCGCCACCATGAAGGCCCCCCCCTGGACTACCGGAAGCCGGACGGCAGGACGATCGACGTCGCCCTGATCCGCCGCAAGGCCACCGGCCCGAACGCCCGGCGCATCGGCTCGCTCGTCCTCAACTTCGGCGGCCCCGGCGTGTCCGGACTGCCCGAACACCTCAACCAGTACGAGCCGCTCCTCGACCGCTACGACCTGGTCTCCTTCGACCCGCGCGGCGTCGGCGCGACCATCCCCGTGCGCTGCGGGAAGACCGCGGACGACACCGGCTACGACGGGGCCGACGCCTGCGCCGAGCACTCCGGGGCGCTCCTCCCGTACATCGGTACCTCGCACACCGCGCGCGACCTCGACCTGATGCGCTACCTCCTCGGCGACGAGCGGCTGCACTACTTCGGCGTCTCGTACGGAACGGCGCTCGGCGCGGTCTACGCCCACCTGCACCCGTCGCACGTCGGACGGCTCGTCCTCGAAGCGTCCGTCGATCCGACCGAGGACCTCGACGAGGGGCAGGTGTCGCAGGTCAAGGCGGTCCAGGCAGCGTTCGACCGGTTCGCCGCGCACTGCGCGGCCCGTATCCGCCACTGCCCGACCGGCGACGGGCCCGAGGAGGCCGCGCGGCGCATGGCGCGCCTGGCCGACCGCCTGGAGAAGAAGCCCGCCCCGGCCGGCGCCGGAAGGAACCTCGACGCGGACCACCTCGCGTACGCCGTCAGCGGCCATCTCGACCTCGGCACGGACGGCTGGGCGCCGCTCGCCAAGGCCCTCACCGCGCTGATCGACCACAACGACGGCCGTCCGCTGAGCGAAGGCGCGGACCACATCGGATCCGCCGACCGCGCGGCGACCCCGCGCGACAACAGCCGCGCCGCCCAGACCGCGATCACCTGCGCGGACTCCAGCCTGCGCCCCGGCTTCGAACGCCTCGACCGGGACGAGGCCCGCATCAAAGCCGCCTCACCCGTCTTCGGCGCGGCCTGGTCCACCGGCGTCTACCGCTGCTACGACTGGCCGTTCGACGGCGAGCGCACCACGCTCCAGGTGAACGCCGACAGCGCGGCTCCCGTCCTAGTGGTCGGCGGCACCGGCGACCCGACCACCCCCTACCCCGGTGCCCGCCACATGGCCCGCGCCCTGGGCGACGGCGTCGGCGTCCTCCTGACGGCTGAGGAGGAGGGCCACGGCACGTACCCGCAGAACCGCTGCGTCACGGAGACGGTCGACCACTACCTACGCACGGGCCGTACCCCGGCTCCGGGAACGGTGTGTCGGGGCAGCATGTCCTGAGGCTCGTACGGATCCGCCGGGCGGCCGTCAGCACACCGGTTCGCTCGCATGGGCTGTGCGACATCCCGTGGGTTGCTCTGGGCATCCGTGAGTCTTCAACCTTGTGGCCAGGAGGTTCGTCCCCTCTCCCGTAGCAGTTCGCGGACTGACGCGGACGCCTCCAGCCCGGCGGAAGGGAGGAAGGCGTGGCCCCCCGCAAAACCGCCTCCCGCGCCGGCACGGCGTCCGGACCGAGGCAGGGGCCTGCCGCCGATACTGCCACGGCGTTGGCGGTGGGCCTGCTGGTCACGGCGTTCGGGAATGGTGTGCTGCAGGCTCGGTCATCGATCCTCACCGGGGGTTATCCCCACTGCCGTTCCGGATGATCGCCCCATCGCATCGGCCGGCACCGCTCGGGCATCGTGAGCTGGCGAGGAGAGGGCGGGGTTTGAAAAGCCCTCCGCAGCAGCGGCTTTGCCACGACGACGGAGGATGGACACGTGATCAAGCACAAGCGTGCACTGGGTGGGGCACTCACGCTGGCCGTGGCAGTCAGTGTGCTGGGAGGCAGCCTGCCGGGCAACACCGCCACCGCGGCGACCACGGCCAATACCACCAACGCACATTCCACCCACACTGCCGACGGCACGCAACTGCGCGCACTCATGCACCGGTTGACCACCGCAGACGGTGCGCCCGGAGCACTCGTCGCGACGCGGGACAGAGGCGGCAGCGCGGTGCTGACCAGCGGCGTCGCGGACGTGGACAGCCAGGCTCCGGTGCGCGGCGACAGCAGGTTCCGGATCGGCAGCATGACCAAGCCCTTCGTGGCCACAGTCGTGCTCCGTCTGGTGGGAGAGCACCTCGTCGATCTCGACGCCCCGGTGGAGCGCTACCTGCCCGGCGTCGTGCGCGGCCACGGAAACGACGGCCGGATGATCACGGTCCGTATGCTCCTCCAGCAGACCAGCGGCCTGCCCGAGTACCTCGACTACGTCAACCCGCAGGACATCCTCAAGGACCCGCTGGCCCACCACGACACCCGCGACCTGGTCAACCTCGCGCTCGCCCACCCGCCGACCTTTGAGAAGCCCGGTGCGAAGCCCGGCTCCGAGTGGCACTACTCCAACACCAACTACCTGCTGGCGGGCATGCTCATCGAGAAGGTGACCGGACACTCGTACGGCGACGAGATCCGTCGGCGCATCATCGAGCCGCTCGGGCTGCACGATACGTCCGTGCCGGGCGATGCCACGTCGATCCCCGGACCGCATCCGCGCGGGTACGTACGCCCAGGCGAGGACGCGCCGCTCATGGACATCACCGCGTTCAACCCCTCCCTCGCGGGCGCGTCCGGCGAAATGATCTCCAGCGGCACCGACCTCAACCGCTTCCTGGGGGCCCTCGTTCGCGGCAAGCTGCTGCGCCCGGCCCAGCTCAAGGCGATGATGAAGACCCGGTCGACCGGCAGTGACGACGGTCGTGCATACGGCCTGGGCCTGGAGAGCAGGCCGCTGCCCTGCGGCGGCCTCTACTGGGGCCACGGCGGCGACGTCTTCGGCTACCAGACCGCGGGCGGCGCCACAGCCGACGGCAGGCAGACGGCTGTCATGACGAACGTCGACCCGGGTGGAACGGACGCGCAGGACGACGACATGAAAGCCGCCGTTCAGACGGGGTTGTGCGAGGGACGACACGCACACTCCCAGTAGCGGTTCGCCGCCACTTTCGGGCCACCGTTTCGTGGCAGCAGCACCACGGAAGCAGCGCCGTTGGTCAGCAGGCTCTGACCAACGGCGCTGTATGCGTCAACCGTGCTTCCGCTCGATCAAGGAGTCACCTTGCGTAGGCGGGTTGACCGTGTGCGGGATGAGTCGTGAAGGCCGCCACGTACGTTCCTCGGCCTCTCTAGGGTTCAAGATCGATAACCATTGGAGGTTCTGACGTGCGTACAGCTCTGCGAAATGTCGTCGCGGCGGTGGCCATAGGGGCCACGGGCGCTGCGCTCGCGTCCGCGCCCGCGAGCGCGGCTGGTCACAAGGTGTACACCTCGTACAACACGACGACCACTGCCAAGGCGACCTTCCACAGTTACGGCGACTGGTATCAGCTCAAGGACTTGGTTCCGGAGGGGATAGGGGTCGCGCTTCAGTACAAGAAGAAGGGCGGTGAGGTCGAGACCGTGCATTGGAGCGGCCAGGATTGGCCTGTCGCTCCCGACGAGAACTACCGGGAAGGCCAGGTCGTCTATTTCCGCGCGTGCAGCGAGAAGGGCCATCACGGAAAGCTCCGTTACTGCGATGACTGGATAAAGGGCACCGCCTGAGGGTCACCCTCTGTAGGCGGGCTGGGTCCTTCCCGAGACAGCGGCCGCTTGGTGTGTACGCGTACTGTCCCCGCCGCGGCCGGGCTCGTCGGCTCACCCTGTCCGAGGCTCACGCCGAGGTCCTGCGCTTGGTCGAGTACATCGACAAGGACGTCGCTACCTGGCACCCGGCCCTGACCGGCGTCCGGCTCAGCGCGCGAGGGAGCGGCGGTTGGCGACCCGGGTGGCCTCGCCGGCCAGGTCGTCGTCGAAGCCGACGATCATCTCGAGCTCGGCGATCGTCTAGTCGCCCTCCACCAGCCGCGCCGGGAACCCACCGGTCGCCACCGGCCCCCACCGCTCCGGCGTGATCCGGATGATCGACTTGCCCTGCTTGGCCATGGCCGCGCGGTACTCGTCCCAGTCAGGGTGCTCACCGGCGATGTTCCGGTAGTACTCCACCAGCGGCTCGATGGAGTCGGGGGTGTCGACGACCTCGGCGGTGCCGTCGACCTGGACCCACGGGCCGTTCCAGTCGTCGCTCAGGACGATCAGGCTCACGCGCGGGTCCCGCTTGGCGTTGCGGGTCTTGGCCCGCTCCGGGTACGTGGAGACCACGATCCGGCCGGAGTCGTCGACACCGCAGGTCAGAGGCGAGCCCTGGGGGCCTTCGTCGGCCCGCCGGGTCAGCAGGATCGCGTGGTGCCGGGGCCGTACGAAGTCGAGCAACTCGTCGAGGGAGACACGGGTGTTCGTCGCGATGTTCGGTGCCATGGGCGGCAGCCTACGACGCCAGGGCCTCGGCGAGGTTGTCGTACACGGGGACGTCCCGGCGCAGTCCGGTCAGCTCCAGGACGCTGCTCGTGACGCCGTCGGGTCGGGCCACCAGACGCACCCGGGCCTCGGGGCGCAGCCGGTGGCGGATGTCGTTGATGAGGCGGACGCCCTGGGAGTCCATGAAGGACGTGCAGGAGAGGTCGAGGACGAGCAGTTCCAGCCGGTCGCCCCGGTCCCGGGCCGCGGACATGATCAGCGGCAGCAGCTCCGCGGCGTTGCAGAAGTCGATCTCCGCGGGCATCGTGAGGTAGACACGGCCGGGCAGGTCCCGAGGTTCGGTGGGATTCGGGATGAAAGTCACAGCACTCACCTGGCAGACGTTCGTCCGGATTCCGGTAAGGCCGCTTCCTGACCCTTGGGCCCATTCCACCACGCCGGGGCGCGGCTGCGGAAGCGCCTGTCGCGGCCGTCGGCCGGACGTCACCTGGACGCAACCGAGCAGCTAGAGTGCTGTCCGTCCTGTGCTCGCAGTCGGGAATGTGCTGCGGAGCTCTCCTGCGCACGGCCATGGCCGTGCATGCCGAAGAGGTTCGTGGTGGCTGCGTCCGAGTTTCCTGATTTGCCCCGTTTTCCGGTTGGCTCCGAGCTGGCCGAAGCCCTGACGGTGGCGTCTCAGCAACTGCACGAGACGCTCACTCCCCACAACACCCTGCGCACAGCCGTTCAGCTGGCCGTGCACCTCATGCCCGGGGCCGAGCACGCCGGCGTCTCCGAGCTCGAGCGCGGCAGCCGGCTCCGTACGCTCGCCTGGACCGACGAGGTCGTGCGCTCCGCCGAGGCCCGGCACACCGGCCGCGAACAGCACGGGCACTGGGAGCGGTTGTGGAACAGCCCGGTGGCGCGGACAGGGGACAGCGAAGCGGACGACGGCTGGGACGTGCTGTCCGCCCTGGGCCTGCGCTCGGCGCTGTCGCTGCGGCTGCGCGCCGACCGCCGCCGGCTGACCGTGCTCACGGCCTACGCGCGCAAGCCCGGCGTCTTCGACGAGGACGCGACGCGCATCGGCCGGCTGTTCACCGCGCACGTCAGCATCGCCCTGGACTCCGCGACCGTGCGCGAGCAGCTCACCGAGGCCATGCACACCCGGGACCTGATAGGCCAGGCCACCGGCATCCTCATGGAGCGCCAGGGCATCGACGCGGCCGCGGCCTTCGAGAGCCTGGTGCGGGCCTCCCAGCGGGAGAACGTGAAACTGCGCGACATCGCCCGCCGCGTCGTCGGCACGCACAACAGCACCTGACTGCGCCCGGCTACGTCGGGGGCGTGGGCGCGGGACGACGGGATACACGTACGGTCATGAGTTCCGAGACGTCCGAGACGCTGGACCAGGCGATGGTGCGCAGCAGTGGTCTCGACACCCTGCTGCACGATCTGACCGACCGTGCGGTGCGGGAGGTGCCCGGCGCCGCCGCGTGCAGCATCACGGTGCGCCGGGCCGGGCGGCTGCTCACCCTGGCCGGCAGCGACGGCCTGCCCAGCGGCCTGGACCTGCGCCAGTACGAGAACGGTTCGGGCCCCTGCGTCGACGCCGCCGAGACCGGCGACGAACAGTACGCGCCCGATCTGACGACCGAGTCCCGCTGGCCGCCGTACACGCGGTACGCGCTCTCCGTAGGCGTCGGATGCGTGCTGGCCGTGCCCATCGACATCGAGGACGAGACGGGCGCGGCGCTCAACTTCTACGGCGAGGAGCCCGGGGCACTGTGCGCGAGCCGGGAGGCGGCCCGGGCCTTCGCCGGCCGGGCCGGGGACGCGATCGACGTGGCCCTGCGCATCGAACGCGGGCGCCAGTCCGCCGCCGACGTACGCACCGCGCTGCTCTCCCGCAGCGTCATCGACCAGGCGATCGGCATCCTCATGGCCCGGGAGCGGATCGACGCGCGCATCGCGCTGGAGCGGCTGCGCCGGGTCTCGCAGGACCGGAACGTCAAACTCCGCGACCTGTGCGACCAGTTGGTGGCGCGCGTGTCCCGGCCGTCCGGACCGGCCTCAGACCGCCGGAAGTGACTCGCCCTGCACGGCCTGGATGTCCAGCTCGACCTTGAGCGTCGTGCCGATGGCGGCGATGCCCGCCTGGAGCACCTGGTTGTAGTTCATCGCGAAGTCCTCGCGGTGCAGTTCGGTCGTGGCGCGGAACGCCGCGCGGGTGCCGCCCCACGGGTCCGGGCCCGTGCCGAGGTAGGCCAGATCGAGGTCGACCGGCCGTACGACCCCGTGCATGCCCAGCTCGCCGTGGACCGTCCACCGGTCGGAACCGGCCGCCGTCAGCCCGGTCGACCGGTAGGTGATCTCGGGGAACCGCTCCACATCCAGGAAGTCCGGCGACTTCAGATGCCCGTCGCGCATGCCGTTGCCGGTGTCGACGGACGCGGCCCGGATCACCGCCTCCACACGGGACTTGGTGACGTCGTCCGGGGCGATCTCGATCGAGCCGGAGAACTCCGTGAACCGGCCGTGCACGCTGGAGATGCCCAGGTGCTGTGCCACGGCGGCCACGCTGGAGTGCACCGGGTCGACGGTCCACGGGCCGGGCGGCGGCAGTTCGGTGCCGCCCTGCCGCGCCAGCGTCACCGTGCCGACCTCGGCCCGCCCGCTCGCGGTCACGATCACACTGGAGGCCGCGGGCGCGTACCCGACGGCCGTGACGATGACGGTGTACGCCCCCGCCTCCATCGGCGTCGTGTCCCTTACGGCGCCCTCGGCGTCGGCCTCGGCACGCAGCACCTGCGCGCCCCTCATGTCCGCCACCGTGACGACCGCGTGCGACACGGCCCAACCGTCCCGGGTACGGATCCTCGCGGTCAGTCCCATCTCAACTACTCCTCAGAAAGAAACCGGCCCGCGACAGGGGGCGCACCTCCGCTCAGAGCGCGCCCCACCGCCACGGGCCGGGGTCCCTGTTACTCGCCGGGGTGGGCGAGTTCGATGTCGTGGCCGTCGGCGCCGGTGCCCGTGACCGTCAGGGCGGTGGCCACCGGCGGGTAGCCCGTGGCGATGACGGTGTACTCGCCGCCGTCCAGGTCGGTGAAGGCGTACGCCCCGTCCGTGCCGGTCGTGGCCGAGCCGACGACATTGCCCGCCTGGTCGACCAGCGTCACCCGGGCGTCGGCCAGCGGGCCGTGCGGAGCCCGCACGACACCCTGGACGCGGGCGCCCGAATCCAGGTCTATCTCGACCCTGGTGACGCCCGTGCCGCCCACCTCGACGGGCAGGGCCCGCGGCCGGAACCCGGCGGCGTTCACCGCGACGGTCACCGCCCCCGGCACCAGCTCGGCGAAGGTGAAGTCGCCCTGCTCACCGGTGGTCCCGGTGGCCAGCAGGTCGCCGCGCACATCGGTCACGATGACCATCGCGTCCTTGACCGGCTGCCCGTTCTCGGCGGCCCGCACCAGACCGGTCAGCCCGCTGGTGCCGCTGAGCAGGATGTCGTAGGCGACCGGCTCGCCGTTCACCACGACCGTGGACGCCTGCGGCTGGAAGCCGTCGGCGGAGGCGATCAGGACGTACGAACCGGAGCCCGGGGCGTCCACCGCGTACGAGCCGTCGGCCTGCGCCACGGACCGGCCCAGCTGACGCCCGGCCAGCGAGATCAGCGTGACGGCGGCCTGCGGCACGGGCGCGGACTCGGCGCCGCGGACGAATCCGCGAACGGGGACGCCGGGAGCGCCACCGGAGGCCTCCTCCGAACGGACCGCCGTGGCGACGGCGCCAAGCCGCTGCGTGCCCTCGGTTCCGGTCCCGCTCCCGTCGACGGCCTCGTTCTCCGCCACGGCCCAGCTCGGCACGGCCTTCTCCGCGGCGGGAGCCACAGCCTCCGCAGGCGTCCGGGTCTCCGGCTCGGCGGCCTGCGCCAGCGCGCCCTTCGTCTTCAACGGGACCTCCTTGATGAACAGCGCCACCAGCAGCGCGAGCAGCGCCATCGGGGCCGAGTAGAGGAACACGTCCGCGACACCATGGCCGTAGGCGCTCTCCACGACGGTGCGCAGCGGCGCGGGCATCGCGTCGAGGTCGGGGATGCCGCCCCCGCCCGTGCCGGCGTGGCCGAGGGCCGCGCCCTTGGGGCCGAGGTCGGCGAGGCCGTCCTTGACGTAGTCGGTGATCTTGTTGCCGAGGACCGCGCCGAGCGCCGAGACTCCCACGGCACCGCCCAGGGACCGGAAGAAGGTCACCGTGGAGCTGGCGGCACCCAGGTCGCTCGGCTCCACCTGGTTCTGCGTGCAGAGCACCAGGTTCTGCATCATCATGCCGATGCCGAGACCCAGCAGCGCCATGAAGATCGCGATGTGCCAGTACTCGGTGTCGTACCGGATCGTGCTCAGCAGGCCGAGGCCCGCCGTCACCAGCACACCACCGGCGACCAGCCACGCCTTCCAGCGCCCGGTGCGGGTGATGACCTGGCCGGAGACGGTCGAGGAGACGAACAGCCCCGCGATCATCGGAATGGTCATGACCCCGGACATCGTCGGCGACTTGTCCCGCGCCAGCTGGAAGTACTGGCTGAAGAACACGGTCCCCGAGAACATCGCGACACCGACGAACAGGGAGGCGACGGAGGCCAGCGTGATGGTGCGGTTGCGGAACAGCCGCAGCGGAATGATCGGCTCGCTCGCCTTCGCCTCGACGAGGACGAACACCGCCAGCAGCACGACCGAGCCACCGACCATCGCATAGGTCTGCCACGACACCCAGTCGTACTTGTCACCGGCGAAGGTCACCCAGACCAGCAGCAGGCAGACGGCCGCGCTGATGAAGAACGCCCCGGCCCAGTCGACCTTGACCTTCCGCTTCACCACGGGCAGGTGCAGGGTCTTCTGCAGCACGATCAGGGCGATCACCGCGAAGGGCACGCCGACGTAGAAGCACCAGCGCCAGCCGAGCCAGTCGGTGTCGGTGATGACACCGCCGACCAGCGGACCGCCGACCATGGCCGTCGCGAAGACGGCGCCCAGGTAGCCGTTGTAGCGGCCGCGCTCACGCGGGGAGATCATCGCCGCCATGATGATCTGGGCCAGCGCGGACAGACCGCCCATGCCGATGCCCTGGACCGCGCGGAACGTGATGAGCATGCCGGGGTTCTGCGACATACCGGCCGCCGCCGACCCCAGCACGAAGATGACCAGCGCGAGCTGGATCAGCAGCTTCTTGGAGAACAGGTCGGCGAGCTTGCCCCACAGCGGGGTGGACGCGGTCATCGTCAGCAGGGACGCGGTCACGACCCAGGTGTAGGCGCTCTGGCCGCCACCGAGGTCGCCGATGATCCGGGGCAGGGCGTTGGAGACGATCGTCGACGACAGGATCGCGACGAACATGCCGAGCAGAAGGCCGGTGAGGGCCTCCATGATCTGCCGGTGCGTCATCGGAGCGCCGTCGCCGGAGGGACTGTGCGAGCCTCCCCCGTGCTTGGCATGAGCCCGCACACCGGCTGGTGTGGTCGTTGCCATGGGCTTCCTTTTCTTACGTGCTTGCGGGTGTACGGGTGGTCTGTGCGACGGCGGGTGGTGCCGCCCGGGGCGCGGGCCGGCAGTCGAAGCTCTCCCGCAGCCGTGCCATCAGCTGCGTGAGCCGGCGGACGTCCTCGTCGGACCAGTCGCTCAGACGCTCTTCGAGCACCTCGGTGGTCCGCCGGGACAGCTCGTCGAGCTGGGCGTCGCCGGCGGGGGTGAGGCGCAGGATGCGTGAGCGCTTGTCCGCGGGGTCGGGGGAGCGTTCGATCCAGCCCCGGTCCACGACGTGCGCGACATGGCGACTGGTGACCGACATGTCCACGGCGAGCAGCTCGGCGAGCTTGCTCATGCGCATGTCTCCGTGGCGGCCCAGCAGGGTCAGCACGGCCGCCGACCCGCCGGGGCATTCGGCCGGCATGATCCGTCCGAGCTCCCGCTTCACGGCACCGAAGGCACTGAACTGGCGGACCAGCTCTTCGTACTGCGCCCTCTCGGCCATGACACCTCCCGCTTTCGTTGCTTAGGGCAACCATAGGAGCTGTTGGTTGCTGAAGGCAAATAAAGGAGGTGAATGCGACGCCAAAACTTGGCAAAGGCAAGTATTGCGTCAGTAAATGTGCTGGTGGCGAGGGTGGTGGTACCGGTCGTCCCGGGGCAAACGGAAGGGCAACCCCCACTTGGGGAGCCCCGGCGTTTTCGCTAGGGTCTCGGGCCATGGCTAACAACCAGGCCCCCCAGGGCAATCACGACCCTGCCGGCAACACCCAGATGTTCCGCGCGTTCGTCGACGAGGCGCCGCAGGGGCGGCAGGCCGCGGCGACATCCGCCGGCGGCGGCCCGCGCATCGGCCTCATCCTCGGCGTCGTCGTCGCCGTAGCGATCGTCGCGGCGGTGGCTTGGCTGGCGCTGGCGTAGCGCGCGACGTCCGCCCTGGCGTTGGGTCAGGGCCGGGTGGGTGCACAACTCGGCGTCGCGAGGTACCCGGCGTCGGTACCGCTGCCGGGTGGGTTCGCAACCCGGCGGAACGGGGTGCCGCTGCGCCCACCCGTGCCGCCCTTAGCGGCACGCATGCCCGCAGCGGCGGCCTGCGTCAGCCTGCGGCGGCTCGCAGCGGCGCCGGGCGACAACCGGAGGCGGCTACGGCGGCTCGCCGCGACCACAGGCGGGCTCAGCCGAGGCGTGCCCGCACCCGCGCACGCACGGAAGGGGACGTGTCGGGGGGTGTCCGCCCGCAGCGGTTGGCGCGTCAACGAACAGCGAGTCGGTACCCGACCCCATCGCGCCGTTCCGAGGACGGACACCCCCCGACGCGGCCCCGACCCACGACGAAGCGGCAGGCGCACGCAGGACGAAGCGGCAGGCGCCCTACGGCGAAGCCGCAGGCGGGCTCGCGATGAAGCCGCAGCGCCAGGGCGAGGTAAAGCCGCAGCACCACACGATGGACCGCAGCCGGGGGTGGCGACGAAGTGGCAGGTGCCCCACGACGAAGCGGCAGGCGCCCTACGGCGAAGCCACAGCCGGGCTCGCGATGAAGTCGCAGCGCCCTCATGGACGAAGGCCCGCGGCCGGGGTCGCGGCGAAGTCGCAGGTGCCCCACGACGACCCGCAGGTGCCCCACGACGAAGCGGCAGGCGCCCTACGGCGAAGCCACAGCCGGGCTCGCGATGAAGTCGCAGCGCCCTCATGGACGAAGGCCCGCGGCCGGGGTCGCGGCGAAGTCGCAGGTGCCCCACGACGAGGCGCAGGCAGCCCATGACGAGCCGTAGGCGGGTCTCACGACGAGCCGTGGGCGGCGCCACGGCCAGAGCCGTGGGGCCGCCTCGCGGCGTCAGTCCGAGATCAGGCCTTCCCGCAGCTGTGACAGCGTCCGCGTCAGCAGGCGGGAGACGTGCATCTGCGAGATGCCGACCTCCTCGCCGATCTGCGACTGCGTCATGTTCGCGAAGAACCGCAGCATGATGATCCGCCGCTCCCGAGGCGGCAGCTTCGCCAGCAGCGGCTTCAGGGACTCGCGGTACTCCACGCCCTCCAGCGCGGTGTCCTCGTACCCCAGCCGGTCCGCCAGCGACCCCTCGCCGCCGTCGTCCTCCGGCGCCGGCGAGTCCAGCGAGGACGCCGTGTACGCGTTCCCCACCGCCAGCCCGTCGACGACGTCCTCCTCGGACACCCCGAGCACGGCCGCGAGTTCGGCGACCGTGGGAGACCGGTCC
Organism: Streptomyces sp. NPDC057099; assembly: GCF_042671245.1. Taxonomy (NCBI): domain Bacteria; kingdom Bacillati; phylum Actinomycetota; class Actinomycetes; order Kitasatosporales; family Streptomycetaceae; genus Streptomyces; species Streptomyces sp. NPDC057099. Next base: position 15,583 of record NZ_JBHUTX010000023.1, read on the forward strand.
AGCTTCTGCGAGAGCTCGTCACTGGCCTTGGTCAGCGCGAGCCGCAGCTCCTGCAGGCGCCGAGGCACCCGCACCGACCACGACGTATCGCGGAAGAACCGCTTGATCTCCCCGACCACCGTCGGCATCGCGAACGTCGGGAACTCCACCCCGCGTTCGCAGTCGAACCGGTCGATCGCCTTGATCAGCCCGATCGTGCCGACCTGGACGATGTCCTCCATCGGCTCGTTCCGCGACCGGAACCGCGCCGCGGCGTACCGCACCAGCGGCAGGTTGAGCTCGATCAGAGTGTCACGGACGTACGCACGCTCGGGGCTGTCCTCGTCGAGCGCGGCCAGCCGCAGGAACAGGGAGCGGGACAGGGTGCGGGTGTCGATGGCGCCCGCGGTCGGAACAACCGGGGCGGGCTCGGCCGCCAGGACGGCCGGAGCATCATCGATGGGGCCGAGTGAGTCGAGAGCATGGGGAGCTGTCTCGCTCTCCGCGAGCGTGAGCACCTTCGAGCTGCCCTGTTCTGCGGACATGCCACCCCCTTTGGGTCGCGGGACGGTCGCGGCGAACGCTCCCGTCTGAGGAACGCAGCCTTCACCTGAATACCGGAGCCGAAGCCCCGGCAAACGCGCTTCACGCAGAATGTCACATGTCGGCAACACGCTGTAGTGACATGTCGACATCTGAGACGCGAATAAGCCCTGCAAACAAGGGGTCTGACGGTCTTTCGGCCCTCAACTGCCCGGAACGGCCCTGATGAGCGATTCCCTCGCTTCGGTGACCTCTCGCTCCTGTTTGCGGTTACGCGTCGATCCTGTTCGCAGACCGCAACCTTTGGAAGCTACGCGCGAGTAGCCGCGAGACATGCATTTGTGAGACGCCGAGCTCCGCGCTGATCTGAGACTGCGTGAGATTGCTGTAGTACCGCAGCAGCAGAATCCGCTGCTCTCTTTCGGGCAGTTGTACGAGCAGATGCCGTACGAGGTCCCGGTGCTCCACGCCGTCCAGCGCGGGATCCTCGTAGCCGAGCCGGTCCAGGAGCCCCGGGAGCCCGTCGCCCTCCTGCGCGGCCTCCAGGGAGGTCGCGTGATACGACCGCCCGGCCTCGATGCAGGACAGCACCTCGTCCTCGGTGATGCGCAGCCGCTCGGCGATCTCAGAGGTGGTCGGCGTGCGCCCGAAGGAGGTGGTCAGGTCCTCGGTCGCGCTGTTGACCTGCACCCACAGCTCGTGCAGCCGGCGCGGTACGTGGACCGTACGGACGTTGTCGCGGAAGTACCGCTTGATCTCGCCGACGACCGTCGGCATGGCGAACGTCGGGAACTGCACGCCCCGGTCCGGGTCGAAGCGGTCGATGGCGTTGATGAGCCCGATGGTGCCGACCTGGACGACATCCTCCATCGGCTCGTTGCGGGAGCGGAAGCGGGCGGCCGCGTAGCGCACGAGCGGGAGGTTGGCCTCGATGAGCGCCCCGCGCACCCGGTCGTGCTCCGGCGTGCCCGGCTGGAGCTCCTTGAGCTGGCCGAAGAGGACCTGCGTGAGGGCGCGGGTGTCGGCGCCGCGGCTCCGCTGGGGGGTCGCTTCAGGGGAGGCTTCCGAGGAGGGTGCCTGAGGCGCAGTACTGGCCAGCACGGTCAACTCCACCTCGTCATCCGTCAACCCGTCCGTCAACCGCTCCATCAAAAGCGGTCATAGCATCACAACACATGCGCACTGTGTGCAAGCACCCCATAACTACGTGTTGAGGGATGAATTACCGCGTACATGCGCTCGAACAACGGAAGAGCCCCCCGTCGCGGCGACGGGGGGCTCGAAGTCGTTCGGGTCGCGGGCGTCAGAACTCGTAGTCCGCGATCACCCACGTGGCGAACTCGCGCCACAGCGCGACACCCGCCTGGTGGTCGGGATGCTCCACGTACCGGCGCAGCGCGTCCGCGTCGTCGAAGGCCGAGTTGATGGCGAAGTCGTGGGCGATGGGGCGGTCGCTGATGTTCCAGCCGAGCTCCCAGAAGCGGAGCTCGGGGATCGCGCCGTCGAGCGCGCGGAAGGCCTCGACGCCCTTCACGACGCGCGGGTCGTCGCGCTCGACGCCCTCGTTGAGCTTGAAGAGGACCAGGTGGCGGATCATCACTTTCCTCCGTTGGCGACCCAGGTGGCGAAGTCGCCGAGGGCACTGGCGGCGTCCGATACGCCCTGGAAACCTATCAGGACGAAGTCGGCGGCCTTCTGCGGATCCGTGATGATCACGTAGAGCCCGAAGACCACGACGACATAGACGGCGACCTTCTTCGCGTTCACCGCCATCGCGGCCTCCCCTGTCACTGGTGTCCCATGCAGCGCACATGATCGCACGAAGGTCCGAACACCCGAAGGGGCAGATCGCACGAAGGGCCCCGTCCTCGGACGGGGCCCTTCTCAAGCGGTAGCGGAGGGATTTGAACCCTCGGTGACTTGCGCCACACTCGCTTTCGAGGCGAGCTCCTTCGGCCGCTCGGACACGCTACCGAGGGAGACCTTACAGCAAGGTGCGGCGTGCTTTGAAATCGGTATTCAGCGGCCGCGGAAGAACTCGGTGAGCAGCCCGGCGCACTCCCCGGCGAGCACGCCCTCGATCACTTCGGGCCGGTGGTTGAGCCGCCGGTCGCGGACCAGATCCCAGAGGGAGCCGGCCGCGCCGGCCTTCTCGTCACGGGCGCCGTAGACGAGACGGTCGACGCGGGACTGCTGGATGGCGCCCGCGCACATCGTGCAGGGCTCCAGCGTCACCACGAGGGTGCAGCCGTCGAGCCGCCACCGGCCGAGTTCGGCGGCGGCCCGGCGGAGGGCGAGGACCTCGGCGTGGGCCGTCGGGTCGCCGCCGAACTCGCGTTCGTTGTGCCCGGCCGCGAGCACGGTCGTGCCGTCCGGGGCCAGGACGACGGCGCCGACGGGGACGTCCCCGCCCCGGACGGCCTCGGCGGCCTCGTCCAGGGCGAGTCGCATCGCGGGCCGCCAGGGGTCACGTACGGGATCCGGCGGTCCAGGGCCGACGGGACCGGTCAGCGGACGGTCTCCAGGGTCTCCGAGGCGCCCAGGGACTCGGCGATCTCGGTGACGGCCTCCGTCGACATCAGGCGCAGCTCCTTCTCGCTGACGCCGAGGTCGTCGAGGATCTGGGGGTCGCCGACCGGGCCGTGCGGCACGGCGTCCGCGGAGCCGGTGGCCCCGTCGCCGCCGTCGGCCTCGTCCTCGTCGGGTTCACCGTCCTCGGTGCCGTCGAGGTCGAGGGCGTCGAGGTCGGCGGAGCCGTCGGCGCCCGGCTCTCGGCCGAGCAGTTCGTCGGTGAGCAGGATCTCGCCGTAGCTGCTGCGGGCAGCGGCGGCGGCGTCCGAGACGTAGATGCGAGGGTCGTCCTCGCCGTCCACGCGGACGACGCCGAACCAGGCGTCCTCCTGCTCGATCAGCACGAGCACCGTGTCCTCGTCGGGGGAGGATTCACGGGCCAGGTCGGCCAGATCCGACAGGGTTTCCACATCGTCGAGCTCTGTGTCGCTCGCTTTCCACCCGTCTTCGGTGCGCGCGAGCAGTGCGGCGAAGTACACCGTGACTCTCCCACTGGTCATAGGCGTGCCGGTTGGGGATCCCCCCGGCGGAGGTTGAGGGCGGGGAGTGCTCGTCCGAGCCCCGCCCACTCGGAATCGTGGCAGAAACAAGGCGTTCAGGGGACGTCTTCGGCACCCTGTGTCCGGCAGTTTTGATCGCACGCTCGTTGCCGCCACCTGCGGATCGTACGCGGCTTTCCCCTGCTCCACGCACGGTCACCGCGACAATATCCGCGCGGTTCGTGATCTTCTCCAACGGTTTCCTCACCCGTTTCCTACCGGCAGAAGTCCCACGGTCGGACGCGCGGGTCCCTGGCGACGAACGCGCCCGGGCCCCACCGGCGGAACGTGTGCCGGCCCTACCGGTGAAAGGCGTCCGGGTCCTGCGGGTGGGTGTGCGGGGTCCTGTGCGGGGGAGGTGTCTGGGCCCAGGGGCAGACCCGTGCGGGGCCCCATGCATGCCCGTACGGCGGTCGGACGTGCGCGGTCCTCGCAGCGAAACCGTCCGGGTCCCACCGACCGAGGCGCGCGGGTCCCACGGGTGGAACGCGTGCGCGTTACGCGGGCGGACCCGTCTGGCTCCTACGGACCTGCCCGTGCGGTCCTGGTGTCACCGGCGAAGCCGTGCGGGTGTCACCGACGCACCCGTCCGGGGCCCACTGTCGGACGAGTGCAGGCCTAGCGATGGCGGGCGTGCTGGTGCCGTCGGTGGGACCGGGCCGGTGTTACCAGCGGAACGTGCGCATGCGCATGGCGTGTCGCAGGCGGGCTGTCTTGGCGCGGCGGGGCTGGACTCGGTCGCGCAGTTCGCGGGCCTCGGCGAGGTCGCGCAGGAAGCGGGCGCGGCGTCGGCGGCGCTCGGCGGAGGACACGTCCGGATCGTTCGTCCGGTCGGCCGCCGGGTCCGCCCCGGGCCATGCGCGCGGGGACAGCTCTTGTCGGGAATCCCGGTCGGGCATCTGGCTCATCACCCCCAGTTCGTCCATCCCCGCCTTCCCCCGGACGGGCGATTGACGCCGACAACGCCGTGCGACCCGGCTCACCCGGCCCGGCTACTGTTGTGGACATGCGTCTCCACGTCGTCGACCACCCACTGGTCGCCCACAAGCTCACCACGCTGCGCGACCAGCGCACCGACTCCGCGACCTTCCGCCGTCTCGCCGACGAGCTGGTCACCCTGCTCGCCTACGAGGCCACGCGCGACGTGCGCACCGAGCAGGTCGACATCCGGACCCCGGTGGCCACGACCACGGGCGTCAAGCTCTCCCACCCGCGCCCCCTGGTGGTGCCGATCCTGCGGGCCGGGCTCGGCATGCTCGACGGCATGGTCCGGCTGCTGCCGACCGCCGAGGTCGGCTTCCTCGGCATGATCCGCAACGAGGAGACGCTCGAGGCCTCCACGTACGCGACGCGCATGCCGGAGGACCTGTCGGGACGCCAGGTGTACGTGCTGGACCCGATGCTCGCCACCGGCGGCACGCTGGTCGCGGCGATCCAGGAGCTGATCAAGCGCGGCGCCGACGATGTGACCGCCGTGGTGCTGCTGGCCGCCCCCGAGGGCGTCGAGATCATGGAGCGCGAGCTGGCCGGCACCCCGGTGACGGTCGTGACCGCCTCGGTCGACGAGCGCCTGAACGAGCACGGCTACATCGTCCCGGGCCTCGGCGACGCGGGCGACCGGATGTACGGCGCGGCGGAGTAAGAGACCCCCGGGCCCACGAGGGGCCCACGCACCGACCCTCTCAGCAGCCCTTCTTCGGGGTAACCGCCGGCTCGGGCCTGGTCAGCTTGGCCAGGGCCTGGTCGGCGGCGGGCTTCTTCGCCAGTTCCTTGAAGCCGTCGCCGATGACGAGATCGACGGCGGCACCCTTGCGGGCCGCCTCGGTACGCCGTTCGGCGCCCGGGAGCTGCGTGCCGAGCACCGGCAGCGAGGTGTCGAGGGCGGCGGCGGGGCCGAGCAGCACGCCGGTGCCCTTGACCTTCTTGTCGTACTGCTTGGTCGCGTTGCCCACGTCGCCGATCTTGAAGCCGCGCTTCTTCAGCTCGTCGGCGGTCTTCTTCGCCAGGCCGCTGCGGGTGGTGGCGTTGAAGACGTTGACCGTGATCGTGCGCGGCTCGGGCAGCGCCTTGGCGACGGGCGAGGCACTCGCCTTGGTCCTGGGCGCGCAGTCCGTGCCGTTGCCGGCTGCCGAAGCCTTTCTGCCGCCGCCGGTGAAGACGTCGATGAGCTGCAGCGTGCCCCAGCCGCCCACGCCGAGCACGGCTACGGAGGCGACGACCACGACGACAAGCCGCCCATGCCGCCGGGGGCCCCGCATCCGGGGGTGCTTGTTGCCCGTGATGCGGTACTTGCCGCCCATGCCGGGGGGAGTCAGCATGCTCATGTACGCAGCGTAGTGCGCCTGGGCGACGATGCCTACTAGATGATCATTCGACATCGGCCAGACGGACCAGACAGACCGCACGGACCAGCCGGACGAGACGGACCAGCCGGACCCGAAAGGGCCAACCGTTACCGGCGGGGGTCGGTCAGTCCAGCTCGAGTACGCGCGCGTGCAGCACCTGGCGCTGCTGGAGCGCCGCCCGCACCGCGCGGTGCAGGCCGTCCTCCAGGTACAGATCGCCCTGCCACTTCACGACGTGCGCGAAGAGGTCGCCGTAGAACGTCGAGTCCTCGGCGAGGAGGGTCTCCAGGTCCAGCTGCCCCTTGGTCGTCACGAGCTGATCGAGGCGGACCGGGCGCGGCGCGACGTCCGCCCACTGCCGGGTGCTTTCCCGGCCGTGGTCGGGGTACGGCCGGCCGTTTCCGATGCGCTTGAAGATCACACGGAAAGCCTACCGGGCAAGACGTTCCGGGCGCAGCCATGGCGCCGTAGTGCGACGCTGAAAAAAAACCCACAAGGCGGTACGAACCGGGAACAGGGGCGTGAATATGCCGGACCGCGAGACCATGCCGTCGGCCCCGGCTCCGGAAGTGTCGGAGCGCGCTGCCGCCCTCCCTCAGGAGGCCCTGAAGATCGCCTCCGGCTACGCCTTCTCCGGCCCGGCCCTGCATCTGGGCGCCCTGCTGTGGGACGGGACGTGCCTGCCGGACGCGCAGATCCGGGTGCCGCTGGCGATGCTCAACCGCCACGGCCTGGTCGCGGGCGCCACCGGCACCGGCAAGACCAAGACGCTCCAGCTGATCGCCGAGCAGCTGTCCGCCCAGGGTGTGCCCGTCTTCCTCGCCGACATCAAGGGCGACCTCTCCGGGATCGCGGTGCCGGGCCGCCCGGACGCCCGGGTCGAGGGCCGGGCCAAGGACGTCCACCAGCAGTGGACGGCGACGGGCTTCCCGGCCGAGTACTACGCCCTCGGCGGCATCGGCCGCGGCATCCCCGTCCGGGCCACGGTCACCGGCTTCGGCCCGGTGCTGCTGTCCAAGGTGCTGCGGCTGAACCGGACCCAGGAGCAGTCCCTCGCCCTGATCTTCCACTACGCCGACAGCAAGGGCCTGGAGCTGATCGACCTCAAGGACCTCAGGGCGGTCGTGACCTTCCTGACCTCGGACGAGGGCCGCCAGGAGCTGAAGACGATCGGCGGTCTGTCGGCCGCCACGGCCGGGGTGATCCTGCGGTCCCTGACGGCCTTCGAGGCGCAGGGCGCGTCCGGTTTCTTCGGGGAGCCGGAATTCGACACCGCCGAGTTGCTCCGGACGGGTGAGGACGGACGCGGCACCGTCTCCGTACTGGAGCTGAACGCCGTACAGGACCGGCCGCAGCTGTTCTCGACGTTCCTGATGTGGCTGCTCGCCGACCTCTTCCACGACCTGCCCGAGCTCGGCGACGTGGACAAGCCCCGGCTGGTCTTCTTCCTCGACGAGGCGCATCTGCTCTTCGACGACGCCTCCGAGGCGTTCCTGGAGTCGATCACGCAGACCGTGCGCCTGATTCGCTCGAAAGGGGTCGGCGTCTTCTTCGTGACACAGACCCCGAAGGACGTCCCCGCCGATGTCCTCGCCCAGCTCGGCAACCGCGTCCAGCACGCGTTGCGCGCCTTCACCCCCGACGACCAGAAGGCCCTGAACGCCACGGTGAAGACCTTCCCGAAGTCGCCGTACGACCTCGAAGAGGTGCTGACCAACCTGGGGACGGGCGAGGCGGTGGTGACGGTGCTGAGCGAGAAGGGTGCCCCGACGCCGGTCGCCGCGACCCGGCTGCGCGCCCCCGAGTCCCTGATGGGTCCGGTCGGGCAGGAGGCCTTGGACCGGGCGGTGGAGGAGTCGCCGCTGTACGAGCGGTACGCCCGGGCCGTGGACCGGGAGTCGGCGTACGAGCGGCTGACGGACGACCGGGGCGGCCAGGGTGACCGGCGGGGCCGTGGGGCGAAGGGGCCGGACGAGATGCGGGACGCGGCCACTCCGGTGGAAGGGGATCGGCCCTCCGCTGTGGAGCAGGTGGTCGGCAGCGGGGTGTTCAAGTCCCTGGCCAGGTCCGTCGGTACGCAGATCGGGCGGGAGATCACCCGCTCGCTGTTCGGGACGGCCCGGCGTTCGGGGCGGCGGAGGCGCTAGTTCTTCTTCGTTCTGTGCTTCTTCTCTGCATCGCCTCCGCCGCGCGGGTCGGTCAGTCGCGTTCGTGTTCCTTCGGGGGCCGCTGGGGCTCCCGGGTGTCCGGCTTGGGCTGGGGCGGCCTGGGGGCGTTGCGGGCGGCCTCCGCGCGCAGCAGGGCGCGCAGGACCGCGTACGGGTCTTGAAGCATGGCTGTTCCTCGTCGTTCCTCGTCGTTCCTGTTCCGTGCGGGGCTGAGGGACCGGTGGCCGGTCCCTCAGCAGCGCAGGACTTCGGAGCGGAGGGGGCGAGGGTCGTGAATCGGGCTCCACGGCACGGGCGCGGGGCGCGTTGCGGTGTACGCGGGCCCGGGGGCCGGGAGCGGGGCGGGACGCAGCGGGACGGCGGCGCGCCGGGCTCCCCGGGCCGATGGGCGCAGGGCCGTGTCGAGGACATCGCACTCGACGGCCGCGCTCTCCCCGGAGACGGTGGCCATCGGCCCCGTGTACGCCTCGGCGTGCGCGCCCGGCAGAAGCAGGGCGAGCAGCAGGACGAACACCCGCGGCCACGCCTTCCGGCGGGCGCCGCGAGGGACCGGCTGCGGTGCGGCGGGGGTCACGGGAGGTCGTTCCCCGTCGCGGTTGGGGCGTGACCGTGAGGCATGATCCATACTCGGCCCGACCCGAACCGACCCGCCACCCGGGACGGTCCAGGAGACTGACGCCTGGGTGTTGGGGTGGGTCGGGGGGTGAGGCCTGGGTGTCGGGGTGGGCCGGGAGGCTGGGGCCTGCCACGCGGGGTGGGCCGGGAGGCTGAGACCTGCCTGTACGGGCGGGCCTGGCGCCTGCCACCCGGGGTGGGCCCGGGAGGCTGATGCCTGATTGCCAGGGCAGACCGGGGGCTGAGGCCTGGGTGTTGGCGCGGGCCCGGAGCCTGACGCCCGACACCCGGCGTGCCGAGAGGCTGACGCCTGCCACCCGGGGCGGCCGGGGGCCTGACACCTGCCCGCCAGGGCGGCTCTGGAGGCCGGCGTCCGCCACCCAGGGCGGCCCGAGAGGCTTACGCCCGCCACCCCGGGCGGCCGGGAGCCTGACGCCGACCCGCCAGGGCGGCCCTGGAGGCAAGCGCAAGCCACCCAGGACAGCCCGAGACCCTGACGTCTGCTCGGCCGGGGCCGGTGGGCTGTTACTCGCCCGCGGCCTTCGCCGCCTTGGCCGCTGCCTTCATCTCCTGCTTGTGGGCGCGCACCTTGACCAGCGACTCGGGCCCGGTGATGTCGGCGACGGAACGGAAGGACTGCGGCTCGCCGTACGCGCCCGCGGCCTCCCGCCACCCCTCCGGCCGCACGCCGAGCTGCTTGCCGAGCAGGGCGAGGAAGATCTGGGCCTTCTGCTTGCCGAAGCCCGGCAGGCCGGCCAGCCGCTTCAGCAGTTCCTTGCCGGTGGCGGCGTCCTTCCAGACGGCCTCGGCGTCACCGTCGTAGTGCTCGACGAGGTACTGGCAGAGCTGCTGGATCCGCTTGGCCATGGAGCCCGGGTAGCGGTGCACGGCCGGCTTCTGCGAGAGCAGCGCGGCGAAGGCCTCGGGTTCGTGCGCGGCGATCTCGTGCGCGTCCAGGTCGTCCGTGCCGAGCCGCTGGGCGATCGTCGCCGGACCCTTGAACGCCCACTCCATCGGGACTTGCTGGTCCAGCAGCATCCCGACCAGTGCGGCGAGCGGACTGCGGCCGAGCAGCGCGTCGGCCTCGGGGTCCTGGGCGAGGTGAAGGGTGACGTCCATGCCCCGATCATCCCCCGGTCGGGGCCCGCCCGCGTCCGCAGCCGGGTCCTAGGACGCGCGCCAGTACCCCAGCGCGTGCACCCGCTGCTTGGGCAGGCCCAGTTCCTTGCGTACGTACGCCGCCAGGGTCCGGGTCGTCGCCGTGTCGCAGGCGATCCAGACGTACGGGTCGGAGGCCCCCTGGAGCAGCCCGGGCAGGTCCGTCTTCACCCGGTCGACGAGCTGGGCGCCGGAGTCCCGGCGGGGCACATGGCGCAGCTCGTGCCGGTCCGGGTCGGTGCGGAACGGCAGGTCCTCGCCGCCGCCCTCGAACCAGACGGTGGCCGGGGCGGAGCCCAGCGCGTCCAGCAGGGAGTTGATGGCCGGCAGCGAGGCCGGGTCGCCGACGGCGAAGAAGTGCGAAGGCGCGGGGCTCGGGTGTTCGAAGCCCGTGCCCTGGACGGTCGCCTCGACGGTGTCACCGGGCTTCGCCGCCCTGGCCCAGTCGCTGGCGCACCCCTCGTGCAGCGCGAACTCCAGGCTGAAGGTGCCGGCCTCCGGGTCCGGGTCGACCAGCGTGTAGGCCCGTTGGTGGTGCCGCTGGACCCGGAATCCGACGCCGCCGTGATCCACCGCTGGGTGAACGAGGACCGGGCCGCCTTCTGGGGCATGAACGACCTCACCGAGCGTCAGGTGGCCGAGACCTACGCCCACCTGGACACCCTCACCACCCACCACGCCCACCTCGTCGTCCGCGACGGCGAGCCCGTCGCCCTCCTCCAGACCTACGAGCCCGAGGCCGACCGCGTCAGCGAGTGCTACGACGTCCGCCCCGGCGACATCGGCGTCCACCTGCTGCTCGCCCCCGCCGGCCCGGGCGGCACCCGCTCCGGCTGGACGGCCCGGCTGGTGGCGTCCATCGCCGGGTACGTCCTGCTGGGCCTGGACCGGCGGCGGGTCGTGGTCGACCCGGACGTACGCAACGAGAAGGCCGTCGCCCGCTTCCTCGAACTGGGCTTCACGGCGGGGCCGGTGGTCGTCCTGCCCGAGATCGACCTGCCCGACGTGTACCTCCCTGAGAAGAAGGCGCAGCTCGCCTTCCTCGACCGGGAAGTACTCTTCCCCGGGTGACGCCCGAGGACCTCATCGCGCACTACGGCCTGGAACCGATCCCCCGCGAAGGCGGCCTGTTCCGCCAGACCTGGGCCGGCCCTGAACGCCCCGACGGCCGCCCCGAGGGCACGGCGATCGTCGCGCTCCTGACAGCGGCCGCCTTCTCCGCCCTCCACCGCCTCCCGACCGACGAGGTCTGGCACTTCTACCTCGGCGATCCCCTGGAGCTCCTCCTGCTCGCCCCGGACGGCAGCACGCGGACGGTGGTGCTGGGCCCGGAGGTCCTGGGTGGCCAGCATGTGCAATTCACGGTCCCGGCAGGTACGTGGATGGGCGGGAGGTCTCAGGGAGAGTGGACTCTGTTCGGCTGCACGATGGCGCCCGGCTTCACGTTCGAGGGCTACGAACACGGGGATGAGGCGGAGCTGACGGCGAGCTATCCGACAGAGGCGCACAGGATCGCAGGGCTGTCGCGGCCTGTCTCTTAGGGGCGCGGGGCTGTATCGATTTGCGGCTCCGCCGCGTGGGCGCGACCAGCCACAACGCTCTCGCAGCCGCCACACAACACAGCCACACACCCCGATGAGCGCTACACCCTTCTCATCCGTACGTATCCGGAAGCCGTACAGCCCGACCCCGGAGAACCACGTGGACCCACGGCGGAACGAGGAGCGCAATGTCGGACACCCTCGGCGAATCCAAGCCCTGGTGCTGCTCGGCACCGTGCTGGTCCTGCTCTTCCTCAGCGGAGCCCCCGCCTCGGCCCACGCAGCCCTCCGCAGCACCGACCCTGACGATGGATCCGTCGTCGGACAGGCTCCCCGCAGTGTCACCCTGACCTTCACCGAATCCGTAGGCCTGCTCGACGACTCCTTCCGGGTCTTCGGCCCCGACCAGCGCCGCGTCCCCACCGGCGAGGCAGCGCACGCGGACGGCCGCTCCGAAACGGCCCGGGTCGGCCTGCCCGGGAAGCTCGACCAGGGCACCTACACGGTGGCCTGGCGGGTGGTGTCCGCCGACAGCCACCCGGTCTCCGGCGCCTTCTCCTTCTCCGTCGGCAAACGGTCCGCCACGTCCACGCAGATCGACACCGGCCCGGACGAGGACCCGCTGACCGGCCGCCTCTACGACGCCGCCCGCTACCTCGCCTACCTCGCCGCCGCGCTGCTCGTCGGCGCCGCGGCGTTCGCGCTGCTGTGCCGTCCCGCGAACAGGTCCCCGCTGCGCAAGCCGCTGATGACGGCCTGGTGGACACTGCTGGGCTCGACGGTCGTCCTGCTCCTGCTGCGCGCCCCGTACGAGGCGGGCTCCGGCCCGGCGGCGGCCTTCGACGCCACCGTCCTCGAACGCACCCTGACCAGCCGCCCGGGCCTGGCCCTGCTCGCCAGGCTGGCCGTTCTCCTGCTGACCGCCGTGTTCCTGGTGTGGCTCTCCAAGCGCCTGAACAGCCGGGACGGTCAGGACAGCCAGGACCGCCGGGAGCCGATGGCGCTGGCTGCGGGCACGGTCCTCGCCGTCGGACTGGCCCTGACCTGGGCGGCGGCCGAACACGCCTCCGCCGGGATCCAGGTGCCGCTGGCGATGACGTCGTCCGTACTGCACCTGCTGGCGACCGGGGTCTGGCTGGGCGGCCTCGTGGCCCTGCTCCTGACCCTGCGCCGCTCGTCCGGCGAGTACCTGACGGAGGTCGTGCCCCGCTTCTCCCGTATCGCCTTCGCCTCGGTGACGGTCCTGGTCGTCACCGGCGTGTACCAGTCCTGGCGCGGCCTCGGCTCCGTCTCCGCGCTGACCGGCACGTCGTACGGCAGGCTGCTGCTCGCGAAACTGGTCGCGGTGACCGTGCTGGTGCTGGCGGCCGGGTACTCACGCCGCTGGACGGCCCGTATCGCGGCGACGGCGACGGCGACGGCGACCGTGCCGACGACCGCCCCTGCGGTGGCCGTACGCGAACGGGTCGCGCAGCCGGTCGGCGCCCCGCCGCCGGAGACGACAGCCAAGCCCGAGACTCCGGAAGTCGAGGAACCGGAGCAGCCGGAGCAGCCGGAGCCGTCGGCCCCCGAGCCGGGAGACCGGGACGGGATCCGACGCGGCCTGCGCCGCTCCGTCCTCATCGAGGTCGCCGTCGCCGCCGTCGTGCTGCTGATCACGACCCTGCTCACCACCACGCTGCCGGGCCGCGCCCAGGCCGAGGCCGCGCAGCAGGCCCCGGCGGGCTCACTGCCGCCCACGACCCTGACGACGGTGCCCTACGACACGGGCACGGACTCCGTGACCGGCCGCGGCACGGTGCAGGTCACCCTGGACCCGGCCCGCGTCGGCGAGAACGGCATCCAGGCCGTGGTCTACGGCTCCGACAAGGGCCTGATCGTCATCCCCGAGGTCCGCATCACCTTCACCCTGCCCTCCCGGAAGGTCGGCCCCATCGACGCCGAACTGAAGAACGCGGGCGGCTACTGGAGCACCAACTCCGTCAACCTGCCCCTCCCCGGGACCTGGACGATGAAGACGACCGTGCGGGTGTCGGACGTCGACCAGGTGACGGTGTCGAAGAAGGTGCGCGTCGTGTCCTAGACCGCGTACGGGCGACCGCGCGGCCCGGCGTGAGCCGGCAGCCGGTCCGATCCCCAACTCCTCCCCGTGCGGCCCCCGTTGTCCGGCCAGAGGTTCCGTGTTCCACTGGATCTTTTCTGGCACATCGGTCACGGGTCGCGCGCCTCCGGGCGGGCAGGCACTCCATGGGGGGTCCGTGTGTGAAGAACTGGGTTTCGAGAAACTCCTCGGCGACGAGGGCTTCTTCGCGCGGCTGCTCGGACGGACGCCGTCCGGGACCGGCCGCGACCTGCTGTACGGCCCCGACCTCCCCGTCGTCCTGCTCACCGGCGGCCCGGGCATGGGCAAGGGCCGTCTGCTGCGCGCCGTACGGGACCGCTTCGCCGCCAAGGCGCCGGTGATCCACCTGGACTGCGCCTCACCGGTGTACGCGGACCGCGCGGACCCGGAGCCCGGCGCCCGCTCGGCCACGACCGAGGCCCTGGTCGAGGTCGCCCGGCGGCTGTGCACCTGGCAGGGCACGGGCGGCTCGTTCGCCTTCCCGCGGCTCTTCCCGGGCCTCGCCATGATCGCGACCGGCGTCACCGAGGGCACGCCCGAGGCGGTCGCCACGGAGGCCGAGCGCTACGAGGGCCTGGCCCAGAAGCAGCGCCTGCGGGGCCTGGGAACCGGCGACTTCTGGCGGGGCGTGCTGCGCGGCGCCATCCGGAACCTGCTGATGACCCTGTACGGGCAGGCGCTCGACCCGTACTCGGCGGCCGTGAGCAACGCCCTGCTGGACGCCCTCTTCCAGCGACTGGGCCCCCGGGGCAGGGCGGAACTGGAGCGGCTCTACGGCGCCTACCCCGGCGCGGCCGGCCAGCCCAGGATCGGGCTGCGCATCCTCGCCGCCGACTTCCGCGCCGGCGGCGAGGCACGGGAGGTCGCGGAGGGCTTCCTCTTCCGGGCCCTGCGCGAGGACCTGGAGGCGGCGTACGCCTCGCCCTCCGGCTGGCTCCGCCGGGTCGGCCGCCCGGCGATGCTGCTGGACCACTCCGAGTCGCCCCTGGGCGAGCGGCTGCTGCGCGCCGTCCTCACCGACCGCCGGGCCGGGCAGCGCGACCGCGTGGTGATCGTGGGCACGGCACGCCGGTCGGACGGCGGCGCCTTCCTGCACGGCGGCCTGCCGCCCGAGGAGGTGGCGGCCCCGGCGGAGTACCGGCCGGCCGACGGCGCCCCGCCCGCCTGGTCCCGCCGTACGGACGGGGCCGCGGACCGGGCACCCCTGGCCGACGGCGTGGTCCTGCTGCGGATGCCGCTGCTCACCGGCGACCAGCTCCGCCGCGAAACCGTACGAAGACAGCAGCGCGCCGAGCCGGAGGGCGGCACGAACCGCCGCCGGATCGACGCCGCCGTGGCCCGGCTGAGCGGCGGCCGCCCGCACACGGTGATCCGGCTGTCCGCCGCCGCGGCCGCCTTCCGGATGCCGGAGGACGCCAACGACCGCGACATCCTGGACGCTCCGCTGCGGCTCCCCGGCGACGACACCCCCGAACGCCCGGTCGCGGACGTCCTGCTCCGCGAACTGATCCTGGACCAGTTACCCGTACGGCTCCCCACCGAGCACCGGGCCCAGTGGCTCGACCTTCTCTCCCACCTGTCGGTGGCCCACGACACGGAATGCGCGGACGTCCTGCTCCGCCACCACCAGTCGGGCCACGTCCACCACCTGACCGCCCATCACGTGTCCCGGCTCCTCACCGACACCGGATGGCCCACCTGCGAACGCCACTTCATCGGCGACTTCGGCCTCCGCCAGCTGCTGGTGCACCGGCTCTACGGACTGCGCCCCGGCGGCGCCGCCTGGTACGCCGACCACCATCTGCTGCGCGACCACTACGCGCAGCGCGCGGCGGAGGAGGCGCAGGGCACCCAGGGCGACGGGGCCTTCCGCTCCCTCACCGCCCACCGGATGAACCACCACCTGGTGTCCGGTGGCGCGGACGACGTGGTCAGCCACCTCGCCGCCACCCTCCCCGGCCGCCCCGGCGCGTGGTGCGCGGACCTTCTGGAGATCGCCCAGGCCCCCTATCCGGGCGGGGCGGACGCCCGACGCGAGCGCGCCCAGGGCCTGGTGGGGGCGGACGGCCCGCCCCTGCGCCGCACGGTCGACCAGCTGCTGCACGCGGTGTGGCTGTGCGAGGAGCGGACCAGGCCGACCGGCAAGGAGACCGCTCGCACGCTGGCCAAGCTGCTGGACCTGCTCTCGATCATGGACTTCGAGGGCGCGGGCCGCCTCAGCAGGACGGCGACGGACTGGAGCGGCCTGGCGGAGAACGAACAGCCCCTGCTGCGCTGCACCTGCACCGAACAGCTCCGGCGAAGGAGATAACGGGCATGCCCAGATGGCGGAAGATCCTCTACTCGGTGTTGCTCGTAGGGGCGATCGTGGCAGGCGTGGCCCTCACCACCTCCGTCCTCGGCAGGCCGGACACCTGCGCCGACGGCGTCGAGCGGATCGAGGGCGAGTGCGTCGGCGTCAACGGCGAGGGCTACGACTTCGACACCCCGGAGATCGCGGACGTGGCCCGGGCCATCGCCCGCGAGAACCAGCGGATCGCGAACCAGCCGCATGTCACGGTGGCGATGATGCTGCCGCTCCAGTCGGACCGCGAGGCCCTGCGCCGGCAGATGCGCAGCGGCCTCCAGGGCGCGTACCTGGGCCAGCGCCAGGCCAACGAGGGCGAGGGCGAACCCCCGAGAATCCGCCTGGTCCTCGCCAACCCCGGTCAGGCCTACGGCCATCAGGCGAAGGTCGTCGACGCCCTGCTCCGGATGGCCGCCTCCCCCGAGGACCGGCTGCGCGCGGTCACCGGCTTCAACCTGAGCCTCGCCGCCACGGAGGCGGCGGTGAAACGCCTGACGGAGAACAGGATCCCGGTCCTCGCGGCCAGGATCAGCGGCGACAGAATCGCGAACGAGGACCGGCCGGACGGCATGGCCGCCCTGAAGTTCCCCGGCCTGGCCCGCATCCTCCCCACCAACAACGACGCGGCCCAGGCCCTGGCCAACTTCAACGGCGAACGCGGCCGCCGGAACCTCAGGACGGTCCTGGTCTACGACAAACGCCCCGACGGCTACAACGAGTCGCTGGCCAGGGCGTTCAGCAGGATCAAGGAGCAGGGCCCGGCCGGCCCCGCCGCGATGTCCTTCGAGTCCCCGTCCATCGACGAGCCGGGCTCGACCGGCAACCAGTTCACCCAGACGGCCAACAACATCTGCGACTCCGAGGCCGACACGGTCTACTTCGCGGGCCGCACGCTCCACCTGCGCATCTTCGCCCTCAAACTCGCCCAGGTGGGCTGCGAGAACCGCCACTACACGATCGTCAGCGGCTCCGACGCGGCATCGCTGCGCCAGGCCATGACGGAGAAGGACTGGGACCGGCTCCGCGGCGACGACGGCAGGGCGAAGGTGACGGTGCAGTACGCGGCCCCCGCGCACCCCGACGCCTGGACCACGGAACTGGCGAAGTGGACGAGGAACTACACGGCGACCCACCACAAGAAGCCGTCCGCCCAGGACCTCCCCCAGTACCTCACCGAACCCCAGGCGGCCCTGGACACCCTCAGAAACCAGATCACCGCCACCCGGCGCGAAGGCATCGCTCTGGGCTCCACCCCGAACCTGGACGACTCCCGCACGATGCTCGTCCACGACGGCCTCCTCACCATCGGCAAGGCCCTCCACCAGGCCCAACGAGGCGCCCCCGAGACCACCGCGCCCACTCTCGAGGACGTCGGCCGCCAATGGTCCCTCCTCCAGTCCCGCCACCGGGTCCATGCCACCAGCGGCCTGATCTGCCTCACCACCGGCGGCAACGCCTACGACAAACCGGCCGCCATCGTCGAACTCGACCCGGGCCGAAAAGGCGCGGGCACCCTGAAGTTCGTCGGCCTGGGCTGGCCGACGGGCAAGCCCCAGCCGAAGAACTGCGTGATCCCGAGCACGACGCCTTGATCCCGGAGGAAAGGCGGTGGCCACCAAAGGGAAATGTAATTAGCCTTCGCGGACTACGCTCCTTACCGACGGGGGGGGGGGGCTTCCCGCATGACCACCTCGTTCGTCCGCCCCGAACCGCCGTACTACGCAGTGATCATCACCACCCGGCCGTCCGCGGACCTCGAAGGCTACGCAGCGATGAGCGAACGCATGGCCGAACTCGGTGAGGCACAGCCCGAACATCTCCAGGCCCAGCGGCTCGGACGTGAACGCTGGTACTCCTCGTACAGCGTGGAAGTCGCGAGAGTGGAGCGCGCCTACGCCTACGGCCGCGACTGACCACACACGTCGAAGGGCCCCACCTCGCGGTGGGGCCCTTCGACATCGTGCCCGGTGAGGCACTGGCGGAGGATACGAGATTCGAACTCGTGAGGGGTTGCCCCCAACACGCTTTCCAAGCGTGCGCCCTAGGCCTCTAGGCGAATCCTCCGTCGAAGACATTACATGACTGGGAGGAGTGCTCGCGAACTCGTTCCCAGCCCCTGACATCAGGTAGCCTTGGCGCAGCCCCTCACGCGGCGCTATCTGACTGAACTCCCCCAGGGCCGGAAGGCAGCAAGGGTAGGTTGGCTCTGGCGGGTGCGTGGGGGGCGTCTGCGTTCCCGGGGCGGGGCTCGATGTCAGTGGGCGCCTATAACCTCGTATGCGTGTCGTCTCTCGCTCTGTACCGCCGCTATCGCCCGGAGACCTTCGCCGAGGTCATCGGGCAGCAGCACGTCACCGACCCGTTGCAGCAGGCGCTGCGCAACAACCGGGTCAACCACGCGTACCTGTTCAGCGGGCCGCGCGGCTGTGGCAAGACGACCAGCGCGCGGATCCTGGCGCGGTGTCTGAACTGCGAGCAGGGGCCGACGCCCACCCCGTGCGGTGAGTGCCAGTCGTGTCAGGACCTCGCGCGCAACGGCCCCGGTTCCATCGACGTCATCGAGATCGACGCCGCGTCGCACGGTGGTGTGGACGACGCCCGTGACCTGCGCGAGAAGGCCTTCTTCGGCCCCGCGAGCAGCCGATACAAGATCTACATCATCGACGAGGCCCACATGGTCACGTCGGCCGGCTTCAACGCGCTGCTGAAGGTCGTCGAGGAGCCCCCGGAGCATCTCAAGTTCATCTTCGCGACCACCGAGCCCGAGAAGGTCATCGGGACGATCCGGTCCCGGACCCATCACTACCCCTTCCGGCTCGTCCCGCCCGGGACCCTGCGGGACTACCTCGGCGAGGTGTGCCAGAAGGAGACCATCCCGGTCGACGACGGTGTGCTTCCGCTCGTCGTGCGGGCCGGTGCCGGTTCCGTGCGTGACTCGATGTCCGTCATGGACCAGCTGCTCGCCGGCGCCGCGGCGGACGGTGTGACGTATGCCATGGCCACCGCCCTGCTCGGGTACACCGAGGGCTCCCTCCTGGACTCCGTCGTCGAGTCCTTCGCCACCGGCGACGGAGCCGCGGCCTTCGAGGTCATCGACCGCGTCATCGAGGGCGGGAACGACCCCCGTCGGTTCGTCACCGACCTGCTGGAGCGGCTGCGTGACCTGGTGATCCTCGCCGCCGTCCCGGACGCGGCGGAGAAGGGGCTCATCGACGCCCCCGCCGATGTCGTCGAGCGCATGCAGGCCCAGGCCGGCACCTTCGGCCCCGCCGAGCTGAGCCGGGCCGCCGACCTCGTCAACGAGGGGCTGACGGAGATGCGCGGCGCCAACTCGCCCCGTCTTCAGCTCGAACTGATCTGCGCCCGCGTCCTGCTCCCCGCCGCCTACGGCGACGAGCGGTCCGTCATGGCCCGCCTGGACCGCATCGAACGCGGCGTGAACTTCTCCGCGGCACCCGCCGGCATGCCCGCCATGGGCTACGTGCCCGGGCCCGAGGGGCATGGGGGAGCCGCGGCTCCAGCGGCCGCGGCCGCTCCTCCGGTTCCGCCCGGTGGCGGCCCGGCCGCCGCCCGCGCGGCCGTACGGGCTTCCGGAGCACCGGGGAACGGGACCAGCGGCGGCAGCGGCAGCACTGGCGGTAGCGGTAGCGGTGATACGGCGGCTGCGGCCGGGTACGCCCCCGACGCTCCCGGTGCCCCGGGCTCCCCCGGTGCCCCCGCCGAGCAGCCCCCGGCCGCCTCCGGCCCCGCCACCAGCGGGCATGCCGAGCCGCCCCAGCCTCCCGAGCCGTCCCAGGCACCCCCGGCACCCCCGGCGCCCGCACCCGGACCCGCATCCGCCCCGGCGGCCCCGGCCCCCGGCGCCTGGCCCACCGCCGCCTCCGCGGGCAGCGGCGGCCGTCGCCCCGGCGGCTGGCCCACGTCCGCCCCGGGCGCACCAGGCCCGGCGGCAGGGAACGCCCCGGCGGCGAACGCCCCCGCCCCCAGCACCCCGTCGGCACCCTCGCCCTCGGCCCCCGCTCCGGCCGCCCCCGCTCCGGCCGCCCCCGCCCCTGCCTCTGCAGGCGGCGGTCTCGACCCCCGCATGCTCTGGCCGAACATCCTGGAGGCCGTCAAGAACCGTCGGCGCTTCACCTGGATCCTGCTCAGCCAGAACGCCCAGGTGGCCGGCTTCGACGGCACGACCCTCCAGCTCGGCTTCGTCAACGCCGGTGCGCGGGACAACTTCCTGAGCAGCGGCAGCGAGGACGTGCTGCGGCAGGCGCTGGGCGAGCAGTTCAACGTCCAGTGGAAGATCGAGGCGATCGTCGACCCCTCCGGCGGCTCCGCGCCCCCGGCCCCGGGCGGCCCGTCCGGCTTCGGAGGAGGCAACAGCGGCCACGGCGGTGGCCCCGGCGGCAGCGCCGGTGGCTACGGCGGCGGCAGCTACAGCTCCGGCGGTGGCGGCTACAACGCCGGAGGCGGCAGCGGCGGCAGCGGCGGTACGGCAACCGCCCAGCGCCCCGCCCCGTCCCAGTCGACGGCCCCGTCCACCCAGGCCCAGCAGTCGAGCACACCCGCCCCCACCTCCGGCTCTGCCCCCGCGTCGTCCACCCCCGCGCCCCAGCCCTCCGCCCCCAAGCCGCGGTCCGTGTCCGTCGAGGACGACATCCCCGAGGACGACGACCCCGACCTCGACGAGTCCGCCCTCTCCGGGCAGGACCTGATCGTCCGGGAGCTGGGGGCAACAGTGGTGGACGAGTTCACGAACGAGCCCTAGCCACCCTGTTGGAGACACCCGCTTCGGAGGAACCTCCAACCCCACACCCCCACCCCCTTCGGAAGCCCGCACAAAGGAAACCCGGCGCTTCCCGTTAGGCTGACCCCCGTGAAGGTCCTCGTCATCGGCACCGGCGCCCGCGAACACGCCCTGTGTCACTCGCTGTCCCTCGACCCCGACGTCACCGCGCTGCACTGCGCCCCCGGCAACGCCGGCATCGCCGAGGTCGCCGAGCTGCACCAGGTCGACGCCCTCGACGGTGCCGCCGTCACCGCGCTGGCCACCCGGCTCGGCGCGGAGCTCGTGGTCGTCGGCCCGGAGGCGCCGCTGGTCGCCGGTGTCGCCGACGCCGTGCGCGAGGCGGGCATCCCGGTCTTCGGCCCGTCCGGCCCGGCCGCGCAGCTCGAGGGCTCCAAGGCCTTCGCGAAGGACGTCATGGCGGCGGCCGAGGTGCCCACGGCACGCTCGTACGTCTGCACCACCGCGGACGAGGTCGACGCGGCCCTCGACGCCTTCGGTGCTCCGTACGTCGTCAAGGACGACGGGCTCGCCGCGGGCAAGGGCGTCGTCGTCACCGACGACCTCGAAGCCGCCCGGGCCCACGCGGCCGCCTGCGAGCGCGTGGTCATCGAGGAGTTCCTCGACGGCCCCGAGGTCTCCCTGTTCGCCGTCACCGACGGCGAGACGGTCGTGCCGCTCCAGCCCGCCCAGGACTTCAAGCGCGCGCTGGACGGCGACGAGGGCCCGAACACGGGCGGCATGGGGGCGTACTCCCCGCTGCCGTGGGCCGACCCGAAGCTGGTCGACGAGGTGCTGCAGACGGTCCTGCAGCCGACCGTGGACGAGATGCAGCGCCGCGGCACGCCGTTCTCCGGCCTGCTCTACGCCGGTCTCGCGATCACCTCCCGCGGTGTCCGCGTGATCGAGTTCAACGCCCGCTTCGGCGACCCGGAGACCCAGGTCGTCCTGGCCCGGCTGAAGACGCCGCTGGCCGGTCTCCTGATGGCCGCCGCCACCGGCAACCTCGCCCACCTGGAGCCGCTGCGCTGGAGCGACGACGCGGCCGTGACCGTGGTCGTCGCCTCGCACAACTACCCCGGCACCCCGCGCACCGGCGACCCGATCACCGGCCTCGACGAGGTCGCCGCCCAGGACGCCCCGCACGCGTACGTCCTGCACGCCGGGACCAAGAGCGACGGGGACGCGATCGTCAGCGCGGGCGGCCGCGTCCTGTCCGTCACGGCCACCGGCAAGGACCTCGCCGAGGCCCGCGAACGCGCCTACACGGCCGTCGGCCGCGTCCGCCTGGACGGCTCCCAGCACCGCACCGACATCGCCGCGAAGGCGGCAGGCGCGTAGCACCGCCGATGAACCTCACAGGCCCCGGATCCGTCTCAGGATCCGGGGCCTGAAGTTTTCGGTAGGTGAGGGCCTGACCCTCGCTTTCCGTCATCCACCTCTCCCCTGAGCCATTCCATCGAGTGACCGATGCCGTATCCGGCTGACGGGGCGCTGAGCCCCAACTAGGGTGCGGCGCAAGCGTTCCGGCACTTGGCCCACCGGCATTGCGATGTCAGTGGCGGGTGCCACAGTGGGGGAGTGAGCAAGGAAAGCGTCAGGTCAACGGGGAGGGGGTGAGGTCGGTCGTGACCGGAATGGGTGTGGAGGCAGGCGCGCAGGTCGCGCGGGCACGGGCACTCGTCGTGCTGCGCATCCGCAGCCGCGCGCTGGCCGTCGCCCTGCTGCCCGCGGCCGTCGCCGTGATCCTGCTCGCGGGGGCTTTCTCCGGCCGTCTCGTCGGTCCCGGCTGGGACGCCGCCCGCTGGGTGGTGACACCGGTCGCCGTCCTCGTGCTGCTCGCCGCCGCCGGGATCGCCCTGGTCGTCGCCCGGGCCCGTCCGGCCATGAGCCCGACCGTCCCGATCGCCGAGGAGGCGGCTCCCGACCTGTACCGGATGGTGCGCGACCTGGCCGACCGCCTCGAGGTCCCCGCCCCCTCCGCGATAGCGCTCACGCCGGACTGCGACAGCTGGCTGGAGGACCGCACCCACCCGGCCCACGGACCGCCCCCGGCCGAGGAGCACGACGACATAGCGGGTGCGGGGAAGCACGCGCACCGTCGGCACCCCGTCGCGCCGGTCCTCGTCATCGGCTCTCCTTTCCTGTGGTGGATGCGGGTCGGCGAGCTGCGCGCGGTCCTCGCCCCGGTCGTCGCCGGTACGGGCCCCTCCGCCCACCCGGACATAGCCGCGGCCCGGCGCTTCGTCCGGGGCCTCGACGCCGCGGTGGCCGTGACCTCGGCGCCCCGCCGCGACCCGGTGTCGCGCGCCGTACTGGCCGGCGTCGGCTGGGTGGCCCGGCTGCTGCTGCGCAGTTGCCGCCTCCATGCCGCCGAGCTGGAGCGGGGCGTGGCGGCCGCGGCCGCGGAGCGTGCACAGGCTGTGGATTACGGGCTGCGGATCGTCGCCCAGGAGCAGGTGGGCCTGGCGTACGCGGGCTGGGACCGGCTGCTGACCCGTGTCGCGCTGCCCGCCTGGCGGATGGGCCGCTGGCCGTCCCGGCTGGACGCCGGTGTGGTGGCGGCGCTCACGGAGCTGTCCCGGCGCGACCGCCTGGCCGAGGGTTTCGCGTCCCGTCTCGGGGAGCGGCCGGCCTGCGATCTGCTCGAGGAGCCGGGCGTGGTCGACGAGTCCGCCTCCCTCCTCGCCGCCCGCCTCTTCCACGGTGGTCCCGCCGAGCCCGGGCCCGACTGGTCGCCGGTGGACTGGAGCGAGTATCCGGAGGAGGTCGTGGACCGCAAGTGGCGCATCGACGCGGCCCGGCTCCACCGCGTCCTGGACGCGATGGGCGTCCGCCCCGCCACCGGCCCCGCGGCCCCCGCCACCGGCAGCCCGACCCTGTCCCGCGTCCTGGACCACCTGACGGCCCCGACCGGCGAGGCATCCCTGCCGCACAGAGGCACGGGCCCGATCGACGACGCGTCTCTCACCCACAGAAGCACGGGCCCGATCGACGACGCGTCTCCCGCCCACAGAGGCACGGACCCTTCCGGCGAAGCTCCCCTCCACGGCAGAAGCCCGGAACCACCCTCTCCCCTCGACGACGACGAAGACCTCTCCGGCACCACCCCCCGCAGCGCGAACCTCGCCGCCCGCCTCAGCGCCGAACTGGGCCGCGAAGAGGCCGCCGCGACGCCCCGCCCGTCGACCGCCGCCTCACCGGCCGCCGGCTCCCCGGCCACCCCGGACCCCCTCGCCCTCTGGGACGACCGAGCCCTCCCCCTCTTCCCCCTCCAGCCCCCGCGCACGGCCCGCGAACTGCTCGCCGACCACCTCACGGCGATGATCTGCTGTGCCGCGATGGACACCGCCGGCGCGACGCCCGGCCTGGACTGGCTGGACGGCCCCACGCTCCTCCACAACGGCGAGCGCACCGCCGATCTCGCGCCCAAAATCCTCACCTTGATCGAGGAGGGCGACCCCACCCCCCTGCGCGCCTGGCTGGCCGAGCTGGGGATACGCCCGGAGAAGCCGGTCCGGCTCGTCTGACCGCCGGAGCACCCGCTTCCACTTCTGGCCAATTCGAAACGAACAGTGACGAAGTGCGCGCGTTATGTGATGTGCTTGGACCGTTCGCGCACATGGCAAGGGCTGACGACATACGACAAGCACATAAGCGCGACGGCACCACACGGGGACGTACTCACCGCACTCACCGCACGGACCACACGCACCACACCAGTACGCACCACCACGGGGGCGATGGGGAGGGGAAGCAGCCATGGCTTCGGAGCAGATCCGCCGCTGGGAGTCGGGAGCGCTGGCGCACGCCGTGACGGATCCCTTCGGACAGGGCCCCGTTCCGTGGCTGCGCGGCACGGTGACGTACTTCGACGACACCGGCCAGGTCGTCCCCTGGTACGTGGACCAGGACGCGCCCCACGCCCCGAGGAAGTCCACCCGCTCCAACGGTCCCCGCGCGGCCGACGACGTCCACCGCCAGATCAAGGGCTTCACCTCGACCGGCGCGGTCGCGCCCGGCGACGCCATCGACTTCCACATCACCGTCGACCCGCCCCAGGAGTTCGGCGTCGACATCTACCGCATCGGCCACTACGGCGGTGACGGCGCCGCCAAGATCACGACCAGCCCGCGGCTGTCCGGCATCGTGCAGCCCGCGCCGCTCACCGCGGACCGTACGGTCTCCTGCCACCACTGGTGGCTGTCCTGGCGGCTCCAGGTCCCGTCGTACTGGAACATCGGCGCGTACGTCGCCGTCCTCACCACCGCCGGCGGCTACCGCTCGCACGTCCCGTTCACGGTCCGCCACGACCAGCCCGCCGACCTGCTCCTGGTCCTGCCCGACATCACCTGGCAGGCGTACAACCTCTACCCGGAGGACGGCCGCACCGGCGCCAGCCTCTACCACGCCTGGGACGAGGGGGGCCGGCTGCTGGGGGAGTCGGAGGCGGCCACGACGGTCTCCTTCGACCGCCCGTACGCGGGCGCGGGCCTCCCCCTCCACGTCGGTCACGCCTACGACTTCATCCGCTGGGCCGAGCGCTACGGCTACGACATCGCCTACGCCACGGCGAGCGACCTGCACGCGGGCCGCGTCGACCCCAACTACCGCGGCCTGGTCTTCCCGGGCCACGACGAGTACTGGTCGGCCGCCATGCGCGGCAGTGTGGAACTCGCCCGCGACGCCGGCACCTCGCTCGTCTTCCTCTCCGCCAACTCCATGTACTGGCAGGTGGAACTGGGACCCTCCCCGTCCGGCGTCCCCGACCGCCTGCTGACCTGCCGCAAACGCAGGGGCCCGGGAAAACCGGTGCTGTGGCGGGAGATCGACCGGGCCGAGCAGCAGCTCATCGGCATCCAGTACGCGGGGCACGTCCCCGAGCCGGGGCCCCTGATCGTGCGCAACGCCGATCACTGGCTGTGGGAGGCGTCCGGCGCGCACGAGGGCGACGAGATCGCCGACCTGGTGGCGGGCGAGGCCGACCGCTACTTCCCGCGCACCCCGCTGCCCGAGCACGAGGAGCGGATCCTGCTCGCGCACTCCCCGTACACCGACAAGGAAGGCGCCCGGCGCCACCAGGAGACGTCCCTCTACCGCGCTCCCTCCGGCGCCTTGGTCTTCGCATCCGGAACGTTCGCCTGGACCCCGGCCCTGGACCGCCCGGACCATGTCGACCCGCGCGTCCAGCGCGCCACCGCAAATCTTCTGGACCGCATCTGCAAACGCGACTGACCCACTGTCCGTGATCACCCGCGCATACGGGAGAATCAAGTCATAGGACAGAACCACGGGGAGGAACCGTGTCCGGATTCGTAGAAAAGCCCGAGCCGATCCAGGTTCCGGGTCTGGTGCATCTGCACACCGGCAAGGTGCGCGAGCTGTACCAGAACGAGGCGGGCGACCTCGTGATGGTCGCCAGCGACCGCATCTCCGCCTACGACTGGGTGCTGCCGACCGAGATCCCCGACAAGGGCCGCGTCCTCACCCAGCTCTCCCTGTGGTGGTTCGACCAGCTCGCCGACCTGGCCCCGAACCACGTCCTGAGCACCGAACTGCCCGCCGGCGCCCCCGCCGACTGGGCGGGCCGCACGCTGGTCTGCAAGTCCCTGCAGATGGTGCCCGTGGAGTGCGTGGCCCGCGGGTACCTCACCGGCTCGGGCCTGGTCGAGTACAAGGAGTCCCGCACGGTCTGCGGCCTCGCCCTCCCCGAGGGCCTGGTCGACGGCAGTGAACTGCCCGCGCCGATCTTCACCCCGGCCACCAAGGCCGCCGTCGGCGAGCACGACGAGAACGTCTCCTACGAGGAGGTCGCCCGCCAGGTCGGCGCGGACACCGCGGCCCGACTGCGCCAGGCGACCCTGGCCGTCTACGCCCGGGGCCGGGACATCGCCCGGGAGCGGGGCATCATCCTCGCGGACACGAAGTTCGAGTTCGGCTTCGACGGCGACGACCTGGTCCTCGCGGACGAGGTCCTCACCGCGGACTCCTCCCGCTTCTGGCCGGCCGACCAGTGGGAGCCGGGCCGCGCGCAGCCGTCGTACGACAAGCAGTTCGTCCGCGACTGGCTGACCTCGGCGGAGTCCGGCTGGGACAGGAAGAGCGAGCAGCCCCCGCCGGCGCTGCCGCAGCAGGTCGTCGACGCCACCCGCGCCAAGTACGTGGAGGCGTACGAGCGCCTGACGGGTCTGACCTGGTCCTGAACACACAGAAGCCCCCCGGCCGGAACCGGGGGGCTTCTCGCTGGAGCGAACGACGAGGTTCGAACTCGCGACCTCAACCTTGGCAAGGTTGCGCTCTACCAACTGAGCTACGTTCGCATGCGCCGTGGCGCGGGAACCACTATACCCAACCTCGCTCCCGTGCGAGACGCACCGCCGCATGCCGGTTCTCCGCCCCGAGCTTCGACACCGCCGAGGACAGATAGTTCCGTACGGTCCCCTGCGACAGCGCGGCCCGCTCGGCGATCTCCGCCACGGGCGCTCCGTCGGCCGCGAGTTCCAGCACCTCCGCCTCCCGCGCGGTCAGCGGCGAATTCCCGGCGGCGATCGCGTCGGCGGCCAACTCCGGGTCGACGTAACGGTTACCGGCGTGCACGGTACGAATGAGCTCCGCGAGCCGCTGCGCACTCACGGTCTTCGGCACGAACCCCCGCACCCCGGCCTCCAGCGCCCGCTTCAGATGCCCGGGCCGCCCGTGACTGGTGACGATGAGTACCCTGCAGCCGGGCAGTTCGGAGCGCAGGGATGTGGCGACCTTCACACCGTCGGCGCCGGGCATCTGGAGATCCAGCACCGCGACATCGGGCTCATGTGCCCGGGCCATCGCCAGCGCCTCCGGCCCGGTGGCGGCCTCCGCGACGACCATGAGGTCGTCCTCCAACGACAGCAGCGCGGCGAGCGCCCCACGGATGAGGTGCTCGTCGTCGGCGAGCAGCAGCCGTACGGGCTTTACGGCCGTCATGGGGTGACCTCACTCACGGATCGCACGGTGGCGACGGACGCGGGGCCGGAGGGGGCGGCAGGGCCGGAAGGGCCGGCCGTCGACGGCAGCGGAATCTCCGCCGTCAGCCGGAACAGCCCTCGCCCCGCGGGCCCGGCCTCCAACGTCCCGTCGATCTCCGCCAGCCGCTCCCGCAACCCGGCAATCCCCGAACCGGAAGAGCCGGAAGAGCCAAGAGAGCCAGAAGAGCCGACAGAACCGGCCGCCCCGGCCCCGGCCCCCGCCTCGCTCTCCACCCCGTCGTTCTCCACCGACAACACCACGCGCCCCTCCCGCACCCGCAACCGCACCGCACACCGCCGCGCGTCCCCGTGCCGCAGGACATTCGTCGCGGCCTCCCGCACCACCCACCCCAGGGCGGACTGCACCGCGACCGGCAGCCCGGCCGCCGTCGCCCCGCTCACCGTGCAGTCGATGCCGGCCGCGGCCAGCACCCCTTGCGCCCCGGCGAGTTCCACCGCGAGGTCGGCCTCGCGGTAGCCGCGGACGACCTCCCGCACCTCCCGCTGCGACTCGTGCGCGAGCCGCTGCACCTCGACCATCTGAGCCACCGCCTCCGGCCGCCCCCGCTGGGCCAGCTGTACGGCCAGTTCGCTCTTGAGCGCGATCACGGCGAGGTTCCGCCCCATGACGTCGTGCAGATCACGCCCGAACCTGAGCCGCTCCTCGGCGACGGCGAGCCGGGCGCGGGTCTCTCGGGCCTCGTCGAGTTCGTAGACGATGTTGAGCAGCCAGACGGAGATGACGGCCGTGAAGGCGATGAACCCGCCGCCCACCCAGACCAGCGCCGCCGCGAAGAACGCGGCGTCCACAGGGACGCCCCAGGCGACCGACACGAGCCAGCAGCCCGCCGCGAAGCCCCCGACGACCCCGAACACACGCCGCCGCTGCCGGACGCCGAGCGCGATGATGCCGACGCCGACGATCAGAACGACCCCGACGGTCCCGCCCGCGGCGCTGTCGATGCTCTCGCCGTCCGGTCCGTGCTCGGCGATGCCGATCGCGGTGGCGGTGACCGCGACGGTGACGGCGGCCAGCGTCCACAGCAGCCGGACGGGCTGGGGCCGCCTGCCACGCGTCCAGTCCAGCGCCCGCGACACGGTGACGAGGCAGACCGCGGCGTGCGCGGCGACCAGCGTCAGCAGCAGGCCGCCGAGCCGCGCGCCCACCGGTGCGACCGTGAGCCCGACCGTGACCAACTCGACCATCGCGAAGAAGTGGAACGACCACCGTGTGTACGTCTCGACCTTCTCCGGCGTGGTCTTCCGCCGCCACCACCCACCCGGCCCGCGCATCAGCCCGTCCCTCCCCCTCCGGTCAGCGTCGCGGTTCCCAGCGGAACCACCGCCGTACAGCAAGCACCGACACGAGGATCCAGGCCACCGCCGTCGCCAAGGCGCCCAGCGCCTCGTACGCCGACAGGTCGCCGGTCCAGCCGCCGCGCACCAGGGTGACGACGGGCGTCAGCGGCAGCAGTTCGCACAGGGAGGCCAGCCGGTCCGGCAGCAGCTCCAGCGGAACGAACATGCCCGAGCCCATCATCGAGACGACCAGCAGCGGCATGGGCGTGACCTGGGCGCTCTCGCCGGTCCGGGTGAAACCGGCGGTGACGGCGGCGAGGGCGGCGCACAGTACGAGCCCCAACAGCAGGCCCACGACGGCCAGATGGGGCGCGGACGGCGCGGACATGTCCAGCAGCACGGTGCAGCCCGCCGCCAGCAGCAGGCACTGCACGAGTCCGGTGAGGGCGGCGGGCAGGGCGGAGCCGGCCAGGATCTCGGTGTCCCGCAGCTCACCGGTGCGCAGTCGCTTGAGGACGAGTTCCTCACGCCGGACGACGAAGACGCCGACGAGCACCGAGTAGACGGCGAACAGCAGGGAGAAGCCGACCGCGGCGGGCAGCACCAGGGTCCCGGCGTCCAGCCCCGCCTCCGCGAGGTCCATCTCCTGGGCCGCCGACCGCACGCTGACCGGCATCACGATCGGCACGAACAGCGCGGCGACGAGTGCGCCCCTGCTCCGCCCGAGCAGGGTCAGCTCGGCGCGGGCGAGTGCCGTCATGCGGCTCATCGGCGTGGTGCCCGAGGATTTCGTGCCGGGCGCCGGGCGGGGCGTCGTGTGGGTGGCGCTCATGCCGCGTACTCCTTCGTCGTCGTTGCCGGGGCCCGCCCCGCGGAGGCCTCCTTGGCGATGCCGAGGAACGCCTCCTCCAGGGAGGCCGACCGCACGTCCAGGCGGCGCAGTTCCACCCGGGCCCGCTCGGCCCACAGCAGCAGTGCGGTGGCCGCGCGCTGCAGTTCATGGGTGCGGAGCCGGACGATCCGGCCGTCGGTCTCGTGCCCGGTCACGCCCAGTTCCCCGAGCGGCGGCAGATCGCCCACGAAGTAGCCGTCGGGCAGTTCGAAGGAGATCCGCGACGGCTCGGCGGCGGTCACCTCGGCCGGGGTGCCGGTGGTGGCGATGCGGCCCTCGTGCATGATCGCCAGCCGGTCGGCGAGGTTCTCGGCCTCTTCCAGGTAGTGCGTGGTCAGCAGCACCGTCGTGCCGCCGTCGCGCAGCGCGCTCACCAACTCCCACGTTTCCCGGCGGCCTTCGACGTCCAGTCCGGTGGTCGGCTCGTCCAGGAAGAGCACCTCGGGGTGGCCGAGCAGGGCGAGCGCCAGATCCAGGCGGCGCCGCTGTCCGCCGGACAACTGCTTGACCCGGACGCCGGCCTTCGACTCCAGTCCGACCAGCGCCAGGGCCTCCGCCGGCGGGCGGGCCCCGCTCACACACCCCGCCCACATCCGCGCGGTCTCCGCGACGGTCAGCTCGGACGGGAAGCCGCCTTCCTGGAGCATCACGCCGGTGCGGGGCCGGACGAGGGCCCGGTCGGTGTACGGATCGTGCCCGAGGACCCGCACCCGGCCGTCCGCCGGCGCCGCGAGTCCCTCCAGCAGTTCGACGGTCGACGTCTTGCCCGCGCCATTGGTGCCCAGCAGCGCGAAGATCTCCCCGCGTCGTACGGAAAAGCTGATTCCGCGTACCGCCTCGAACCCGCCCCCGTACACACGCCGCAGGTCAGTGACCTCAATCACGTGTTCGTGTCCGTTGTTTTCCATGCCTTCAGCGTTCCGCCCGGGGCGGCTCTTCAGCAGTGCGCGCTGTCATCACTCGGCATGACAAATGTCAGACGGGCCCGCCGGGGCGCACGAAAAGACCCCGGTCCATCAGGACCGGGGTCTCATTCCCGAGCGGACGACGAGGTTCGAACTCGCGACCTCAACCTTGGCAAGGTTGCGCTCTACCAGCTGAGCTACGTCCGCAATTGCCCCCGATCGGCTCTCACCGATCGGTGCGGGCACCAGCCTACCTGATCCACAGGAGTGGTCGGTACGGCGATGCAGAGCGGGTGACAGGAATCGCACACTGCGCCTTCCCCCTGGAAGGGGGATGTTCTACTACTGAACTACACCCGCATGTTTCCGTGAGCTGGGCCTTTCGGCCTCGCCCCTCGGCGTGCTCCAGACTCTAACTGATCAGCCCGGGTGCTGCGCAAGTCGGTTGGCGCGAGGGGCGAATGGCCGGCCGTCGGGCGGGGCTCACCGGGCCGTCACTGCGCGGCGGTGAACGCCTCGTAGACCTTCTTGGGGATGCGCCCGCGCGCGGGGACCTCCATCTTGTTGGCCTGGGCCCAGGCCCGTACGGCCGACGGGTCGGGGGCGACCTCCGTCTGCCGGTACGCCTTGCCCGAGCGGGACCGCTTGCGGCCGGCTTCCACGTAAGGCGCGAGCGCCTTCCGCAGTTCGTCGGCATTGCCTTCGTTCAGGTCGATCTCGTACGACTTGCCGTCCAGTCCGAAAGCGATCGTTTCCGCCGCTTCCGAGCCGTCGATGTCGTCAAAGAGAGTGACCACGACCTTCTGCGCCACGAATATCGGTCCCTTCCTGCGGCACTTGCCTAATTTATTTGTACAGTGCCGTGCAATGCATTGTGAAGCCCGACTAAATCCTTCCGCGTGTCCGAACGCAATAGGTTTCGGGTGACGACCCGGAATCTTTCCCGGAAATTTTCGTGTGTGGACCCGACGATGCGGGATCGTGATGACCGTCACGTAGTTTCCTACAAGTCGACGCGCGTAGAAATTTTGTGCGGGTAGTCTGAAGGGACCTGCTCAGCACCACACACCGGGAGTGCCAGTGGCACGCGTCGTAGTCGACGTCATGCTCAAGCCGGAGATCCTCGACCCCCAGGGCCAGGCGGTGCAGCGCGCACTGCCGCGGCTGGGTTTCGAGGGGATCTCGGACGTCCGCCAGGGAAAGCGTTTCGAACTGGAAGTTGACGGGCCGGTCGACGAGGCCGCCCTCGCCCGCATTCACGATCTTGCGGAGTCCTTCCTCGCGAACACCGTGATCGAGGACTTCACCGTCCGGGTCGAGGAAGTCGCGGAGGCCGTGAAGTGACCGCTCGTATTGGCGTGGTCACTTTTCCCGGCAGTCTGGACGACCGGGACACGCAGCGCGCGATCCGGGTCGCGGGCGCCGAGCCGGTCGCCCTCTGGCACAAGGACAAGGACCTCAAGCAGGTCGACGCCGTGGTGTTGTGCGGTGGTTTCTCCTACGGCGACTATCTGCGCGCCGGGGCCATCGCCCGTTTCTCGCCGGTGATGGAGCCCCTGCTGGAGCAGGCGAAGGCCGGTCTGCCGGTGCTCGGCATCTGCAACGGCTTCCAGATCCTCACCGAGGCCCATCTGCTGCCGGGCACGATGCTGCGCAACGACCACCTGCACTTCATCTGCCGTGACCAGAAGCTGCGCGTGGAGAACGCCGAGACCTCCTGGACCACCGACTACACGGCCGGCCAGGAGATCCACATCCCGCTGAAGAACAACGACGGGCAGTACGTCGCCGACGCGTACACGCTCGACCAGCTCGAGGCCGAGGGCCGCGTCGCCTTCCGCTACCTGGACTTCAACCCCAACGGCTCCCAGCGGGACATCGCCGGCGTCACCAACGCGGCCGGAAACGTGGTCGGCCTCATGCCGCACCCCGAGCACGCCGTCGAGCAGCTGATCGGTACCGGTCGTACCGACGGTCTGCCGTTCTTCACCTCGATCCTCAAGAAGCTGGTCAACGCATGAGCCGGACGCCTCTGGACACGGTCGAGCACGCGGCCGAGACCCCCGACGTCGAGCTGCCCTGGGCCGAACTCGGTCTGAAGAAGGACGAGTACGAGCGGGTCGTGGAGATCCTCGGCCGCCGGCCCACCGGGGCCGAGCTCGCCATGTACTCCGTCATGTGGTCCGAGCACTGCTCGTACAAGTCGTCGAAGGTGCACCTGCGCCAGTTCGGCGAGAAGGCGCCCCAGTCGGACGCCCTCCTCGTCGGCATCGGCGAGAACGCGGGCGTCGTGGACGTCGGCCAGGGCTACGCGGTCACCTTCAAGGTCGAGTCGCACAACCACCCCTCCTACGTCGAGCCCTACCAGGGCGCGGCCACGGGTGTCGGCGGCATCGTGCGCGACATCATCGCGATGGGCGCCCGCCCGGTCGCGGTCGTCGACCCGCTGCGCTTCGGCGCGGCCGACCACCCCGACACCAAGCGCGTCCTCCCCGGTGTCGTCGCTGGCATCGGCGGCTACGGCAACTGCCTGGGCCTGCCCAACATCGGCGGCGAGGTCGTCTTCGACTCCTGCTACCAGGGAAACCCGCTGGTCAACGCCGGTGCCATCGGTGTCATGCGGCACGAGGACATCCACCTCGCGAAGGCGTCCGGCGCGGGCAACAAGGTCATCCTGTACGGGGCCCGGACCGGCGGTGACGGCATCGGCGGCGCCTCGATCCTGGCCTCCGAGACCTTCGACGACGCCAAGCCGAGCAAGCGCCCGGCCGTCCAGGTCGGCGACCCCTTCCAGGAGAAGCTCCTCATCGAGTGCACCCTGGAGGCCTTCCAGGAGAAGCTGGTCGTCGGCATCCAGGACCTCGGCGCGGCGGGCCTGTCCTGCGCGACGAGCGAGCTGGCCTCGAACGGCTCGGGCGGCATGCGCGTCACCCTCGACGACGTACCGCTCCGCGACTCCACGCTCTCTCCCGAGGAAATCCTCATGAGCGAGTCGCAGGAGCGTATGTGCGCGGTCGTCGAGCCCGAGAAGGTCGACCGCTTCCTGGAGATCTGCGAGAAGTGGGACGTCATCGCCACCGTCATCGGTGAGGTGACCGACGGCGACCGCCTGGAGATCTACTGGCACGGCGGCAAGATCGTCGACGTCGACCCGCGCACGGTCGCGCACGAGGGCCCGGTCTACGAGCGCCCCTACGCCCGCCCGTCCTGGCAGGACACGCTCCAGGCGGACGACGCGAACAAGCTGGCCCGCCCGGGGACCTCGGAGGAACTGAAGGACCAGGTCCTGAAGCTGGTCGGTTCCCCGAACCAGGCCTCCAAGTCCTGGATCACCTCGCAGTACGACCACTTCGTGCAGGGCAACACGGTTCTCGCCCAGCCCGAGGACTCCGGCATGATCCGGATCGACGAGGAGTCCGGCCTCGGCGTGGCCCTCGCGACCGACGGCAACGGCCGCTACGCCAAGCTGGACCCGTACCACGGCGCCCAGCTGGCCCTGGCGGAGGCGTACCGCAACGTCGCCACGACCGGCGCGAAGCCGCTCGCCGTCTCGGACTGCCTGAACTTCGGTTCGCCCGAGGACCCGGCGGTGATGTGGCAGTTCGCGGAGGCCGTGCGCGGTCTGGCCGACGCCTGTCAGCAGCTCGGCACCCCGGTGACCGGTGGCAACGTCTCCCTCTACAACCAGACGGGCGAGGCCGCCATCCACCCGACCCCGGTGGTCGCGGTCCTCGGCGTGATCGACGACGTGTCCCGCCGCACGCCGGTCGCCTTCCAGGAGGAGGGGCAGCTGCTCTACCTCCTCGGCGACACGCGTGAGGAGTTCGGCGGCTCGGCCTGGTCCCAGGTCGTCCACGACCACCTCGGCGGTCTGCCCCCGAAGGTCGACCTGGAGCGCGAGCGCCTTCTGGCCGAGATCCTGATCGCCGCCTCCCGCGACGGCATGATCGACTCGGCGCACGACCTGTCCGACGGCGGTCTGATCCAGGCGATCGTCGAGTCCGCGCTACTGGGCGGCAAGGGCGCCCGCCTGATCGTCCCGGACGGTCTGGACGCCTTCACCTTCCTCTTCTCCGAGTCGGCGGGCCGCGCGGTCGTGGCCGTGCCCCGCTCGGAGGAGCTCCGCTTCAACGACATGTGCGGGGCCCGGGGCCTCCCGGCCACCCGCATCGGTGTCGTCGACGGCGACACGGTGGACGTCCAGGGCGAGTTCGCGCTCACCCTGACCGAACTGCGCGAGACACACGAGGCGACGATTCCGGCGCTGCTGGCGTAAGCCGGCTGGATGTCACGAAGCCCCCGCCCGGTCCGCCGGGCGGGGGCTTCGGCGTTGTCTCAAAGATGCTTGCGCGTAATTACGTAGTTCCGTAATATCTGGGGAGTGGAACTAGAAGCACGCGTAGCCGACCTGGAGCGCCGCCTGGCGGCCCTGGAAGGTGCCCACCGCGCCGGACCCCGACTCGACGAGAGTGACTTCTGGGCCCTGAACGGACTGAAGGACCAGCTGGCCGAGCTGGGGGCGGATGACGGAGGTGTTCTCTACACCGGCTCCGTGCGCCTGCCGACGGGTGAGCCGTACGCGTGGCAGATGGGGGCCCTGACGGAGGGGCTGCTGGAAGGGGACTGGACGGCGGCCGCCGAGTCGTTCGCGGCGCTGGGCCACCCGGTCCGGCTCCGGCTGCTCCGCGAGATCCTCGGCGGCACGCGCACCGCGGCCGAACTCGCCGAGCTGGACGAGGTCGGCACGACCGGCCAGATCTACCACCACCTGCGCCAGCTCACCGCCACCGGCTGGCTGCACACCACCGGCCGGGGCCGCTACGAGGTGCCGGCCCAGCGCGTCGTACCGCTGCTGGTGGCGGTGGCGACGGCCAGGCCATAGCGGCGAAGAAGACGAAACGGGGGACGAGATGTCCGTACACAAGCTCGGCATGGTGGCCTTCCAGGGCCTCCAGTTGGCCTTCATCGGCCTGGTGATCGCCCACATCTGCTTCGGATGGGACTATCCCATCCTCTGGAACTGCCTGCTGCTGCTCCTCGCGTACGCCGTCGTCAACGTCGCCCACCGGTGGGGCGGCGCCCCGGACAGCACGCGCCGGGCCCGGGAGCCCCTCGACGTCGCCCCGCCCGTGACCGGCCGCTGGTCCGCGCTGAACAGCCCGGCCGACCGCACCCCGAGCCACGGGATCCACGCCCACGGGCAGACGTACGCCATCGACATCCTCGCCGAGCCCGAGCCGGGCTCCCGCCCCGCCTTCCGCTGGCTGTGGCCGCTCGCCCGCCGCCCGCAGGACTTCCCGGCCTTCGGCGCCGAGATCCTCGCGGTCGCCGACGCCACGGTCGTACGGGCCGCCGACGGGCAGCGCGACCACCTGAGCCGCAACTCACTGCTCGGGCTGGTGTACCTGATGCTCATCGAAGGCTCGGTACGAGAGATGTCCGGAGTCCGCCGCATCCTCGGCAACCACATCGTCCTCGACCTCGGCAACGGCACCTACGCCGCCTACGCCCACCTCCAGCGCGGCTCCCTCGCCGTCCGCGAGGGCGACCGCGTCCAGGCCGGACAACCCCTCGCCCGCTGCGGCAACTCCGGCAACTCCTCCGAGCCGCACCTGCACTTCCAGCTGATGGACGGCCCCGACCCGGACGCGGCCCGGGGCGTCCCCTTCACCTGGACCGGCCTCGGCGTGCCCGGCAACGGTCAGACCTTCGAGGCACCCCCGACTGTCACAGCCCCCGCTTAGTCTGACCCCCATGCCCCCGGCCAAGAAGCGCCCCCGCGCGTACGACCCCGCCAAGACCCGAGCCGCCGTGCTCGCCCAGTTCGGGAACATACGCCGGGCCGTGGGTACCCTCGGCCCCGAACAGCTCGGTCTGCCCACGCGCCTCGGCGACTGGACCGTGCGCGAACTGGCCGCGCACTGCGCCATGGCCCTTGACGCCGTGGACCGGCTGCTCGCGGAGCCCGAGCCCGCGCGGCAGGACGGGCGGCTGCTCGACTGGCCGTTCGCCATAGCCGAGGACGCCCCCGCCATCGCCGACACCGCCCGCCGCGTCGCCGAGGAGCACCCGGACCTCGACACCCACCTCGCCGACGCCGAGCACCGCTTCACGGCGAACCTCGACGCCCACCCCGCCGGCCGGCTCCTCCCCACCAGCGCGGGCGCCCTGCCCCTCGCCGACTACGTCGTCACGCGCACCGTCGAACTCGTCGTCCACACCGACGACCTCAACGCCGCCGTCCCCGGCCTGGACATCCCCTACGACCGTCAGGCCCTGGCCGCCTGCACCCGGCTGCTCGCCGACGCGCTCGCCGCGAAGGCGCCCGGCGGCTCGACCGAGGTGCGGGTGCCGCCGTACGCGGTCGTGCAGTGCGTGGAGGGGCCCAGGCACACCCGGGGCACCCCGCCCAACGTCGTCGAGACGGATCCGCTGACCTGGATCCGGCTGGCGACCGGGCGGCTGACCTGGAAGCAGGCGCTCCAGGACGCCCACGTCAGCGCGAGCGGCGAGCGGGCCGACCTCGACGCGTACCTGCCCGTGATGAGCTGAGGGGAACCGATCCCCCCGGTTGCCCCGTCGAAGTGGCATGGACAGGCAGAAGCAGCGCATGACCCTGACGGCCGCCGCCATGCTCGTCCCGCTCATGGCGGCCTGCGGCAGTGAGAAGGCGGACAGCGGCAGCGGTTCGGTCGGTGCCGACAAGCCGGCGATGACCGGCATGCGGTGGAGCGTGGACAGCGTCACCGCCGACGGCAAGACCCAGAAGGCACCCACCGGCGCCCACGTGACCATCGACAAGGGCCGGGCCGAGGGCAGCTTCGGCTGCAACAACTTCGGCGCCGACGCCACCGTCGACGGCGACCGCGTCCGGCTCAGCAAGACCATGGCCACGGAGATGGCCTGCGAGAACAAGCCCATGGCCTTCGAGGAGACCCTCGCCCGCACCCTCTCCGACCAGGAGTTCGAGGCGAAGGTGGACGGCGACCGCCTCACCCTCACCACCGACAAGGGCGACACCGTCCGTCTCACCAAGGCCGAGGACGCCGAGCTGAGCGGCACCAAGTGGACCGTCACCACCCCGGAGTCGGCCGACGGCCGCGCCCATCTCACCTTCGACCAGAAGAAGGGCACCGTCTCCGGAAGCCTCGGCTGCAACAAGGTGAACGCCAAGGCCACCGTGCGCGACGGCCATATCACCCTGGGCCCTCCGGCCACGACCCGAATGATGTGCGAAGACTCACTCATGACCGGCGAGAAGACCCTGCTCCGTCTTTTCGACGGGAAGCTGAAGTACGGAGTCGATCACCAGACTCTTACGCTGACCAGCGA
The DNA here is from genome assembly GCF_042671245.1 of Streptomyces sp. NPDC057099. Classification (NCBI taxonomy): domain Bacteria; kingdom Bacillati; phylum Actinomycetota; class Actinomycetes; order Kitasatosporales; family Streptomycetaceae; genus Streptomyces; species Streptomyces sp. NPDC057099. The sequence continues at coordinate 53,720 of NZ_JBHUTX010000023.1, forward strand.
AAACGGTACGAGTGTGCGAGCCGTCGCCGAACGGTGATCCACCAAAAAGTCCGGAATCCCCAATTCGGACCAGTGGTCGACCTCGCCTACACTCGGTGGCGTGCCACGTGGTGACGGACGACTCAACCACGACCTGCTCCCCGGTGAGAAGGGCCCCCAGGACGCTTGTGGCGTCTTCGGTGTCTGGGCTCCGGGCGAAGAGGTCGCCAAGCTCACGTACTTCGGGCTCTACGCCCTCCAGCATCGAGGCCAGGAATCCGCGGGAATCGCGGTCAGCAACGGCTCTCAGATCCTTGTCTTCAAGGACATGGGCCTGGTCTCCCAGGTCTTCGACGAAACCTCCCTCGGCTCGCTCCAGGGACACATCGCGGTCGGACACGCCCGCTACTCGACCACCGGTGCCTCCGTGTGGGAGAACGCCCAGCCGACGTTCCGTGCCACCGGGCACGGCTCCATCGCGCTCGGCCACAACGGCAACCTGGTCAACACCGCCCAGCTCGCCGAGATGGTCGCCGACCTGCCCAAGCAGGAGGGCGGCCGCACCCCGCGCGTCGCGGCGACCAACGACACCGACCTGCTCACCGCGCTCCTCGCGGCCCAGGTCGACGAGGACGGCAAGCCGCTGACCATCGAGGACGCGGCCCATCGTGTCCTCCCGCAGGTCAAGGGCGCCTTCTCCCTCGTCTTCATGGACGAGCACACGCTGTACGCGGGCCGCGACCCGCAGGGCATCCGCCCGCTGGTCCTCGGCCGCCTGGAGCGCGGCTGGGTCGTGGCCTCCGAGTCCGCGGCCCTCGACATCTGCGGCGCCAGCTATGTCCGCGAGATCGAGCCGGGCGAGTTCGTCGCCATCGACGAGAACGGCCTGCGGTCCTCCCGATTCGCGGATGCGAAGCCCAAGGGCTGCGTCTTCGAGTATGTGTACCTGGCCCGCCCGGACACCGACATCGCCGGGCGGAACGTCTACCTCTCCCGGGTGGAGATGGGCCGCAAGCTCGCCGAGGAAGCCCCGGCCGAGGCCGACCTCGTCATAGCGACCCCGGAGTCCGGCACCCCCGCCGCCATCGGCTACGCGGAGGCGTCCGGCATCCCCTTCGGCGCCGGCCTGGTGAAGAACGCCTACGTCGGGCGTACGTTCATCCAGCCCTCGCAGACCATCCGCCAGCTGGGCATCCGCCTGAAGCTGAACCCGCTGAAGGAAGTCATCAAGGGCAAGCGCCTGGTCGTCGTCGACGACTCGATCGTGCGCGGCAACACGCAGCGGGCCCTGGTCCGCATGCTCCGCGAGGCGGGCGCCGCCGAGGTCCACATCCGGATCTCCTCGCCGCCCGTGAAGTGGCCCTGCTTCTTCGGCATCGACTTCGCCACCCGCGCCGAGCTCATCGCCAACGGCATGACCGTCGACGAGATCGGCACCTCGATGGGCGCCGACTCCCTGGCGTACATCTCCATCGACGGCATGATCGAGGCGACCACCATCGCCAAGCCGAACCTGTGCCGCGCCTGCTTCGACGGCGAGTACCCGATGGAGCTCCCGGACCCCGAACTGCTCGGCAAGCAGCTCCTCGAGACCGAGCTGGCCGCCGGCCCGGCCGCCACGGCCGCCGCCGACGCGATCCGCCGCCCGTAGTCAGCCCGTATCACCTGCCGTACGACACGAAAGCTCTCACAGCCATGTCTGAGACCCACAGTGCCGAGGGCGGCGCCAGCCCTGCATCTGCTTCTTACAAAACAGCAGGTGTCGACATCGAAGCCGGCGACCGCGCCGTAGACCTCATGAAGGAGTGGGTGAAGAAGGCGCAGCGCCCCGAGGTCCTCGGCGGCCTCGGCGGCTTCGCCGGCCTCTTCGACGCCTCCGCCCTGAAGAACTACGAGCGTCCCCTGCTGGCCTCCGCCACGGACGGCGTCGGCACCAAGGTCGACATCGCCCGCCAGCTGGGCGTCTACGACAGCATCGGCCACGACCTGGTCGCCATGGTCATGGACGACATCGTGGTCTGCGGCGCCGAGCCGCTGTTCATGACCGACTACATCTGCGTCGGCAAGGTCCACCCCGAGCGCGTCGCCGCCATCGTCAAGGGCATCGCCGAGGGCTGTGTGCTCGCCGGCTGCGCCCTGGTCGGCGGCGAGACCGCCGAGCACCCGGGCCTGCTCGGCGAGGACGACTTCGACGTCGCCGGCGCCGGTACGGGTGTCGTGGAGGCCGACCGGCTGCTCGGCGCGGATCGTATCCGTACGGGTGACGCGGTGATCGCCATGGCGTCCTCCGGTCTTCACTCGAACGGGTACTCCCTCGTCCGCCACGTCCTGCTGAACCAGGCGGGCCTCGCGCTGGACGCCCACATCGACGAGCTCGGCCGCACCCTCGGAGAGGAGCTGCTGGAGCCGACGAAGATCTACTCGCTGGACTGTCTGGCCCTGATGCGCACCACCGAGGTGCACGCCTTCAGCCACATCACCGGCGGCGGACTCGCGGCCAACCTCGCTCGGGTGATCCCGGACGGCCTGCACGCGATCGTGGACCGCTCCACCTGGGCCCCGGCCCCGATCTTCGACCTCGTCGGCCGGACGGGTCAGGTCGAGCGCCTGGAGCTGGAGAAGACCCTGAACATGGGCGTGGGCATGATCGCGATCGTGCCGCAGGAGTCCACGGACGTGGCCCTGACGACCCTGGCCGACCGCGGCGTGGACGCCTGGGTGGCAGGGGAGATCACGGACCGGGGCGAGCACACCACCGGCGCCGCCCTGATCGGTGACTACGCGAGCTGAGGCACGGGGGTCATGACCCTGCGGGCAGCACAGAACCCGGTCGGTGACCGGAGTCACCGACCGGGTGAGTGCTCAGTGCAGGGTCAAGCGCCGCGACGGTGTTGTGAGGACTGGTCGTCCTCGTCCTCGTCGTCGTCCTCATAGAGGTCGGCGTACCGTGCGTACAGGTCCTCATCCTGATCATCGTCTTCGACCACCGGCTCGCCGTTAGGCGGCTGCGGATGTGAAGGCGATGCACCCAGCTCCTCGGCCAGGCGTGAGAGGTCAGTCCCACCGCTGTTGTACTTCAGCTGGCGGGCGACCTTCGTCTGCTTGGCCTTGGCCCGGCCGCGCCCCATGGCTCGACCCCCTCAACGACGGGGCTCGACGGCCCCAGAGTCTTGACACGCGTTCATGGTCCGGCACGGACTCTCCGCAGAGAGACCGTGTCCGTAGGGCTTCCACGGTACCTGAGCCCGCGCCCATACGGTACGTCGCCCGCATGACGTGCCCGCGCCCAGGACCCTCGAGGCGCCCCGTCCTCGCTGGTCAACCGCGATTTTAACCACTTATCGGCGGTCGACCCGCCGGTAGAAGTGAGAGTTCTCTCTAACTGCCCACCGACGGGTACCGGTCAAACGTACGAGACGCCTCCGGGTCAGTCCCGTATCCGCTCCGGTTCAGCGCGCCCGGCGCGCCATGGCCGCGTCGTGCATCCGCTGCTCGGCGATCCGGTCGGCCGCGGCGGCCGGCGGAATGCCGTCCTCCTTCGCACGTGCGAATATGGCCAGCGTCGTGTCGTAGATCTTCGCCGCCTGCGCCTTGCACCGCTCGAAGTCGAAGCCGTGCAGCTCGTCGGCCACCTGGATGACACCGCCGGCGTTCACCACGTAGTCCGGCGCGTAGAGGATTCCGCGGTCGGCGAGGTCCTTCTCCACACCCGGGTGGGCGAGCTGGTTGTTGGCGGCGCCGCAGACCACCTCGGCGGTGAGCACGGGCACGGTGTCGTCGTTCAGGGCGCCGCCCAGCGCGCAGGGGGCGTAGATGCCCAGCCCGTCGACCCGGATCAGCTCGTCGGTGTCCTTGACGGCGATCACGTCCCGGTGCCGCTCGGTGATCCGCCGCACGGCGTCCTCGCGCACGTCCGTGACGAACACCTCGGCGCCCTCCTTCACCAGGTGCTCCACCAGGTGGTGGCCGACCTTGCCGACACCGGCGATGCCGACCCGCTTCGCGCGCAGCGTCGGGTCGCCCCACAGGTGCTGGGCGGAGGCGCGCATGCCCTGGTAGACGCCGTAGGCGGTGAGGACGGAGGAGTCCCCCGCGCCGCCGTTCTCGGGGGAGCGGCCGGTGGTCCAGCGGCACTCGCGGGCCACGACGTCCATGTCGGCGACATACGTACCGACGTCGCAGGCGGTGACGTAGCGGCCGCCGAGGGAGGCCACGAAGCGGCCGTAGGCGAGGAGCAGCTCCTCGCTCTTGATCCGCTCCGGGTCGCCGATGATCACGGCCTTGCCGCCGCCGTGGTCGAGACCGGCCATGGCGTTCTTGTACGACATCCCGCGCGCGAGGTTGAGCGCGTCGGCGACGGCCTCCGCCTCGGTCGCGTACGGGTAGAAGCGCGTACCGCCGAGCGCGGGGCCCAGGGCGGTGGAGTGGAGGGCGATGACGGCCTTGAGGCCGCTCGCGCGGTCCTGGCAGAGCACGACTTGCTCATGACCCCCCTGGTCCGAGTGGAACAGGGTGTGCAGTACATCAGCAGGCGCGCCGGCTACGTCGGTCACTGTGGTGACTCCTGAGTAAGTTGCGGCGGGTGGGGCTGGGCTCCCGTGTGGGTGGCGGGAGCTGTTGAGCATGAGATTAGAGCCTGGTGCGCCCGTCGGAGGCACCGTGCACAGGATCCCCTCCGTGCGGAGTACAGCCGTGCGACGATTTGCATAGTCTTCCCGTGCGTTCGTGAGTGGGTTCGGCAGGTTTTCGCGACGGAGCGCGGGGGAGGGAGCAGGCGTGCCCAAGGTGTCCTCGGTGATCGTCCCCTACGCGACCTACCTGCGCGTGTACGAACCGCTGGCCGCCTTCGCCGAGCCGGAGCGCAGCCACTGGGCCCGCTACGCATGTCGTACGGACCGTCCCTCGTACCAGGACGAACTCCGACGCGCCCTGGCCGACTTGGCGCCCACCCCGCCCGTCCCGGTGCCGGTGCACGAGAGCGAGGACGCCTTCGTGCTCGATGTCGACGGCGTCGTCTGCGTCTGCCCCTGGCGCACCCGGCTGCGAGGCTGGCAGGCCCTGGACGAGCTCTCCGAGGAGCTCCCGCAGCCCGTCCTGGACGTGGTCCTGCCGCCCTTCCTGCGGGACCAGGCCACCCAGGACTACGAGCGCTGGCTCGCGATCAACCCGGACGCCCGGCCGTGGATCCGTACGGCGACCTGGCAGGTGCCGATCAACTGGTTCGTGCTGGTCTCCGACGAGGAGCGCGAGTACGACAAGGGGGCCTCGGTCGACAGTCCGCCGGTGCTGCGCTACCGCACGCCGATGGTCCAGGCCCGGCGGCGCGTGGCCCGGGGCCTGCGGGCCCTGAAGGAGGCCATGGACGAGGGGCCGCTGATCGACGGCCTGGTGGACGTCGGACGCTGGCTAGAGGAGTTCCACCCGCGCTCGCTCGTGGAGCTGGACTACGGCGGGCTGGTGCACGCCGTGCCGGCCGGGGCGCTGGAGGACGACCACTCGGCGGCGGACGTGGCCGAGGGCATCGCCGCGCTGCGCCGGGGCGACGGGACGGCCGCGGGGGTGGCGTACGGGCGGCTGGTGGAGCGGTGGCGTTCCGTACGTGATCTGCGGTCGGCCAACTGACCTCTGACCTTGAGATCCCTACGGACGGCTTGCGGTCGATCACGAACTGACGTTTGACGAACCGCCCGATTTGAGGTTTTGTCCTCTCGCATCGAGTTCCTGAAGCGGACTGTGCGTTACCTGAGGCTTCGTCACCAAGGGACGTAGGGCCCGATCCGGGCGTACCTCTCAAGTAGGCCAAGCGTGACGGACTACACGTACGTGGCTCTTGCGCCCCTTGCCCCTCCTCATGCCAAAATAGGACAAGGAGTCCGGGGGGCTCCTTCCGTCCCGTAGTGCTGCACTATGGGCGGAATCTCAGCATTACACGCTTTGGGGGGTCTCGTGACTCCTGATCGCCGCTGTGACTGATCGTCACAGCGGCGTGACTGTCCGCTATGGCATGGTCCATCGGCTTCCGTCGCTGATGAACACCTGGAGGGGCAATTCCATCGGTTTGGCCGACGAGGCTGGACGGATGGTGTAGTTGTAGTGCCGAGGACAAGCCGTTCGTCCTATAACCGACTCGACTCGCGTCCGCCATTTCGGGCAACGCGGGTCAAGGTGCAGAATTTAGAGGAAAGAACCGAGAAGGTTCGGTTCTCCCGAGGAGGCCGCTCATGACCGCTCGCACCCCTGATGCCGAGCCGCTGCTGACCCCGGCTGAGGTCGCCACCATGTTCCGTGTGGACCCGAAGACGGTCACGCGGTGGGCGAAGGCCGGCAAGCTCACGTCGATCCGCACGCTCGGCGGGCATCGGCGCTACCGCGAGGCTGAGGTCCGCGCTCTGCTCGCGGGCATTCCGCAGCAGCGCAGCGAGGCCTGAACAATTGAATACCGGACAAACCGGCTGGTCCCCCACTGGCCGCGGCGTCCGGAACCCTAGCTCCAAGCGACGCGGGTCCTGCCCCAACAGGCCCCACGCCCAAGCCAGTCAGAGCTTCGCAGGCATGTAACAGGGTGCGTCGTAGATCGCGTTGGACTCCGCCGGGTCCAGCGCGATCTTTTTTGTGCGCCCACCGTCGGTCTGTCGGGCCTGCTGTGAGCGGCCTTGTCGGAGTCTGAGGAGGGGTGTCGGATCTGCCGTGCGCGGGGCCCCGGGCAGGGTGCAATTGCACATATTAAATTGACCTGTTGTAGGTGGGGTGTAAGTACCGCACTTTCTAAAACTCATGCGGTGACACCCGTCACATACCAATCGGCTTGTTAGCCCTGACGCCGGTGCGGTAGTGGAGCCGTCGGCTCCAGCACCCCACGCTCGGACGGGTGTTGGGGCCGGCCCGGAGCGGACTCCATCGCCAGCCGCAGCAGCCGGTGGCAGATCGGGCAGTGACGCGTGAGGTGCCGGTACGACGACGCGGCCGACAGATGCGCGCGGAGCAGCGCCCGCGTCTCGTGCCTGACCGATGCCGCCATACGCCACCTCCAGAGGGCCGCACGGGGAACGTCCCTGGTTTCTGGGTACCGAGCGAACGAGGGGCCGTCAAGACGGCGTGGGGGAGTCAGGGCACGCAAAAGAGCCCGGATCCGAAGATCCGGGCTCTTGTATTGCGGTCCTGACGGGATTTGAACCCGCGGCCTCCACCTTGACAGGGTGGCGAGCACTCCAAACTGCTCCACAGGACCAGGTTTCGCGGCGCGATTCGTGCGTTGCGCTGCGAGAAGAGACTGTACAGGAGGGGTGGGGCCCCGCGCGAACTCACCCCACGTGCACGGGCGATTACGGGACAGCGGCGTCGATCGCCTTGACGATCCGCTTGTCGGAGACGGGGTACGCCGTGCCCAGCGCATGGGCGAAGTAGCTGACCCGGAGCTCCTCGATCATCCAGCGGATGTCCAGGACCGACGACGGGACGGGCCGGCCCTGCGGCATCTGCTCCAGCAGCCAGGCGTACTCGTCCTGCATCTCGTGGACCTTCTGCATCCGCGTCGTGTCCCGCTGGACGTTCGCCGGCATCTGCTGCAGACGCCGGTCCGCCGCCACCAGATAGCGCATCAGGTCCGCCTGGCGCCGCAGCCCCGACTCCGTCACGAAGCCCGGCTTCACGAGGGCGTCCAGCTGCTTGCGCACGTCCTGGAGGTTCGGCAGCAGTGCGGGGCTGCGTACGCCCTTCAGACGGCGCTCACAGGCCTGCCAGGCGGCCAGGACCTGCTGCACCTGGCCCACCGTACGAACCGTGGTGTCGACGATCTCCGCGCGGACCTTGTCGTACAGCTTCCGGTACGACTCCTCGTCCCACGCCGGCCCGCCGAAGTCCCCGATCAGCTTGTCGGCGGCCGCCATCGCGCAGTCGTCGAACAGGCCCTGGATGGAGCCGTGCGGGTTCGCGGACAGCGCCAGCTTCTGCGCGTTCGTCAGCTTCTCGGAGGCGAACTTCGCCGGGTTCACCGGAATGTTGCGGAGGATCAGGCGGCGCGTGCCCTTCCACATGGCCTGCGCCTGCTCGGCCTCCGTGTCGAAGAGGCGTACGGAGACCGTGTCGCCGTCGTCGACCAGCGCCGGGTACGCCTTCACCGGCTGGCCGGCCCGCCGGGTCTCGAAGACGCGGGTGAGCGTGCCGATCGTCCAGTCGGTGAGGCCCTTGCGCTCCAGGGACTCGCCGCCCTGGCGCTCCGCGGTGGCCGCCGCGGCCTGGGAGAGGGCCTTGCGGGCCTTCGGCCGCAGCTGCAGCTGCAGCGCCTCCAGGTCCTTGTCCTCCGCGAGCTTGCGACGCCGCTCGTCGACGATCCGGAACGTGATCTTGAGGTGATCGGGGACCTTGGACCAGTCGAAGTCGTCCGCCTCGAAGGGCACGCCGACCTTGCGCCGCAGCTCGCGGGCCATCGTCGTCGTGAGGGGCTCCTGGAGCGGCACCGCGCTGTCCAGGAACGCCTGCGCGTGGTTCGGCGCGGGGACGTAGTGGCGGCGGATCGGCTTCGGCAGGGACCGGATCAGCTCCGTGACCACCTCCTCCCGCAGGCCCGGGATCTGCCAGTCGAAGCCCTCGTCCGTGACCTGGTTGAGGACCTGGAGCGGGATGTGGACGGTCACGCCGTCGGCGTCCGCGCCCGGCTCGAACTGGTAGGTCACACGGAACTTGAGGTTCCCCTGGCGCCAGGAGTCCGGGTAGTCGGCCTTGCTGACCTCGCTCGCCTTCTCATTGATGAGCATCTCGCGCTCGAAGTCGAGGAAGTCGGGCTGCTCGTGGCGCTTGTGCTTCCACCAGGAGTCGAAGTGGGCGCCGGAGACGACGTGTTCGGGGATCTTCTGGTCGTAGAAGTCGAACAGCGTCTCGTCGTCGACGAGGATGTCCCGGCGCCGGGCCCGGTGCTCCAGCTCCTCCACCTCGGTGAGGAGGCGGCGGTTGTCCGAGAAGAACTTGTGGTGCGTGCGCCAGTCGCCCTCGACGAGCGCGTTCCGGATGAACAGCTCGCGGCTGACCTCCGGGTCGATCCGGCCGTAGTTGACCTTCCGCTGCGCCACGATCGGCACGCCGTACAGCGTGACCTTCTCGTACGCCATCACCGCGGCCTGGTCCTTCTCCCAGTGCGGCTCGCTGTAGGTGCGCTTGAGGAGGTGGGCGGCGAGGGGTTCGACCCACTCGGGCTCGATCTTGGCGTTGACGCGGGCCCAGAGGCGGGACGTCTCGACGAGTTCGGCGGACATCACGAAGCGCGGGGGCTTCTTGAAGAGGGCCGAGCCCGGGAAGACCGCGAACTTGGCGTTGCGGGCGCCCAGGTACTCGTTCTTCCCCGTGCTTCGCCCGCCCTCCCCTCCGGTCTCCTTCACGTCCTTCATGCCGACGTGGGAGAGCAGGCCCGCGAGGAGGGAGACGTGGATGCGGTCGTCCGGGGCGTCGTCCTCGTTGAGGTGGATGCCCATCTGCTTGGCGACCGTGCGCAACTGCGAGTAGATGTCCTGCCATTCGCGGATGCGAAGGAAGTTGAGGTACTCCTGCTTGCACATCCGGCGGAAGGAGGACGAGCCCCGCTCCTTCTGCTGCTCGCGGACATAGCGCCAGAGGTTGAGGAAGGCCAGGAAGTCGCTGGTCTCGTCCTTGAAGCGGGCGTGCTGCTGGTCGGCCTGCGCCTGTTTGTCGGCGGGCCGCTCGCGCGGATCCTGGATGGACAGCGCGGCGGCTATGACCATGACCTCGCGGACACAGCCGTTCCGGTCGGCCTCCAGCACCATGCGGGCCAGCCGCGGGTCGACCGGCAGCTGGGCGAGCTTGCGGCCGGTCTGCGTGAGCCGCTTGCGGATGTCCTTCTGGGCCGGGTCGAAGGCGCCCAGCTCCTGGAGGAGCTGCACGCCGTCGCGGATGTTGCGGTGGTCCGGCGGGTCGATGAAGGGGAACTTCTCGATGTCGCCGAGGCCGGCCGCGGTCATCTGCAGGATGACGGAGGCGAGGTTCGTACGGAGGATCTCCGCGTCCGTGAACTCCGGGCGGGCGTCGAAGTCGTCCTCGGCGTAGAGGCGGATGCAGATGCCGTCGGACGTACGGCCGCAGCGGCCCTTGCGCTGGTTGGCGCTGGCCTGGGAGACCGGCTCGATCGGCAGGCGCTGGACCTTGGTGCGGTGGCTGTAGCGGGAGATCCGCGCGAAGCCCGGGTCGATGACGTACTTGATGCCCGGGACGGTGAGGGAGGTCTCGGCGACGTTGGTGGCCAGAACGATCCTGCGTCCGGTGTGCGGCTGGAAGACGCGGTGCTGCTCGGCGTGCGACAGCCGGGCGTAGAGGGGCAGGATCTCGGTGAATCTGTACTGCTTCTTCGTGAGCGCGTCGGCCGTGTCCCGGATCTCCCGCTCGCCGGAGAGGAAGACGAGGATGTCGCCCTTGCCCTCCTTCTGGAGTTCCTCCACGGCGTCGGTGATCGCGGTGATCTGGTCGCGGTCGGCGTCGTCGGAGTCCTCTTCGAGGAGCGGCCGGTAGCGCACCTCCACGGGGTACGTACGGCCGCTGACCTCGATGATCGGGGCGTCGCCGAAGTGCCGGGAGAAGCGCTCGGGGTCGATGGTGGCCGAGGTGATGACGACCTTGAGGTCGGGCCGCTTCGGCAGCAGCTGGGCGAGGTAGCCCAGCAGGAAGTCGATGTTGAGGGACCGCTCGTGGGCCTCGTCGATGATGATCGTGTCGTAGGCGCGCAGCTCGCGGTCGGTCTGGATCTCGGCGAGCAGGATGCCGTCCGTCATCAGCTTGACGAAGGTGGCCTCCGGGTCGACCTGGTCGGTGAAGCGGACCTTCCAGCCGACGGTCTCGCCGAGCGGGGTGTTCAGCTCCTCCGCCACCCGCTCGGCGACGGTGCGGGCGGCGATACGACGGGGCTGGGTGTGCCCGATCATGCCGCGGACGCCCCGCCCGAGCTCCATGCAGATCTTCGGGATCTGCGTGGTCTTCCCGGAACCGGTCTCACCGGCGACGATCACGACCTGGTGGTCATGGATGGCGTCGGCGATCGTGTCCTTCTTCTGGCTGACCGGCAGCTGCTCGGGGTACGTGACCTCGGGCACGCGGGCGCGCCGCCCGGCCATCCGCTCCTCGGCCTTGGCGACCTCCGCCTCGATCTCGGCGAGCACGGCGGCCTGGGCCTCCGGCTTACGGATCTTGCGCGCACCTTCGAGCCTGCGGCCGAGCCGGTGCGCGTCGCGCAGGGACAGCTCGGTCAGGCGGGGGGCGAGGGCGCCGAGGGCGGGGGCGGAGTGCGTAGACATACGGGTCCCAGGATCTCATCCCCGGGAAATCCGTGGCGAACGGTTTTGTCCCACCGCCAGGGGTGCGGAGTGAGGTTTGACCGTTTCTCGTTCGGGCGGCGCTTGCATGGCGGTGAGGCCGTACGGCAGCCGCTCGCGATTGGAGGGCCTCCCGTCCCATGTCCGAAGCCACCGAAGTCCTGATCGTGGGTGCCGGTCCCACCGGTCTGATGCTCGCCGGAGACCTCGCCGCGGCGGGCGTCTCCGTCACCGTGCTCGAGCGCCGCACCGAGAGGTCGCAGCTGACCCGCGCCTTCGCGGTCCATGCCCGGACGCTCGAACTGCTGGACGCCCGGGGCATCGCCGACGAACTCGTCGCCGGCGGTGTCCGGATCGGCAAGCTCCAGATGATCGGGGACGCTCAGCTCGATCTGAAGCGGCTGCCGAGCCGCTTCCCCTACATGCTGCTGACCCCTCAGTACGCGACCGAGGCGGTCCTGGCGAAACGTGCCGAGACGCTCGGCGCCGAGGTGGTGGCCGGCGCGGACGTCACCGGGGTCGAGCAGGACTCCGAGGGGGTGAGCGTGACCGTGCGCCGGTCCGACGGCACATCGGGGACACGGCGTGCTGCCTACCTGGTCGGCGCGGACGGCATGAACAGCGTGGTGCGCCGGGCGCTGGGGTTCCCCTTCCCCGGCCGGGCCGCGCTGCGCTCGGTGATGCTCGCCGATGTCCGGCTGACCGTGCCGCAGTCCATGCCGGTGGCGAACGCGGTACGGGAGGGGATCGCCTTCGTCTCCCCGCTGGGCGACGGCTGGCACCGGGTGGTCGCCTGGGACCGCGACAAGCAGTTGCCGGTCGAGGCGCCTCTCGGTCTGGAGGAGGTGCGGACGATCACCCGCCAGGCCCTCGGGACCGACTTCGGCATGCACGACCCACGCTGGCTGTCCCGCTTCCAGACGGACGAGCGCCAGGTGCCGCGGTACCGGCTCGGGCGGGTGCTGCTCGCGGGCGACGCCGCGCATGTGCACTCCCCGGCGGGCGGTCAGGGCATGAACACCGGCCTGCAGGACGCCGCCAATCTCGCCTGGCGGCTGGCGACGGTGGTGCGCGGGTGGGCGCCGGAGGGGCTGCTCGACGGGTACCAGGCCGAGCGGCACCCGATCGGGCGGGAAGTGATCCGGGACAGCGGCAGGATGATGCGGCTGGCGCTGATCCACTCGCCCGTACTGAGCACCGCCATGAACCTGCTCTCACGCGCTGCCGCCGCCATTCCCCCGGTGGCCGACCGCCTGGCGGCCAAGGCGACGGGTATCGCCATCTCCTACCCGGCCCCCTCCGGCACCCACCCCAGCGCCGGCCGCCGCGCTCCCGACCTCGAACTCGCCCCGAGCCCCGGCACCAGCTCCCCGAAGCGGCTGTACGAGGCCCTGCGCGCCTGCCGCTTCGTGCTCGTCAGCCGGTTCCCCGAGGTGACGGGCTGGGAGGACCGGACGATCACCGTCACCCCGGCCGTCGGCGCGAAGGCCCCGGCGGTGCTGCTGGTCCGCCCGGACGGCTACATCGCCTGGGCCGCGGACGACCACGACCACGCCGCGCTGCTGACTGCCCTGACCACATGGGTCGGCCCTCGGCAGGACGTGGCATCGACGTGAACCAAGACATGAGCCACGACACGACTGAGCCCCTCTCCGGCGATGCTGGAGAGGGGCTCATGCCCTGAACGGGCTGCGGTGGCTGGGGCCGGGGTCGAACCGGCGACCTTCCGCTTTTCAGGCGGACGCTCGTACCAACTGAGCTACCCAGCCACGAGGTTTCACGTGAAACCTCAGCGGTCCTGACGGGATTTGAACCCGCGGCCTCCACCTTGACAGGGTGGCGAGCACTCCAAACTGCTCCACAGGACCAAGCGTCGTACGACAGTGTCGCACAGGGTGGTGCGTGCCCCCAACGGGATTCGAACCCGTGCTACCGCCTTGAAAGGGCGGCGTCCTAGGCCGCTAGACGATGAGGGCTATCGGCCCGCCTGCGCGCTTCTCAGCGCGTCGGGGACGTGAGAAGCATATGGGATGCCGGGACCTATCGCCAAAACGGTTTAGGGGGAGGCCGACGGGGTGCCCTCCGTAGGGGTACTCGGGGACGGTTCCGCACCGGGCTGGTTCTCCTCCGGCAGGTGGCGGCTGACCTCGGCCGTCGTGAGGCCGAGGCCGCCCAGCTCGATCTCGTCCCAGGCCTGGAGATGGCGGGTGTCCCGGTCGAAGTACAGGATCGACGCCTCGATGGGGTCCGGGTGCTTCCCCTCGATGGCGCGCAGACCGCTGCCGCCGGTGGAGCCCTCGATACGGAGCCGGGTGCCGTACTTCATGACCTCCGTCTCGTCGTGGTGGAGATGGCCGGCCAGCGCCAAGGGGACCTCGCCGTCGACCTCGCGGACCGCCGCCGGTTCGTGGGCGACGGCGACGTCCACCGGGGTGCCGGCCGCGCGCTGATCGCGCAGGGCCGTGGCCAGCCGGGCGCCCGCCAGTTCCTGGGACTGGGCGGCGCCGATCTGCTTCGAGCGGTCCGGCGTGTACTGAGGATCGCCGATGCCCGCGAAACGCAGGCCCTTGATCGTCTTCGCCCGGCCGTCGTCCAGGACATGGACGTTCTTCATGTCCTCCAGATACTCCTGGGTGAGCATCGAGTCGTGGTTGCCGCGGACCCAGACGTAGGGGGCCCCGAGGTCCTCGATGGGGTCCAGGAAGCCGTTCTCGGCTGCCGTGCCGTGGTCCATCGTGTCGCCCGAGTCGACGATCACGTCCACCTTGTACTGCTCCACGAGCGAGGCGATGATCTTCCAGCTCGCCGGGTTGAGATGGATGTCGGAGACGTGCAGGACCCGGAGGGTGGAGGGGTCGGGCGCGTAGGCCGGGAGCGTCGAGGTGGCGTCGTAGAGCTTGGTCACGTTGGTGACCAGGCGGGCCAATTCCTTCTGGTAGACGTCGAATTCGGTGACGATGCTGCGCGCGTTGCCGACCAGGGAGGGCGCCGAGGTGAGCAGGCCGGAGAACTTGGGTTCCAGGACGGAGTCGGGGCGCCAGGTGGCGTAGGCCGTGCCGCCCGAGGCGGCGAGGAGGGTGAGGGCGAGGCCGCCGGCGGCCAGGGCGCGGCGGGGGCGGCGGTAGACCGCGAGGCCGAGGGCGGTGGCGCCGGCGACGACGGCCACGCCGGAGCGGACGGCCAGGTCGAGGGTGCCGCGGCCGACGTCTTCGGTGACCTCGTCCTGGAGGCCGGAGAGCCGTTCGGGGTGGTCGACCAGGGCCTGGGAGCGATCCGGGTCGAGCTGGTCGACGTTCACGTCCAGGCGGACGGGGGCGTTGTGGCTGTCCAGCGCCAGGGCGCCCAGCGGTGAGACGTTGATCTTGGTGCCGCCGGTGAAGGAGGGGCGCAGGGTCATGGTGGTGTTCATCGGGCCGACCGGGACCCGGACGTTGCCCACCACCAGCAGCCCCAGCCAGGCGCCGAGGAGGACGACGGCGACGAGTCCGACTGTGCGGGCCCATGGGTGCGGCTGCCGTACGAGCTCGATCGTGGTGGGCGCCTGGCGGGAGCGATAGCGGCGGGCCAGGGCGCGCGGAGGCTTGCGGATCGGGTTCAGGACACTCCGGACTGCGGCGGGGACGCGGGCCATTGATCCCGTATGCCCAAGTCCCGGGGCGGATATGCGACGCCGGATGGCTCTCGTACGGCCGGGTCGTGGCCGACAATGGGCCTGTGCTGGAGATGACGCGCGAGGAGTTCGAGGAACTGGTCGCCGAGGCGCTCGACCGGATCCCGCCGGAGCTGACGCGACTGATGGACAACGTCGCGGTGTTCGTCGAGGACGAACCGCCGGCGGACGATCCCGAGCTGCTCGGGCTCTACGAGGGGACTCCGCTGACCGACCGGGGGGAGTGGTACGCCGGTGTGCTGCCCGACCGGATCACGATCTACCGGAACCCGACCCTGCGGATGTGCGAGTCGCGGGAGGACGTCGTCGCGGAGACGGAGGTCACCGTGGTGCACGAGATCGCGCACCACTTCGGCATCGACGACGAGCGCCTTCACGCCCTGGGCTACGGCTGAGCGTGATGTGAACGCGGGGCGCGTGTCCTCTTGCGGGCGGCGGGAGTTGGAGGTGTTGACTCCATCACCCTTCCCGGAGGTGGCCCCGTGCGCCCCTTGTACGTACCCGTCCGCCTGGCCGCCACGGTCGTGGCCGTCGCCGCTGCCGCCGGCTGCATGAGCGTCGGCGAGGACGGCGCGGGCGGGAGTGCCAAGCCGTCGCACTCCGCGGGGCAGCGCGCGGGAGAGGCGCCCGAGGGCGGGCCGGCGGGGCCGGGCGGCGGCTCCGGCGTCGGTGCGGCCGCGGCCGACGGCAAGCACGGGCACGGCAAGGGGAAGAAGGGCGCGAAGGGCGAGCGCGGCAAGCCCGGGAAGTCGGCGTCTCCCCAGGCCTCGCCGTCCGCCGCGGTGAGCGCGCCCGTGCCGGGAGGCGGCAACCCCGGGCAGCCGGCCAAGCCGACGCCGAAGCCGCCGGCCCCGCCCACTCCCACCCGGACGGCCGAACCGGAGCCCACGCCGACACCGCCCGAGCCGCCGGCGTCACCGGAGCCGACGCCCGAGCCGTCGTCGTCGGCGCACGAGCCGCCGGGGCCGCAACTGGCGCAGCGGGAGCCGGCTCCGGAGGCGGGGGCACCGGCGTAGCCCCCCGCTGTGAGCCTCGTCGCGGTGGGAACATACTCTGGGGGTGGTCGGTTGAAAGCCGACGGGAGGTTCTCCGGGCCGCTGGCCTTCAGAGAGCGTCCCTGCTGTCTCCTGCGGAGTCCGGTTTGCCTTGCGGGGCCCGGAGTGCGTATGGTGGCAGATCGTTTGATCCCATTCTTGCCCGGCGCCACTGCAGAGCGCGCCGTGTGGCGCGTACTCTCCCTTGCCGTGGTGGACCGCATTGAGGCGGTCGTATTGCGAATCGCGAATCACGGAGTTGACGGGCGCGTGCCGATCGAGACTCCGGAAGGTTTCGCATTCGCATGTCCATCGCCAGTACTGATCACGTCGTCGTGCCCGAGAACGAGGCAGCCGACACCACCCCCGAAGTGACCTTCGCCGACCTCGGCCTGCCCGAGGGCGTCGTGCGCAAGCTCGCACAGAACGGCGTGACCACCCCCTTCCCCATCCAGGCCGCGACCATTCCGGACGCCCTGGCCGGCAAGGACATCCTCGGCCGTGGCCGCACCGGCTCCGGCAAGACCCTCTCCTTCGGTCTGCCGACCCTGGCGACGCTCGCCGGCGGCCGCACCGAGAAGCACAAGCCGCGTGCCGTCATCCTCACGCCGACGCGTGAGCTCGCCATGCAGGTCGCCGACGCGCTCCAGCCCTACGGCGACGTCATGGGCCTGAAGATGAAGGTCGTCTGCGGCGGTACGTCCATGGGCAACCAGATCTACGCCCTGGAGCGGGGCGTCGACATCCTGGTCGCCACCCCGGGCCGGCTGCGCGACATCATCAACCGCGGCGCCTGCTCGCTGGAGAACGTGCAGATCGCCGTTCTCGACGAGGCCGACCAGATGTCCGACCTGGGCTTCATGCCCGAGGTCACCGAGCTGCTGGACCAGGTCCCGGCGGGCGGCCAGCGGATGCTGTTCTCCGCGACCATGGAGAACGAGATCAAGACCCTCGTCGACCGGTACCTGAACAACCCGGTCAGCCACGAGGTCGACGCCGCCCAGGGCGCCGTCACGACGATGTCGCACCACATCCTCATCGTGAAGCCCAAGGACAAGGCGCCGGTCACCGCGGCCATCGCCTCCCGCAAGGGCCGCACGATCATCTTCGTCCGCACCCAGCTGGGCGCCGACCGCGTCGCCGAGCAGCTGCGCGACGCCGGTGCGAAGGCCGACGCGCTGCACGGCGGCATGACCCAGGGCGCGCGGACGCGGACGCTGGCCGACTTCAAGGACGGCTACGTCAACGTCCTCGTCGCCACCGACGTCGCCGCGCGTGGCATCCACGTCGACGGCATCGACCTGGTGCTGAACGTGGACCCGGCCGGGGACCACAAGGACTACCTGCACCGCGCGGGCCGTACGGCGCGTGCCGGCCGCACCGGCACCGTCGTCTCCCTCTCGCTGCCGCACCAGCGGCGTCAGATCTTCCGCCTGATGGAGGACGCCGGCGTCGACGCCGGGCGTCACATCATCCAGGGCGGCGCGGCCTTCGACCCGGAGGTCGCCGAGATCACCGGCGCCCGGTCGATGACCGAGGTCCAGGCCGAGTCCGTGGGCAACTCCGCGCAGCAGGCCGAGCGTGAGGTCGCCCAGCTCACCAAGGAGCTGGAGCGGGCGCAGCGGCGTGCGAACGAGCTGCGTGAGGAGTCCGACCGGCTGCTCGCGCGGGTCGCGCGTGAGCGTGGCGAGGAGCCTGCCGCGGTGGTGGCCGGCGAGTCCGGGGATGTCGCCGCCGTCGCCGAGGTGTCGGTGCCGGAGCAGCCGACCGCGAAGGACGTCGAGCGCGAGGAGCGCGCCGAGTCGTCCGCGTCCACCCCGTCGTACGAGCGTCGGGAGCGGCGCGAGGAGCGTGGCGGCGGCTACGGGCGGGACCGGTACGCCGACCGTGACCGTGGCGGCGACCGCGGTGGCGACCGTGGCGGGCGTTCCTTCGACCGTGACCGTGGCGGCGACCGTGGCGGCCGTTCCTTCGAGCGGCGTGACGAGCGTGGCGGCGGTTTCAACCGTGACCGCGACCGTGACCGCGGTGGTGACCGCGGTGGCGACCGTGGCGGCCGTTCCTTCGACCGTGACCGTGGCTTCCGTCGGGACGACCGTGCCGACCGGGGCGAGCGTGGTGGCTTCCGGCGTGACGACCGCGGCGGGCGTTCCTTCGACCGTGACCGCGGTGGCGACCGTGGCGGTCGTTCGTTCGAGCGGCGTGACGAGCGTGGCGGCGGCTTCAACCGCGACCGCGACCGGGACCGTGGCGGCTTCCGCCGCGACGAGCGCGGTGGGCACCGCGGCAGCGACCGTCCCTTCAACCGTGACCGCCGGGACGACCGTCCGGGCTACCGCGCCGGCGGCCACGACCGCCCGAACGGCCGTCGTGACGACCACCGCGGCGGCGGCTCCTTCGGCCGCCGCGAGGACAAGCCGCGCTGGAAGCGCAACGGCTGACGCCTAGCCGTGTGGAGCGCCGTGGTCCCCGCCCCGACGGGCGGACCACGGCGCTCTGCTGTCCGTCCCGTACGGTGGTGGGTGACCGGCACGATCCGATACCCGATCGGAGACTCGCCGTCGTCCGGCTATGCTCGTGGGGGCAACATCACCCGGGCCCTTAGCTCAATTGGCAGAGCAGTGGACTTTTAATCCATTGGTTGTGGGTTCGAGTCCCACAGGGCCTACCTGAAGGACCCCAGCTCAGGCATCAACTGGGCTGGGGTCCTGTCCGTTTGACTGTGCAGCCGTCGTGGCGTGCAGTCGGGTCAGCCGTGCCGCCTCGTCGTCGCGGAAGGCCGCTACCTCGTGGCAGCGCCGGCTCATCACGAACTCGCCGAGCGACAGGCACAGGTCCATGCGCTGGATGCACACACCGACCATGAACGGGCCGTCCGCAGCGCGGTACAACCGGACCCCGTAATACCCCTCCTGGCAGTCGTCCGGGTTGTTGAACCGGCAGTCGGCGCACGTCTCGGGCAGGCGTACGGGCCGGATGCTCTTCGCGTACAGCGTGCGCCCGTCCGGCAGGCGGTACCGCACCCGCTGGTCGGACGCCCCTGCCGTGATGATGCGGCGGACCGGCACGGCGCCCAGGTGGCCGACGACATCCTGCATGGCGGCCAGTGAGGCACCCCCGTCTTCCAGCGACACGAGCATCCGGACCACGACGGAGCGGCCGTGTCGCTCGATGATGCGTAGCACGCGGTCGACGTGGCCACGGTCGGGGATCACGATGTTGGCCGAGACCTTGATGCCGTGCGCGGCGGCGGTCTCGATCGTCGCGTCGAGGGCGGCCAGCTTGCGTTCGGCGAGCTTCGACGAGGCGAGACGCGGGGCCTGTACGGCGGCGAGCTCGGCCGGGGTGGTGCCGAACACGGACAGGTTGATGCGGTCGAGGCCGGCTGCCGCGGCGGCGGGCAGGACCGCGGCGCCGTTCTCGCCGTTCGAGGTGAGTCCGACCGTGAGTCCGAGGCGCCGGGCGATGGTGATCAGGCCGGGCAGGTCGGGGTGCAGGGTCGGCTCACCGCCCGTGAAATGCACTTCGTTCGTCGGCAGGCTGCCGCGGACGGCGGCGAGGGCCAGGGCGAAGTCGGCATCGGCGGCGATCCGGCCGGGCAGGAAGTCGGCGCCGTTGGTGCGGAGGTAGATGGAGACCCGCCCGGTGTTGCCGGGTGCGGCGACGGGTGTTCCCTCGTTGTGGCAGAACGAGCAGGCGAGGCCGCACGCGTCGATGATCTTCACGCGCAGGGTGCGGTCCGGTTTCACTTCCACCGGCACGTCGCTCAGGTCGTGCATGGTGCCCCCTCTGCGGGCGGGCCGGGGCGCCGTGCCCCGGCCGGAGTAGCAGGCGCCGGCCTACTCGAAGCGCAGGTCGGCGATGAGGTCCAGGTCGATGCCGTAGAGGCGGTAGACCTTCGTGGTGTTGATCGACGTGAGCCGGTCTTGGGCGATGCCGAGCTCGGCGGCAGCCGTCCACACGTGTGCTTCGTCGTCGGCCTCGATCTCCAGGTACGGCGGGATACGCGGCCACTCGTCGACCTCCAGGCGTGCGGCGCCGAGGGCGTACGAGGTGCGTCGGTTCTCTTGGTAGCCGCGTGGTGTCAGGCCGGTGAGCCGCAGCAGCGCGGCGGCTTCCTCGAAGCTGTCGACGGTCACCTCGGACTCGTGGGTCCCGTCGACGGCGTCCGTGGTGATGTGCTTCACGCACAGGGTGACTTCGGTCCCCGTGTCGCGCAGCCGCACCCATCGGCCGGGAACGGCCGGGATGGTGTCGTACACGTACCGCCGCATGAGGCGGGCCCCAGCCGTGCAAGTACCGCCCACGTCTGCGATGAGCCGTGCGATCTTCGCGGGGTCGATGTCGAGGGCCTTCGCTTCGAACTCAATGCCTGCCATAGGTCTCCGATCGCTGGGTGCTGCTGGTGTCTCAACGACCGTGCAGCGTAAGGACGCGCCGGAACTTCACAGCCGGGTTCCGACGGCGATGGTGTCGTTGTCCGCGAGCCGCAGGATCGCTCGGAGGGACGAGCGCCCGGACGGCGGCCCGGGCGAGGGGTGACTTCGCCGTGCGCACCAACTGCCGGCCGAGCCGCGGGAACTCGGCGTCGACGGCGTCCGGCATCAGGGACTCGGACTCGGTGATCGTCATGCCGTTGCCTCCGCGGGGCGTCGGAACCCGCCAGGACCGAATGCGGCGGCGAGTACCGCAGGGGCAGTGAGTTGGCCCGACCCGTCCGGGCGGGTGAGCCACAAGCGGCCGCAGGCCGGCCAGCCCGTTGGCGGGCAGTGCAGCGGCCGGCCGATCGGTTGTACGGCTACGGCCCGCAGGTCGGCCAACTCCTCTACGGCGTCGAGCGGCACGAGCCACCAGGCCGTGTCCAAGTCCGGATCGGCGAGGATCGGTCCGCGGAGCTCCTCGCGGATGAGACGGTGCGCCTGCATACTCGCGACGAGCGGGGCCTCGGCCGCCAGCCACGCACTTCCGGACCGGATCGGCGCCAGCGCCTCAAGGCTCCAGGCCTCACGCACGAGGGCGGGGTGCTGGGAGCAGCCGGCAAGCCACGAGTCCCCCGCCAGGTACCGCTCGGTGTACTTCGGTAGGGCCATGGCGGGGACGCTACGTGGGTCGATTGCGCCTCCGGGTGGCGATTGCGCGCGGTTGCGCACACAGGCAGGAGGCTTGTGCCTGGTTGCTCAGGTGAGGTCGAGAGAGGCCCTCGCGCGGCCGATCAGGCGTCGAGCCGGCGCCCCGTACTCGGCGGCCTCGGCAAGCCAGTCCCAGGCGCGTTCGTACAGCTGTACGTCGTCGTCACCGGTCAGCCACAGTTCCTCGCTGATGGTCTCGACGATGACGAGTCTCCGGTCGTAGATCCAGAACGCGTGCGGTGCGGTGCGGCGCAGCTGGGTGCCGAAGGGCAGGATGCCGGGCTCGATGCGGCGTTGGCCGACGAGGTTGTACAACCGGTCGAGTTGCTCGGCCATCACGTCGGCAGGGCACGATCGGTGGTAGAGGGCCGCTTCGCAGACGAGGAAGCGGAACGTCTTCTCGGGGTCGTACAGCGCTTCCTGACGGCGCATGCGCGTCTCGACGGCCGCCTCGGTGGTGGGCGGGATGCCGCGGAACTCTGCGTTGCTGTCGAAGATGACCCGCGCGTACTCGGGTGTCTGGAACAGGCCAGGGATGCGGGAGACCTCAAGGCCCCGGATCAGCGTCGTGTTCTCGGTCTGCCGGACGGCGATTTCCTGTCGGCCGCGGTGCCCGCCCGCGAGTTGCCGGCGCCACGAACGGTGCCGCTGCTTCATGTCCAGACCGGCGAGCAGGCCGTGCAGTTCGGGCTCGGCGTCCAAGCGGCCGACCGCGTGCGCCCAGGCGGTCAGATCGGCACGGGTCGGGGTCTGCTTGCCGTTCTGCAGCCGGGAGACCTTCGATGTCTGCCAGCCCGCCTTGCCGGCGATGTCCTTGCCTTCCAGACCGGCCTCGGTGCGCAGCTCCCGCAGCCGCGCGCCGAGGGCCTCGCGCGCGGTCTGGAAGTCGGTGGTCACGCAGTCGAAGCTACCCGTTTCGCGAACTCGGCCGCAGGTACCGCGTGATGCCAGGCGGCGTCCCGGGACTGGCAGGCGGCCAGCACCTCGGCGGGGTCCTCGGTGACGTACACACCGAGAGTGGTGTCGTCATCGTCGAATGCGAACCGGGCCACGATCTTGGAGTCGAACAGCCAGAAGTCGTGGTCCGGGAGCCGCAGGGTGTGGGCTTCGCTGCGCGGGAGGTGGCGGATGTCCTCGCCGGCTTCGATGTTGCTCGGGGCTCGGGCCAGTAGAAACTGCTGCCCCTGAGTGAGGGGCTTGTCGACCAGACGGACCCGCTCGAACCGCTTGCCCTGACTGACCTGGGCGCGAACGTTCTGCCGCCAGGCGTTGGCCGGCTCGGCGGCGACGTCTTCACCTGCGAGCCACTTCGGCCAGAGCGGGGACTGGCGGTCGGAGGCGTAGCCACGGCGGGTCTCCAGCCGGAACGCGGTGTGCCGGAACTCGCGGAACATGTGTGAGATCGAGGCGAACGGCTGGAGCTCGGGCGCAGTGCTGCGGGGCGTGTATCGGGTCAGGAGGCTGCGGGGGACGCGGACGAACGTCTCGGACGGTGTGACGTCCCGTAGCCGTACGAGATGCTGCGGGTCAGTCTCTCGGTCTCCTTGCACGAGGATCTCGTCCGTCTCCGGGATCTCGTACAGGGTGGGGCAGTCGCCGTCGTCGCTGGTCGTGCCGAGGAACCTGAGCGTCATCTCGCCCTCCGTGTCCGCTGGTGGGGAGTTCAGCATGCGCGCCAGGGCGCGCTGACGCTCAAGCATTGCAGCGGATTGCGGACACGTCTGCCTGCTGCCTGATTGTGCGCAATCAGGCTGAGGGCGCGCCCGGAGTGAACGCCCTGGGCGCAGCGGTCAGGACTCGGCTGAGTGAGGCGCAGAGCCTCGGCGTCGTCGCGGCCTTGGGCGACGACCGCCGAGGGACGTCGAGCCAGTCGGCCCGGGATGCCCAGTACGGGTCCACCGGCCCTTCAGGTGTTCGGTTCACCCGGCTCGCGTGAGTGGCCGGGTGGCTGTTCGGCGACGAAGGATCCCTTGCCGCGCACGGTGACGATGAGCCCGCGCTCGCGCAGTTCCTGGGCGGCGCGACGTGCGGTGAGCCGGGCCACGCCGTACTTGTCGGCGAGGTGGTTCTCCGAGGGGCTGGGCCTGTCCGGCGCCAGTTCGCCGGACGCGATCTTCCCGGCGATGACGTCGGCCAGCTGCACGTAGAGCGGTCTCGCGCTCATCGGATCCAGGGTGGCCTTCGATTCTTCCGGCGGCTCTTTTGTATCGCTCATACGCCCAACGTAGAGCGGTAGTGCCCTGCTCGACGGCCAACGCTGAACTAGGAGCGTCGACATGCACGACCTTATCCGCCGCATCTCGAATGGCTGCGCCTTCTCTTCTGCCCGGGCACGGGCAAACGGCGCCGTCCCCGCCACCGCACCTGCCTGTGTCTGCGCTTCGTCGTCGTACGGCACCCCGCCGTACCCCCGGGTATCTCGCCGCCCGCGACCGGCAAGTCGACCTCCGGCAGTGCCGCCGCCTCGACCGGCACCTGATCGGCACGCAGGAGGTGGCCGCCTGATGGAGCACGTCACACCCCGGCTTCTCCCCTGGACGTCCCCCGAGGGCAAGCCCTGCTACCTGGTGACCGACGATGGCGGCAGCCGTCTGTCCCGTCTTGCCGACGACCTGGAGGCGGCCCAGCTCGCCACCGGTGTCGATGTCCTCGGTCTCGCCCGCACCGTGCTGGACGATCCGATGTCGCCGTACACCGAGGTCCGCTACGCCGGTCTCCGGCTTGCCGAGTGTCTGACCGATGCCTTGCCTGCCGCCGAGTCCCGTGGCATGCGTCTGTCCACACCGGGTGAGGCTGGGCCGACCACCACGTAGGGCGTCAGCAGAAGGGGCGGCCCGGGTTGTTGGCCCAGAAGGAGAGGAAGGACCAGGTCTGCGCTCCGACACGTCCGTCGACGACGATCTCGGCGCATTGCTGGAAGGACGTCACCGCGCTTCGCGTCTGCCCGCCGAAGTCTCCGTCCACGTCCAGCTCGGCGCCTACAGCCTCATTGAGATAGCACTGGGCTTGCTGGACAACCGCTCCGGATGAGCCCTGTTGGAGGGTGGGCCGGCGATTCGTGTAGTCGCAGATGTCGTCCGGTCCCTGGGCTACGACGCGTTCGGGGCGGTCCGAGCGTTCCGGGACGATCTGCGGCGCTGCGGCAGCGGGACCTCCGGCAAGACCTGCGGAAAGAAGAACAGCCGCAGCGATCGCGTGCGCTCGTCGCATCCTCAACCACCTCCAAGGTGCCCGTGTCTCCAGCGTGCGCTGGTGCATCCCAGGCCGCATCTCGACGCAGGGCAGCCCCGAGGGGCCTCCCAGGAGCGGGGCGTTGGCGTATGCGGCGGTTCGGGGCAGGAGCGCCGAAGAGCCCCGGTCCGGACAGCATCCGGACCGGGGCTCAGGTGGATTCCGGGGCAGCTCAGCCCGTGGTCAGCATCCCCGCCCGCAACCGTGCCACCGTCCGGGAGATGAGGCGGGAGACGTGCATCTGGGAGATGCCGAGGCGGGCGCCGATGTCGGCCTGGGTGAGTTCTTCGACGAAGCGCAGGTGGAGGATGAGGCGCTGGCGTTCGTCGAGTTCGGCGAGCAGGGGAGCGAGGGCGTGGAAGTCCTCGACCAGTTCGAGGGCCGGGTCCTCCTCGCCGATGAACTCCGAGAGCGTCGCGTCGCTTTCGTCCGCGTCGCCGCCGACCGTCGCGTCGAGGGACGAGGAAAGGTAGCCGTTCGAAGCGACTTGGGCCTCGACGACCTGCTCCTCGGTGATGTTCATCAGGGCCGCGAGTTCGGCGACGCGGGGCGCGCGGCCGAGGCGGGAGGCCAGTTCCTCGGTGGCCTTGGCGAGTTCCGTACGGGCCTCCTGCAGCCGGCGCGGCACGTGCACGGCCCAGGACGTGTCGCGGAAGAACCGCTTGATCTCGCCCACGATGTAGGGCACCGCGAAGCTGGTGAACTGCACCTCGCGGGAGACCTCGAAGCGGTCGATCGCCTTGATCAGCCCGATGATGCCGACCTGGACGACGTCCTCCATCGCCTGGCCGCTGCCGCGGAACCGGCGGGCCGCGAACCGCACGAGCGACGTGTTCATCTCGATGAGCGTGTTGCGCGCGTACTGGTATTCGGGCGTGCCCTCCTCCAGTACGGCGAGCCGCTCCAGGAACTGTCCGGTCAGCCCGCGCGCGTCCTGCGGGGCGAGCTTCTGCGGCTCGGCGATCCGGGGCAGCACCTCACTGGTCTCGATGCCGGAATCCGTCGTCGTGCCGATGCGCGTGGTCGCCGTCACGGTCCCTCCCTCGTAGTCCCGGCCCGCTCCCATCCCCGACAGGCCACCTCTAGCGCCGCTACCCGCAGTCGCCCGGCTCATGCCCCGCATATGCCCCATCGAGATGTAGCCCACAGTCGGCGCAGGTCGGGGCGGTGTCGGGGTACCCGCACAAGTCTGTGACGGCACGGGACAGGAGGGTGGGGCGGCGTGGCGGGGAGGAGTTCAGGCAGTCCGGGTGCCGGGCGCGTGGGAGTCGTCGGATGCGTCGGCGTTGTCGGAGGCATCGTGTATCCGGGCCGCCGCCACGTCGCAGAACGCCTCGAGACCCTGCAGCAGCGCGACCCGCTTGGCCGCGGGCATCTGGTCGAGCACCGTGCGCAGCGCCTGCTCCCGTCGTACCCGCAGATCGGCGAGGAACGTACGGCCCCGGCTGCTGAGCCGCAGGCGTACCTCGCGCCGGTCCACCGGACTCACCACGCGCTCCACGAACCCGGTCGCCTGGAGCCGGTCGCACAGCCGGCTCGTCGACGGCGGGGTGGAGGCCAGGGAGTCGGCGAGCGTGCGCAGGTTGATGCCCTCGTGGTGTTCGAGGATGAGCAGCACGCGCAACTGGGAGGCGGAGGCGGGTGCCGTCGAGGCCCGGCCCCAGAGGACTTCCAGCAACTCCGCGGCCGTGGAGGTCACACGTGCGACCTCTGCTGGCTCAGGGCGGGGTCGGAGGGAAGTCACAGTCACACTCTCGCAGGCACCGGGATGGCCGTCAGCGTACTAGGCGCGCGGGGAGCCGACGGTGACCCCGGTCGGGGGCAGAGCCGCCCGCCGCGCCTGCGGGACCGTATTCAGACCAAGGATTGGTGTGTCGACCCTCGTGACGACGATCGTGAACAGATTCGTGGCCGCCGAGCGCGCCCTGCGCACGGCGGCACCCCATCAGCTGCTGGACGCGGTCCGTCGCGTACTGACCGATCAGTACGCGGCGGACTCCGTCGAGCTTTTCCTGGCCGACTACGGACTGACGGTGCTTCAGCCGGTGTCCGTGCTGCCGCACACCCTGCAGCCGGTGTCCGTGCACAACAGCCCGGCGGGCCGGGCCTTCGGGGCGCAGGAGCCCTGCGTGGAGGCACTCCCGGGTGACCCGGCGGAGAGGGTGCGTGCGCATCTGCCCGTCACCGTGCGCGGCGACCGGCTCGGTGTGCTGACCGTCGTCCTGCCGGGCGGCGAGCACGCCGACGGCTGCCTGGCCGAACTGGCCGAGATCGCCGAGGTGCTGGGGCACGAGGTCGTCGTGGCCGAGCGGGACACCGACCTGTACCTCCAGGCACGCCGCCGGGACCGCCTCACCCTGGCCGCCGAGATGCAGTGGCAGCTGCTGCCCGGCCGCTCCTGCTCCCGCCCCGAGTACGAGCTCGGCGCGCAGCTGGAACCGGCGTACGCGATCTTCGGCGACAACTTCGACTGGTCCGCCACGGCCGACCGGCTCAGCCTCTACGTCACCAACGGCATGGGCGAGGGCATCGAGGCCTCCCTGCTGACGAACCTGGCGATCAACGCCCTGCGCAACGCGCGCCGGGCCGGTCTCCCCCTCGCCGACCAGGCCGCCCTGGCCGACCAGGCGGTGTACGCGCACTACCGGGGCCGCTGCTACCTGTCCGTGCTCATGCTCGACTTCGACCTGGCCACCGGGCGGGTCCGGGCGGTGGACGCCGGGTCCCCGCGACTGCTGCGGCTGCGCCGGGGCGCGGTGGAGCGGGTGGACTTCGACGCCCAGTTGCCGCTCGGCATGTTCGAGGAGACCGACTACGTGGCCCAGGAGTTCCGGGCCGAGCCAGGCGACCGGCTCGTCTTCGTCAGCGACGGGGTGTACGACGTCGCATCCCCGGGCGGAGAGGCGTACGGCGACGCCGCCCTGGCGCGGGCGATCCAGTCGACCCGGCTGCTCCCGGCCCCCGATGTGCCCCGGGCCGTCCTGCGCGAACTGAAGGGTCATCGCGGCAGGCCCGTCGCCGACGACGACGCCCTGGTGGTGTGTCTGGACTGGCGTGGGCGCTGAGGCACGGGGAAGGTGCAGGTCGGGGGGCGACGGTGGGCGGTTGTTTGGTGTTGCCCCGCGTCGGCACTAATGTTTGTCATACGGCAAGTAACGGCTGAGGCGCCGTGGCTGGGCCTCGGTCCGGCCCGTGCAAGGGAGCGATGCAAGTGTCGGAGTCGGAACGGAACGCGGAACAGGAGCCGGCCCATTACCAGGTGAGTGCCTTCCTCGAACGGCGCCGGGAGCAGGTCGCCCAACGATGGGCGGACGCCGCCCTGTTCCGCACGGTTTTCACCGTCTCACGGGACGAGGCCGTGGAGGCGGGCAGGTCCGTGGCCGCCGCGCTGGCGGCGGTGGCGGCCTCCGGGCGGATGGAGGACATCCGGGCGCCCGGATTCGAGCCGGTGCGCGACCAGTTGGGCCGGATGGCGGCCTCCCGCGCCCGCACGGGCATCGACCCGGACGGGGTCGCCGACGAGGTGGCCGCCCTGCGCGAGCCGGTGACCGAGCTGCTGCGCGCCGAGTTCCCGGACCCGTACGCCCCCGAGGCCCAGGACGCCGTGCTGGCCCTGACCGTGATCATGGGCACGCTGCGCCTGGTCGTGATGGAGACGATGGTCAGCGCGGGCGAGGAACTGATCGCACGGCAGCGCGAGCAGCTGCTCGAAGTGGCCACCCCGGTGATCAAACTCTGGGAGAGCACCGTCGCCGTGCCCCTGATCGGCACGCTGGACAGCGCGCGCAGCCAGGTGGTCATGGAGAGTCTGCTGGACGCGATCGTCGCCGAGCGCGCCCGGTTCGCCATCCTCGACATCACCGGCGTGCCCACGGTCGACTCGCTGGTCGCCCAGCATCTGATGAAGACGGTGGCGGCGGCCCGGCTGATGGGCGCCGAGTGCATCGTCTCCGGGATCCGGCCCGCGATCGCGCAGACCATCGTCCACCTGGGCATCGACCTCGGCACGGTGCTCACGCGCTCGAGCCTGGAGGACGCGCTGGCCTACGCGCTCAGCCGGCAGGGCGTCGAGATCGCGCCGCTGCGGTCGGCCGGCCCGGCGGCAGACACGGGCGTGCGGTGAGCGGGTTCGGGCCGGCGGTGCCCGGACCCGCGGGGGGACACGCCTTCACGGTGCCGGTCCTCCAGCTGGGCGACACCCTGCTGGTCACCCTCCAGGGAGAGCTGCACGACGGGATGGCCGAGCAGCTCCAGCAGGACATCACGGGCCGGATCGCGCACTCGCGGGTGACCGGGGTGGTCATCGACATCTCGGGCGTCGACATGGTCGACTCGTTCCTGGGGCGGGTCCTCGCCGAGATCGCCGCCGGAGCCGGACTGCTGGCCGCCCGTACGGTGCTGGCCGGGATGCGCCCGGCGGTGGCGATCACCCTGGTCGAACTGGGGCTCACCCTGCCGGGGCTGCGTACGGCCCTGGACGTCGAACGCGCGATGGAGCTGCTCGCCGCCGGTGAGCCTCACAGTGAGGGGAGTCCCTGATGCAGGCCTCCCGCCATGCCGCGCCGACGAGCCTGCCGATCGGCTCGGATGCCGATCTGGCCTGGGTGCGGCAGCAGGTACGGCAGGCCGCCGCCGAGCTCGGTTTCGGGCTGGTGCAGCAGACCAAGCTCGTCACGGCGGCCAGCGAACTGGCCCGCAACACCCTCGTCCACGGCGGGGGCGGCCATGTGGAGATCACTCCGCTGGGCCTCGCGGCGTCGAGCGGGCTGCGGCTGGCCTTCGTCGACACCGGGCCCGGCATCCGAGACCTCGACCAGGCGATGACCGACGGCTACACCAGCGGCGGCGGGCTCGGTCTCGGCATGAGCGGGGCCAAGCGGCTGGTCCACGAGTTCGAGGTGGACAGCCGGCCCGGCGAGGGGACCACCGTCACCGTCACCGCCTGGGCCACCGCCGTACCCCCGTCCCGGCCGGGGCCCTGATGAGCAGGGTGTGGGACGTGCCGGTGGACGACTCGACGCGGGTGCGGGACGTCCGGGTGGCGGCCGAGGAGGCCAGCGCCCGCGCCGGGCTTCCCGCGCCCCGCACCGCGACCGCCGCGCTGGTGGCGACGGAGCTGGCGACCAACCTGCTGCGGCACGCCGACGGCGGGCGCGTCGTCATCAACCTCGTCGAGCGCGGCCGGGACGGCGCCCAGGAGACGTCCGTTCAGCTCGTCTCGCTCGACCACGGCCCCGGCATCCCGGACATCGCGGCGGCGATGCGCGACGGCTACACCACCGCGTCCTCCCTCGGCGCCGGCCTCGGCACGTGCCGGCGCATAGCGAACGACTTCGACCTGCACAGCGCCCCCGGGCGGGGCACGGTGGCCATGGCCCGCATCGGCCACGAGCGGGCTGCCAAGGGATCGCAGAGGTCGCAGCCCCTGCCCGGCCCGCGCGTGGGCGGGGTCAACGTCCCCCTCGGCCGGGCCGAGCACTCCGGCGACGCGTGGAGCCGGGTCTACGACGGCGACCGCGTGACCCTCCTGCTCGCCGACGGGCTCGGCCACGGGCCCAAGGCCGCCGAGGCGTCCGGCGCCGCCGTGGCCGAACTGCGCGGGCTGGCCCACCTGCCGCCCGCCGAGATCCTGCGGAACCTGGGCAGGACCCTGCGGCCCACCCGGGGCGCGGCCGTCGCCGTGGCCCAACTCGACCTCTCATCCGGGCAGTTGAGCTTCGCCGGAGTCGGCAACGTCGGGGGCCGGCTGCGCACCGACGGTACCTGGAAGCCGCTGCTGTCCCACCCCGGCATCGTGGGTGCGCAGGCCCCGGCGTCCGTGCCCGTGCAGCGCGTTCCGTGGCAGGAGGACAGCCTGCTCGTCCTGCACAGCGACGGTCTGCCCGGTCGCTGGACGCCGCCCGACGACGGTGTGCTCCTCGGCTGCGACCCGGCGGTGGTGGCCGTGGCGGTGCTGCGGGACGCCGGGAGCGCGGCCCTGCCGGTGCGGGACGACACGTGTGTGGCCGTACTGGGTGCCGGTGCCGGTGCTGATACCGGTGGCCGGCACGGCTCGCACGGCTCGGGGGCCTGACTCACTCCGTTCCGTCAGGGCCGTCAGGGTGCGGCACGACCGCGTCCCGTGCCGCCAGGAATCCCAGCAACCCCCGGCTCAGCGCCACCCGTTCCGCCGGTTCCATCGCCGCCAGCGCGGTGGCCAGGGCCTCGGTCCGGCGTTCTGCGACATCCTTCAGGACGTGCCGGCCGTGCGCGGTGAGCCACAGCTGTACCTCTCGGCGGGTGCCCGGGTGCGGGGCCCGTTCCAGCAGGCCGGCCGCCGCGAGCCGGTCGCAGAGCCGGCTGGCCGTGGGCAGGCCGATGTCCAGCTCGTCCGCCAGGGCCGTGACGTTCAGGCCGGCCGCCGCCTCCACGGTGCGCAGCGCCCGCAGCTGGTGCGGGGACAGGCGCAGGGACGCCTCCTGGGCGGCGACCGACCACAGGGCCGTCAGACTGTCCACGGCATCGGCGACCTGTGACGCGACGGCTTCCGGGCCGTCGCCCGGTCCCCTCGCCCGGGGGGCGCCGGGGGCGCCGAGATCGGTCACGAAACGTCACTTTCCATAAGCTTCGGGTACTGCGGAGATCACCCTCTTTCAAAGGCTGTACCCGATGAGCCGAGGGGCAAGCAGCCCCGGTTCAGCCCGGCCCGGCCGGACCCCGTTCAGCCGGCGCTGAGTTCCGTCAGCGCGGCCAGCGGCAGCGTGTGCTGGGTCTGGAGGACCTTGGCGCGCAGGTAGCGGACGTTGTGCGCGGTGGTGAACACGCCCGTGGGGACACGGTCGCGCACGTCGACGCCCAGGGTGCGCAACTGGTCCGCCTTGTCGGGGTTGTTGGAGAGCAGGTCCAGCTCCTCGATGCCCAGGGCCCGGAGCATCTGGGCCGCCGCCGTGTAGTCGCGGGCGTCCTCCGGCAGCCCGAGCGCCGCGTTCGCCTCGTACGTGTCGAGGCCCTCGTCCTGGAGGGCGTACGCGTCGAGCTTGTTGTAGAGGCCGATGCCCCGGCCCTCCTGGCGGAGGTAGAGGAGCACGCCGCCGCGGTCGGCTATGCGCTCGACCGCCTCGCGCAGCTGCGGACCGCAGTCGCAGCGGGCCGAGCCGAACACGTCCCCGGTCAGGCACTCGGAGTGCAGCCGCACCAGCGGGACCGGGCCCGGCTCGCCCAGGACGACGGCCACGTGTTCCTGCTGGTCGGCCAGTCCGTGGAAGGTGACGAGCTCGGCGTCGACCTGGTAGCCGTCGTGGAAGCGAAGCGGTACCCGGACGCGGGAGCGCGGGGTGGCGAGGGCGGCGGGGGTGTCGGGCATGCGGGGCCTCCGGGTTCCGTTCCTGTTCGGCTGCACAGCCGTCTGCTTCAGATTTGAAGCAGATCCACGGTTCGGAACACTACCCTTGCTTTAAATTTGAAGCAACGAGGTTCGGTTTCTTGTGACGTGCCTCACTGAAGCGCCTCAGAGGGCCGCGGGTGGCCTCACGAACGGGTCGTGGAGGACCCACGAACAGGCCGCGGAGGACCTCATGAGCAGGCCGTGGAGGACCTCCGCCGCCACGGCACGTCGTCCGACGTCGGCCGTGTCCCGTCCTCCTGGAGCCCCTGCGCGATCGCCGCGGAGATCTCCTCCAGCTGCGCCACCTGCTCCTCGCTGAGCCGGTCGAACACGAAGCTCCGCACGGTCTCGACATGCCCGGGCGCCGCGCGCTCCAGTACGGCGAACCCCGCCTCGGTCAGTGCGGCGATGCTGCCCCGCTTGTCGTACCGGCAGGCCTCGCGCCGCAGCATGCCGTCCTTCTCCAGCCGTGTCACCGCGTACGTCAGGCGGCTGCGCGTGATCTTCAGCCGCTCGGCGAGATCGGTCATGCGCAGGCGCTGTTCGGGGGACTCCGACAGGACGGACAGGATGGAGTAGTAAAGGTGCGGCATGCCGGCGTCCTGCTGGAGCTGCCGGTCGATCGCGTCCTCCAGGAGCAGCGAGGAGGCGATGTAGGCGCGCCAGGCGCGTTGCTCCTCGGGGGTGAGCCAGCGAGTCGTCATGCCGCCAGTGTAGGTTTGTTTCAAACTTGAACCAAGACCCGGCAGGCCCTAGGCCCCGCCGGTCCGCCGTCCCACCCGACCGGGGAGCGTCGATGCCTCACCCGTACGTCCTGCTGTCCGCCGCCGTCTCCCTCGACGGCTACCTGGACGACACCGGGCCCGAACGCCTGCTGCTGTCCGGCCCGGCCGACTTCGACCGGGTCGACGAGGTCCGGGCGTCCGTCGACGCGATCCTGGTCGGCGCCGGCACCATCCGCGCCGACAACCCGCGCCTGCTGGTCAACTCGGAAGAGCGGCGGGCCGCCCGCACAGCTGCCGGCCGGCCCGAATACCCCCTCAAGGTCACCGTCAGCGGCACCGGCGACCTCGACCCCGAGGCGCGGTTCTGGCACACGGGCGGCGAGAAGGTCCTCTACACGACCGACCAGGGCGCCGAGCGTGCCCGGACCCTCGGTCTCGCCACCGACGTGGTCCCCCTCGGCACCGACCTCGACTGGCGTCGGCTCCTCACCCACCTGCACGACGTACGGGGTGTGCGACGGCTCATGGTCGAGGGCGGCGGCCTGATCCACACCCAGCTCCTCACCCAGGGCCTGGCCGACGAACTCCAACTGGTCCTCGCCCCGCTCTTCGTGGGCGACCCGAAGGCCCCCCGCCTCTTCGGGCCCGGCGGCTACCAGGGCGGCCGGCTCCGGCTGCTGGAGACGCGGCGGATCGAGGACGTCGTCCTCATGCGCTACGAACCCACCGCCCCGGGCAGCGGCCCCCTCGCCACCGCCGCCGACCACCACTGGCTGGCCCTCGCCTGCGAACTGGCGGACCTCTGCCCGCCGTCGGACACGGCGTTCAGCGTGGGCGCGGTGGTGGTCGCGGCCGACGGCACGGAACTGGCCCGCGGCCACTCCCGCGAGGGCGGCGACCCTCTCGCGCACGCCGAGGAGGCGGCCCTGGCGAAGCTCGACCCGTCCGACCCGCGACTCGCCACCGCCACGGTCTACAGCAGCCTGGAGCCCTGCGCCCGCCGCGCCTCCCGCCCCGCACCCTGCGCCCGGCTGCTCCTCGACGCGGGCGTCCGCCGAGTGGTCACCGCCTGGCACGAGCCGGACACCTTCGTCCAGGACGCCGACGGCAGCGGAGTCCTGGCGGCCGGCGGGGCGATGGTCGTCGCCCTCCCGGAACACGAGCAGCGGGCCAAAGCCCCGAACCGTCACCTGCTCTAGGGGACGGATTCCGCTGCTGAGCATGAGGTGGTCAAGAGTGGTCCCGCGGATGGCGTACACTGGAATCACAACGACGCGGGGTGGAGCAGCTCGGTAGCTCGCTGGGCTCATAACCCAGAGGTCGCAGGTTCAAATCCTGTCCCCGCTACTGAAGGCCGAGGGCCGGAATCCGAAAGGGTTCCGGCCCTCGGTGTTTTCCGGTTTCCGTGCCGCCGTTACTGCCAGTGAGTGAAGCGCGCCGCTCCGCATAGCAACTGACATGCCGTCAATACCCGGTCGTCACTTACGGAGCGGGTAACTCGCCCGATTTACGCCGGTCATGGCAGGTAAGTCCGCACGAAAAAGGTTAATGATCAAGTGGAATCGCTGGAATCCACTCCCCGGGTCTATTAACGTTCGATAACGCAGCGCGGTCGTCCCAGCCGTCACAGAAGGCGGCTCCGTGCGCACGCGCCGAATCCCGAAAGGGAACCGGGGAACCACCACTTGGGGTGAATCGGGCGTAAACCACCGTGGAAGCACGGCCGGTATACGCGCGTAGGAGACCTTCCTGCTCCGAACCCGTCAGCTAACCCGGTAGGCGAGAAGGAAGGAAAGGAGTACGCCCACGTGGCGTCCAACCGGCCTGCCCCCGCGGCCCCGTTCGCGCGGAACCAGCGCGACACCGAGACTTTCGGCTACGGCGGTCAGCGCACCGACGAGGGCCCGTTCCAGGAGTGGAACCCCACCGAGGAATCCATCCGTCCCGTCCGTGGCCGGCATCGCGTCACCAAGCAGCGCGGCGGAGGTCTCGCCCGCAGCTCCACCGTCCTGGGCGTCGGCGTCATAGCCGCCGTGGGCGCGGGCGGCATGGCCAGCGCCCAGACCGGCAAGCCGCCGGTCTCCATCTCCGTGCCGGACCTGCCCTCGGTGGGTTCCCTCATCTCGGACGACGACACCCCCGCGGGCTCCTCGACTCCGCTCAGCGGTCTCGGCAAGGCCACGGCGGACACCGAGGAGAACTCCTCCGGCGCCGGCGAGGCGCTGCGCGCCCGGATCATGGCCCAGGTCGAGTACCAGCAGGACCAGATCGACACCAAGGCCGCGCAGGACGCCGCCGACGCCGCCGAGAAGGCGGCCGCGGAAGCCGTGGCCAAGGCGGAGAAGGAAGCCAAGGACAAGGCCGCCGAGGCCAAGCGGAAGGCGGAGGAGGAGGCCAAGAAGAAGGCCGAGGCCGAGCGTCTCGCCGCCCTCGCCAAGCAGTTCACGCTGCCGACCTCCGCGTACACCCTCACCTCGACCTTCGGTCAGGCCGGCGCCTACTGGTCCTCCGGCTACCACACGGGTCTCGACTTCGCCGCCCCCACGGGCACGCCGATCAAGGCGGTGCACAGCGGCACCATCACCGAGGCGGGCTGGAACGGCTCGTACGGCTACAAGACGGTCCTCACCCTCGATGACGGCACGGAGATCTGGTACGCGCACCAGTCCTCCATCGGCGTCAGCGTCGGCCAGAAGGTCAGCACGGGCGATGTCATCGGCCGTGTCGGCGCCACCGGCAACGTCACCGGCGCCCACCTGCACCTCGAGGTGCACTCCGGTGGCTCCAGCAGCGGGATCGACCCGATGGCGTGGCTGCGGGGCAAGGGACTGAACCCGTAAGCGGCGCAAGCCAGTCGAAGCACCGGCGGCCCTGACGACGACCCCCCGACGTCAGGGCCGCCGGTTTTCGGTGTGTGCGGGGGCGTTTACAGGACCTTTGCGTCTGTCCTGGAATGAGCCGCTCCGGCATGGCCGTTGACGAGGAGCATGACTTCTCTTCGCAAGCTCGGCTCCTCCGACCTCGAAATCTTCCCGCTCGCCCTCGGTGGCAACGTCTTCGGCTGGACCGCCGACGAGGCGCAGTCGTTCGCCGTGCTCGACGCGTACACCGCCGCCGGCGGCAACTTCGTCGACACCGCCGACGTGTACTCGGCGTGGGTCGACGGCAACCAGGGCGGCGAGTCCGAGACCGTCCTCGGCAAGTGGCTCGAGGTGCGCGGCAATCGAGCCGATGTCGTCGTCGCCACCAAGGTCAGCCAGCACCCCGAGTTCCAGGGCCTGTCCGCCGCCAACATCAAGGCCGCCGCCGACGCCTCGCTGCGCCGGCTGCGCACCGACTACATCGACCTCTACTACACCCACTTCGACCAGCCCGATGTGCCGGTGGAGGAGATCATCGGGGCGCTCGACGAGCTGGTGAAGGCCGGGAAGGTGCGGCACATAGCCGCCTCCAACATCTCGGCGGAGCGGCTGCGGGCCTCCCTGGAGTTCTCCGACCGCGAGGGCCTCGCCCGGTATGTCGCCCTCCAGCCCCACTACAACCTGGTCTCCCGCGACACCTACGAGGGTGAGCTCCTGGACCTCGCCGAGCGCTCCGGCCTGGCGGCCGTCCCGTACTACGCGCTCGCGTCCGGCTTCCTCACCGGCAAGTACCGGCCCGGTACGACCGTCGACAGCGCGCGGGCCGGCGGCGCCGCCAAGCACCTGGAGACCGACCGTGGCCTCCGCGTCCTCGCCGCCCTCGACGAGATCGCCACGGCCCACGACGTCCCCGTCGCCACGGTCGCCCTGTCCTGGCTCGCCGCGCAGCCGACGGTGGCAGCGCCGATCGCCTCCGCCCGCACGGTGGAGCAACTGCCGGCACTGGTCGGAGTCGGGGACCTCACCCTGACCGAGACGGAGATCGACCGCCTGACGGAGGCTTCGGCCTGAGCGGCCGCTGCGGCGGGTGAGGCGGGGTTTCGTCCTGCTCGCTGAGCACGCTCGCCGAGCAGGACGACCAGGGGGGCAGCGCCTCGGCACGCGCTGCCGGGACGGGCCCGGGCCTGTGCGGTGGGGCTTCGGCTGGGGTGCTTGGCCTGGGGCTGGTGGTCGGCCCGGCTGTTGTTTGCCTGCGGCTGCGGCTTGACTGCCGTCGCACGCGCCGCCGGTGGGTGGCGCCCGGCCCCGGACCGGCGGCTGACCGGCTGACGAACACACCGGACTGGTGGCCGACGACCCGGCCTTCGTTGCCCGCGGCTGCGGGCCGATCGCCGGGCACGCGCCGCCGAGACCGGTCCGTGCGGCGGCGCCACGGCCTCGGCGCCCGGTACCGGACCAGAGCAGAGGGCGACCGTACCGGGCCGGAGGGCGACCGCACCGGACCGGTCCACGACCGGCCTCCTTGCCCGCGGCTGTCGGCGGCGCCTCGGCTACGAGCGGTACGGGTTGTACGCCGGGTACGGCGTCGTCGAGGCAGGGTAGGGCGTCGTCGGGTAGCCGTAGCCATAGCCGTACGACCCTGTCGGGTGGCCGTAGCCGTATGCCCCGTGGACCGGCCAGGGCGGTGCCGCCACCGGTACGGGAGGGGCCGTGATCCGGGCCGCGTGGTCCAGGGCGGGGCGGGCCGCATCGCGGCGGCGCCACAGTTCCTCCAGGAGCTCCCGTTCTCGTACGACGAAGTCGGGCCCGGCGCGGCCGAGGCGGCCCCGGTGCCGCAGGAACGCCAGGGAGGTCGCGTAGGCCTCGTACTGGGCCACCGCCCGAGCCGCGGGCTTCCCCGCGTGGCGGCGGGCGTACTGGCGGGCGATGCGCCGGGCCCGCATCGAGCCGAGCGCGTACGGCTCGGCGGGGGTCAGCCAGCCGGCGACGGCGTACGGGGGCAGCTCCGCCCGTACGGTCTTCAGCTCCCGCTGCCGGGTCCAGATCACCAGCCACGTCAGCAGCCCGAAGATGGGCACCATGAACGCCGCGTACACGGCGAAGAACCCGTACTCGCCGAACGCCGACGAGCCGTTCCACATCGCGTGCATGCCCATCGCGAGCAGCAGCCCGGAGAGCGGGAAGGCGATGCGGCGGAGGCGCCGGCCTTCCGCCGCGAGCGCGGCGATGCCGAAGCCGATGCCCGTGAGGACCGTGAAGAGCGGGTGCGCGAACGGCGACATGACGATCCGCACGAAGAAGGTCGCCGCTGTGACGGAGGCGATGCCGCTGTGCCCGGCGAGCTGGTCGGTGCCGAAGGCGATGCCCAGATAGAGGATGTTCTCCGTGAACGCGAAGCCGGTGGCCGTGACGCCGGCTATGACGACTCCGTCGACGATGCCGGTGAAGTCACGCCGCCGGAAGAGGAAGACCAGTAAAACGGCCGCCGCCTTGGCCGACTCCTCGACCACCGGCGCGATGACGGTCGCGCCGAGCGTGTCCGCTCTCGTCGGGTCCGCGGTCGCCGTCGCTATCCACTGGGTCGCGAAGCTGTTGGCGACGATCGCTATCAACGCCGCCGCGCAGGCGCCCCAGGCGAAGGCGAAGAGCAGGTTCCGCCAGGGGCCCGGTGCGACCCGGTCCAGCCAGCGGAAGGCGGCTATGAGGAGGGGGACCGGGAGGACGGCCAGCCCGAGCCCCACCAGGAACCCCTCCGTGCCGGTCTCCTCGCGGACCAGGGCGAGGATGACGAGCCCGGAGATCACGAGGAGCGTGGACAGCGCGCCGTAGCGCACCCAGGCGCGCTGCCACCAGTGGGCGTGCCGCAGAGGGCCGACGGACGCGCCGGCGAAGGGCGCGCCGTCGGGCGGACCGCTGGGGTACGACGGATGTGGGGGGCAGGTGGCCACGGCATTGACCCTAACGACGGATGGGCGCTGTCCGCAGGCGGGAGAGATCCGGGGGCGGTCAGGCGCCGGCGGGGGGGTGCTCCACGTGCTGTACGCGACGGAAG
This sequence comes from Streptomyces sp. NPDC057099, assembly GCF_042671245.1. Classification (NCBI taxonomy): domain Bacteria; kingdom Bacillati; phylum Actinomycetota; class Actinomycetes; order Kitasatosporales; family Streptomycetaceae; genus Streptomyces; species Streptomyces sp. NPDC057099. The sequence goes on from NZ_JBHUTX010000023.1 coordinate 92,073, forward strand.
AGGAGGTCGTTCACGACATGACCCTTGTCCAGTCCCTGGCCCTCGAAACGGGTCAGGGGACGGAAGTCGGGACGGGGCGCGAAACCGCCGTCCGCCTGCGTGTTCTCGAAGTCGGGGTGCGCGGTGAGGACCTCGAGCATCTGCTCGGCGTACGGTTCCCAGTCGGTGGCGCAGTGCACGGTCCCGCCGGGCTTGATACGGGTCGCGGCGAGGGTCAGGAACTCGGGCTGGATGAGCCTGCGCTTGTGGTGCCGCTTCTTGGGCCAGGGGTCGGGGAAGTAGACGCGGAGGCCGTCAAGGGAGTCCGGGGCGAGCATCTCGCGGAGCAGGATGATCGCGTCGCCGTTGGCCACCCGGATGTTGGACATGCCGTCCTGGTCGGCGAGATTGAGCAGATTGCCCTGGCCGGGGGTGTGGACGTCGACGGCGAGGATGTTGGTGCCGGGGTCGGCGGCGGCCATCCGGGCGGTCGCCTCGCCCATGCCGAAGCCGATCTCCAGGATGACCGGATTGTCGTTGCCGAACAGGTCGGCGAGGTCGAGCCCCTGGTGCCCGTCGATGTCCAGGCCCCACTTGGGCCACAACCGCTGCAGCGCGTCCGCCTGCCCCGCGGTCACCCGGCTCCGCCGCGGCTGAAAACTCCGGATCCGCCGCTCGAAGTGCGACCCGGCGGGATCGGCCTTCGGCCCGTCGGGAAAACGCGGCTCACCCTTGGCCCGCGTGTGCCGGATGGACACACCGGGGGCGTGGTCGGGGTGCTCGCCGTCGGGGGTGGTGGGCGGCTGGATGCTTTCGGGGGTATTCACGTCAGACACAGTGAGGCCGATTTTACGGCCGTCGGGTAAGGGGCTGCGGTGGGGTGAGGCCACGGCGGTCCGCTCCGCCGGGTCGCGGACCCACGCGGCGGACCCGCCCGGACCCGGCGTCACAGCCCGCTCAACGCCCTCCGCGCCACCTCCCGCCCGATCGGCAAGGACGCCGTAGCCGCAGGTGAGGGCGCGTTCAGCACATGCACCGTGCGAGCGCCCTCGCGGATCAGGAAGTCGTCCACCAGCGTGCCGTCCCGCAGCACGGCCTGGGCCCGCACGCCCGCAGCCGTCGGCACCAGGTCCCCTTCGGTCACCCCGGGCAGCAGCCTCCCCACCGCGTCCGTGAACGCCGCCTTGGACAGCGACCGCCGCAGCTCGCCCGCCCCGTACCGCCAGTGCCGGCGCGCGATCCGCCAGGATCCCGGCCAGGCCAGCGTCGACCCCAGCTCGCGCCAGCGGACCGTGCCCCAGCCGTAGCCCTCGCGGGCCAGCGCCGGCACCGCGTTGGGCCCGACATGGACACCGCCGTCGATGCCGCGGGTGAGATGCACCCCGAGGAACGGGAACGCCGGGTCGGGGACGGGGTAGACCAGGCCCCGGACGAGCTCCGGCCGGGCGAGTTCGTAGTACTCGCCCCGGAACGGCACGATCTGGACGTCCGGGTCGTCCCCGGTCAGCCGGGCGATCTCGTCGCTGTACAGGCCCGCGCAGTTCACCAGGACCCGGCCGCGCACCACGTCCCCGGCCGAGGTGAGCGCGGCGACGCCCAGCTCGGGGCGGCGGTCGATGCGCACGACCCGGGTGCCGTAGCGGATCTCCGCGCCCGAGCCGTGGGCCAGCTGGCGGGCGACCGCGACGAAGTCGCAGATGCCGGTCGTGCCGACGTGTATGGCGGCGAGGCCCCGCACCTCCGGCTCGTACTCCATGATCTGGGACGCGCACAGCTCCCGCACCGGGATGCCGTTCTCCCGGCCGCGCTGCACGAGGGCGTGCAGGCGGGGCAGCTCGGAGCGGTCGGTCGCGACGATCAGCTTGCCGGTCACGGAATGCGCGATGCCGTACTCGGCGCAGAACTTGACCATCTCGGCTGCGCCCCGCACCGCGTAGCGCGCCTTGAGCGAGCCGGGGCGGTAATAGATGCCGCTGTGGATGACACCGCTGTTGCGGCCGGTCTGATGCCGGGCCGGGCCCGGTTCCTTCTCCAGCACCGTGACACGTGTGCCCGGTGCGGCGCGTGTGATCGCGTACGCCGTCGACAGACCGACGATCCCGCCGCCGATCACCAGTACGTCACAGTCGTATGCGAGCCGCACGAGCACCACCTCCCACCTCGATAGTGCACTGCGCCACTGACATCGCCTTCAAACGCGCGGGACGGCGGCAGGTCCGGCTCTCACGCGGGAGCCACCAGCAACGGCCGCGCCCGCTCGCGGAGCTCCACCACCCGGGGCTCGTCCCCGTAGGGCTCCAGCCGGTGCAGAAGATCCTTCACGTACTCCGTGGTCCGGGCGGACGAGATACGCCCGGCGACCTCCACGGCCCGCACCCCCTGCTCGCAGGCCGCGTCCAGATTCCCCGACTCCAGTTCGGCCACCGCCGAGACGACGAGGCGCAGACCGTGCGAGCGGACGAACTCCTCCGTCGGCTTGGAGAGCGCCTGCTCGGTGAAGCGGCGGACCTGGCGGGGTGCCTTGAGGTCGCGGTAGCACTCGGCCGCGTCGGCGGCGAAACGGTCGTAGGAGTAGAAGCCGAGCCAGCTCGGGTCGTTGTCGCCGGGGCGGGCGCGCTCCAGCCAGCTCTCGGCCGCCTTCAGGGCGCCGCCGGCCGCCGGGGCGTCACTCGCGCGGGCATGCGCGCGTGCCTCGACGAGACGGAAGAAGCTCATGGTGCGGGCCGTCGCCAGACCGCGGTTGCGTTCCAGGGCGGCCTGGGCGAGGTCCACGCCCTCGTCACCGAAGCCGCGGTAGGTGGCCTGGAGGGACATGGAGGCCAGGACGTAGCCCCCGAGGGGGACGTCCGCCGCCGCCCGGGCCAGGCGCAGGGCCTGGATGTAGTAGCGCTGGGCCGCTTCCTGCTGGCCCGTGTCGAAGGCCATCCAGCCCGCGAGCCGGGTCAGTTCCGCGGAGGCGCCGAAGAGGGCCCGGCCGACCTCGTCGGAGTAGGAGCCGAGCAGGAGAGGGGCCGCCTCCACCCTTAAGCACTCGGGGACCATCGACGAACGCCAGTCGCCGCCGCCGTACTTGGAGTCCCAGCGCCGCGCGTCCTCGGCGGCCTCCCGCAGCTTCTGCACATCGCTGTGGCCGACTTTGAGCGGTGCGCCCGAGCCCTCGCCGGGGCCCACGTCACGCGCGACCGAACTGTCGGCCGGGGTTATCAGCCATCGGGAGGCGGGCGTCGCGTACGCGCTCACCGCGAACGATCCGGCCAGGGACTGCCAGATGCCGCCGGTTCCGGCCCGGCGGCCCGCGAGGTCGAGGCGGTACAGCTCCGTCGCGGAGCGCACCGCCTGGCCGACGTCCCGGGGGAAGGCGAGGCCGACTTCGGGCGCGGGATCCGCGTCCGCCAGGCCGATCTCGTGGAGCGGCACCGGGCGGCCGAGCTTCTGGCCGATGGCGGCGGCGATGAGGTGCGGCGCCGCACCCTGCGGCACCATGCCCTTCGACACCCAGCGCGCCACCGACGTCTTGTCGTAGCGAAGCGTCAGACCGCGCTGGGCGCCGAGGTCGTTGACACGCCGCGCGAGGCCTGCGTTGCTGATTCCCGCGAGGGCGAGAACGGCGCCGAGTTTTTCGTTCGGCCCGCGTTGCTCCCTGGACATGAGCCACCCCTCGACACAGACGGCTGCCGGCACTGGCATAACCACGCGGCATTCGTAAACCCAGCGTAGTTCGCCGCATCCCAAGCGTTAAGGGGCATTGTTCCGGTTGGCGGGATTGTGGTCCGTACTGAAGTGCGGTTCAGATACGGGCTGTTGCGGCGTGCTCCCACTGTGTGGCCGTGCGCCCGCCCGTGCGCTCTTCTCCGGCCATCGCGGGAGCGCTTCCATGGTCATTGCGTGGGTCGGCCCGCTGTACTGGATCCAGTGGGCTGGGGGACACCGCCGCCTACATCCCCGCGGGCGGCGGAACGGTCCGGGAGGCGTGCTCCGTCTCCCGGACTGCGCGATCGGGCGGTGGTACGCCGAGCCTGCACGGAGCGTGTTCGACGCTGTCCGTGGCACGGCGATTTGGCCGAAAATCGACCCCGCCGGTCTTGGGGTATCAGGGCTCCGACCACGGCACTTGAGGGCGCATCAGGCGTAGTCAGGGCGCGTATCGGGGGCGCATTCGCGCCGCAGCCGTGAAGGAGACGTGTCGCTGACGTGCCTTGCGTCCTGACCGTCTTTTCTGCGTCAGGGGCGTTCGGGGCGGTGCGGGCGTCGCCGCCGGGGCGCATTCGACGGAGCGCAAGCGGCGTCGGGACCCTCCGGAGTGCTTCCTTCATGGCAGCATGGTGAACCGGTTCGTACGGTGCACTGGTTGTCCACAGCCTGTGGAGGCGGCGATGCGGTGGTTGGTGGGATGGAGCAGCACCGCCGCGGGAGCACTCGCTGCCGGTTCGGCGGGCGCCACGGGGCAGGACGGCGAGACCGTGCACCCGGTGGGTTCCCAACTCCTGTGGGGCGACCCCGATCCGCTCTGGGCGGTCGGCGACTGGCGCCCCGACGAGGTGCGGGTGGTGAAGGCCGACGACCGGACCCGCATCGCCGTCCTCGGTATCTGCGGTGCCACCGACGAACAGCTGCGCGTCGCGCTGTTCGCCGCGCGCGGCGGGGCACTTCGGCATCTGACCGCCTGGCCCGGGAGCTACACCGCGATCGTGCAGGTCGGCAGGAGACTCACCGTCTGCGGCGATCTCGCGGGCGCTCGGCCGGTGTTCCACACGCCCTGGGCCGGCGGTACGGCGTACGCGACGGCCGCGCTGCCGCTGGCCGACCTCATCGAGGCCAACCTCGACTTCGGGCACCTCGCCGCGCTGCTGGCCGCCCCCGATGTGCCCGCCGCGCTGCACGACTCCACACCGTACGACGGCGTGAAGCGCATTCCGCCGGGGCATGCGCTGATCCTGCGCGCCGGTGCGCGGGAGATCGCCGGGTACGAGCCCGTCGCCTCGCTGGCGGTCGCGGCACCTCCGGCCGACCCCGACAGCGCGGTCGACGCCGTGCGCGACGCGCTCGTGGAGGCCGTACGGACCCGGCTGTCCGCGCCGCGGCACGTCCCAGGGGCGGACATAGACCCCGGCCCCGTGCCCGGTATGGGACCCGCCGAGCGGCGTGCCGCGCGCGGAATGCCCGTTCCGGGGATCGGGGCGGACCTGTCCGGCGGACCGGCCTCGGGGACGCTGGCGCTGCTCGCCTCGGGCCTGCCCGGGATGCCGGGCACGGTGCTGGGACACGGCACGGGCGCGGGGGAGCGGCTGCTGGCGGTCACGTTCAACGACCTGGCCGTCGCGGGGCAGGAGGCCGAGCTGGAGCGGGCGGGCGCACTGGCGGCGAACCCGCGGCTGCACCACGTGGTCGTGGCGGGCGGCGAGGAGACCCTTCCCTACGCCGACCTGGACGGCCCGCTGACCGACGAACCCGGGCCGTGCCTGGTGTCGGCGGCCCGGCACCGGGCACGGCTGGCGTCCGGCAGCGCGGACCACTTCACGGGCTACGGGGCCCGTCAGGTCCTGGACGCCCATCCGGCCCGGCTGGCCGACCTGCTGATGGAACGCCGGCGACGTCATCTCGTGCGGCCGGTCGCCGCGCTGGCCAAGGCGGACGGGTCGGTGCTGGTCCCCGCGCGCGTGTACGCGGCGGCCCGACGGCTGTCCCGCATGCCGTACCGGTCGGGCATAGAGTCCCTGGCCGAGCGCCTGCTCGACCACCGGTCGGACGACGGCCTCGACGCGCCCGGCGGCGCGGTGGAGGCCTCGCTCGCCGCGCTGACCTGGGGCAGACCCGGGCCGGCCGCGCGCTGGCTGACCGGTGAGGCACTCGCTGAAGTATCGGTTCGCCTTCAGGCGTCCACCCACCGATCGGAGCTGGTGGGACCGGGACAGCGGCCGGGCGACTTCCGCGCGCGTGCGGCGCTGGCACGGCACGCGGCGGACCTGCGGGTACTGGAACAGGCCGCGGAGATCCGCTTCCAGCGCCTGCACGCGCCCTTCCTCGACAACCAGGTCGTACGCGCGGCCCGGGCCCTGCCCGAGGCACTGCGGGTACGCCCCGGGGCACGGGCGGCGATCCTGCGTACGGTGCTGGAGGGGGCCGGAGTACGAGAACTGCCGCCCGGGTGGGGCGTCCCGACCCAGGCGACCGAGGCGGCCGCGGCCCGAACGGGCCTGAGAGTGGCCGCGGACACCCTGGTCACGCTGTTCGACACACCCCTCCTGGCGGAAGCGGGCCTGGTCGAGGCCCGCGTCGTCCGCAAGGCCCTCCGCTCCGCGGCAGCCGGCGACCCCCTCCCCCTGGACGGCCTCGCCGACCTGGTCTCCCTCGAACTCTGGCTCCGCCGCCTCCTGGCCCGCCGAGGCACCTGCTGGACGGGCACGCCTGCGCGCCAGCGAGCAGTACCGGCGGGGATCGCACCGCAGCGGGGGGCGTTGGGGGCGGGGGCAGGGGGCCGCCGGGGCTAGCGCCCCCCACTGGGGGCATGCGTGCCGCTGGGGCGGCACGGGCGGGCGCAGCGGCACCTCGTCGCGCCGAGCTGCGCAACGCCCCGGCCTCACCGGCAACGCCGGGCACCTCAAGACGCACGGCAGTACCAACACTCCGCGTTCGAAAACCCCGCAGCCCTCACCCCCACCCCAGCGACAATGACCCCCGTGCGGTACAGAATCCTGGGCACCACCACGGCAGAGGACACCCACGGCACAGCCGTCCCCCTCGGCGGCCCCCGCCTCCGCGCCCTGCTCACCGCCCTCGCTCTACGCCCCTCCCACACCACCCCACTCCAGACCCTGATCGACGAGGTCTGGGCGGACGACCCGCCCCAGGACGCCCCCGCCGCCCTCCAGGCCCTCATCGGCCGCCTCCGCCGCACCCTCGGCAAGGACGCCGTGACGACTTCAGAGTCCGGCGGCTACCGGCTCACGGCCACGCGGGACGACATCGACCTGTTCGTCTTCGAACGGCTCGTCCGGCAGGGCACCGACGCCCTCGCCGCCGACGCCCCCGCCCTCGCGGAACGGCACCTCGACGACGCCCTCGCCCTCTGGCGCGGCCCCGCCCTCGCCGACCTGACCGACCGCTCCGCGGCCACCCGCCCGGAGGCCACGCACCTGGAGGCGGCCCGGGCCCGGGCGGAGGCCCGCCTACGGCTCGGCCGCGCGCCGGACGTCGTACCGGAACTGCGGGAACTGACCGCCGTACACCCGTACGACGAGCCCCTGCACGCGCTCCTCATCCGCGCCCTGCGCGACAGCGGCCGGCAAGCCGACGCCCTCGCCGCGTACGAGTCGGCCCGCCGCGCCCTCGCCGAAGGCCTCGGCGCCGACCCGGGCCCGCGGTTGCGCGCCCTGCACGCCGAACTGCTCGGCGTGCAGGCCGCGCAGGACCGTAGGCCCTCGTCGACGCCTCCCGTACGCCCCGAGCGCACCGGCAACATCCGTCCCCGTCTGACCTCTTTCGTGGGCCGGGAACCCGAGATCAGCGCCATCCGTTCGGAAGTGCACAGGGCCCGGCTCGTCACCCTCACCGGACCGGGCGGCTCCGGCAAGACCCGTCTCGCAGAGGAGGCCGCCGCCGGGCTTCCGCAGGCATGGCTGGCCGAGCTCGCCCCGCTCGACCGGCCGGAGGCGGTGCCCGGAGCGGTGGTCAGTGCGCTCGGTCTGCGCGAGACCGTGCTGCTGACCAGCGAGCTGACGGCGGTGCAGGACGACCCGGTCGCCCTGCTCGTGGAGTACTGCGCCCCGCGCAGCCACGTCCTGATCCTTGACAACTGCGAGCATGTCATCGACGCCGCCGCCCAGCTCGCCGAAACCCTGCTGACCCGCTGCCCCGGCCTCACGATCCTCGCCACCAGCCGCGAACCCCTGGGCGTGCCGGGCGAGGTGGTCCGTCCGGTCGAGCCCCTGCGCCCGGACCAGGCCCGCCGGCTGTTCGCGGAGCGCGCCGCCGCCGTCCGTCCCGACACGGACGCCGCGCTGTGTGACGAGCGGGCGGTGGCGGAGATCTGCCGGCGGCTGGACGGTCTGCCACTCGCCATCGAGCTGGCGGCGGCCCGGCTCCGGCTGCTCACCCCAAGGCAGATCGCCGACCGGCTCGACGACCGCTTCCGCCTCCTCACCTCCGGCAGCCGTACGGTCCTGCCCCGCCAGCAGACCCTGCGTGCCGTCGTCGACTGGTCGTGGGACCTGCTCGACGACGCCGAGCGGACGACGCTGCGCGAGGTGTCCGTGTTCGCGGGCGGCTGGGACCTCGCGGCGGCCGAGGCGGTGTGCACCGGCCCGGCCGCCGAACTGATCGGGGCGCTCGTCGACAAGTCCCTCGTCGTGGCCGCACCCGGCGAGGGCGAGGGCTCGGCGGGCATGCGGTACCGCATGCTGGAGACCATCCACGAGTACGCGGTCGAGCGTGCCGCCGAGGTGCCGCGGCTGCGGGCAGCGGCCGAGCGCAGACACCTCGCGTGGGTGCGCGCGCTCGTCGAGCGGGCCGACCCGCTGCTGCGCTCCGCCGGGCAACTGCCGTGGATCTCCCGCCTGGAGACCGAGCTGGACAACATCCGCGCCGCCCTCGACCGGACCCTCACCGCCGGGGAGGAGGCGGAGGCCGGTGCCCTCGGCCTGGCCATGGGCTGGTTCTGGTGGCTGCGCACCTACCGGCACGAAGGCATGGAGTGGCTCGACCGGACCCTGCGCCTGTCCGCCGACGACTTCGTCACCACACCGGACGGGGAAGCGGAACATCCGCTGCACGCCCTGCGGATGCAACTGCGCATGCTGCATCTGTTCTTCATGGCCGAGGACACCCCCATCGACGCGTTCGCGGGTGAGCGACGGCGGTACGTGACCCAGGTGTGGGCGTACTTCGAGGCCGGCGGACCGCAGGCGGCCCGGGTCCCGGGGCTCGTCTGGCCGATGATCGCCTCCTTCGTCGGCGAGCTGGACGACGTCCGGGCCGCCATGGACTCCGCCGTCGCCAACTGCCGTGCCCACGGCGGCGACTGGGAGACCGCCGTCGCCCTGATGTTCCGTACGCACATGGTGGTCGACGCCCCCGGCGACCTGGAAGGCGTCGACGACGACCTCGCCGAACTGCGCACCCTCAGCCGCCGCGCCGGAGACCGCTGGCTGCGGGCCCAGGTGTGCAGCGCGGTCGGCGAGGCCGCCATGGCGCGCGGCCGCTTCGAGGAGGCCAAGGGGGAGTACGAGGAGGCTCTGCGGCTCGCCTACGAGGTGGGCGCGTACGCCGAGTCACCGTTCCTCATCGCCCGGCTCGCCGAGATCGCCTACCGCGCGGGAGACCGCCCGGCCGCGCTGGCGGCGCTGGACGAGGCGAGCGCCGCCGCCGACCGGTACGCCGTGGCGGACTCCAAGGCGTTCGTCCTGCTGCTGCGCGCCCAGATGGCGCTCGAGGAGGGACACATCGCGCGGGCGCGGGAGCTGTGCGGTGCGGCGCACGTGGAGGCCGCGCGTGGCACCCCGCCGCCCCAGTTCATAGTGATGCTGGACCTGATCGACGCCCTGATCACGGCGGGCGAGACCGCTCCGGAGCCCGCCCTGGCCAAACTGGCCGCGGCCCTGCGCGACGCCGTGGACCGGCGCTGCTCCGACATGATCCGGGCGGCGGTCGTGGACAGCGCGGCAGGAGTGCTGGCCGACCTCGGCGACTACCCGCGTGCGGCACGGCTGCTCGGCGCCGGCGACCACTGGCGGGCCGGCCGCCCCCGCCCCATGCCGGAACACGCCCACGCGGAACGGACCGCGGCCACCGCGCGCGCCGCCCTGGGCAGCGTCCGGTGCGCGTCCGAGCGCGCCCTGGGCGCGGGGCTCACCGCCGACGACGTCCTGCGCGAGCTGGAGGAGGCACGGAGTACGTACGCCGCCGGACCACGCTAGGCGCAGGTGAACTTCGACTCCGCCCAGTCCGCGAGAGCCACGTTGTCGAGGGCGCCGCGCGGCTCCACCACCAGCCGTACGGTGCTGCGCCCGGCGAGATCCACATGGACGGGGACGGCCGGGTCCCCGCCCTCGACCAGCCCGGACCGCCACAGCCGGACCCCGTCGGCGTAGACGGAGAAGCGCACCTTGCCGAGCCTCAGCGTCAGGTCGTCCACCCCGACGAGCGCGTCGTACGAGGAGCAGGACCGGTTGAGGTCGATGGTGACGGAGGAGCGGCCGTGCACGGTGACGCCCTGCGCGAACCGCTGGTCGCCGACCGACATGCCGTACCGCTTCCAGACCCAGCTGCTCGCCCCGATCCGCATCTCGGGCTCGGTGCCGTCGCCGCTGATGTCGTACGACAGTTCGCTCCACTGGTAGACGGTCGGAGCGGGCGGCGCCTCGGTCGGGGGCGGTGTGGGCGTGGACGCCGGGGGCGGGGTCGGCCGCGGGGACGCGGGCGGCGAGGTGGGCTGCGGTGCCGGTGTCGCCGCCGAGGACCGTGTGGGACGCGGGCCGGTCCCCGGCGTGGTCGGCGTCTCGGCGTGCGCGGGCACGATGCCCGGGGGCCGCGGCCCCGGCTCCCGCTTGGACGGGTTCGAGGGGTTCGATGGGCTCGATGGGTTCGAGGCGGAGGACGAGGGTGCGGGCGTGGGCTCGCCGGGCCGCACCACCGGCGACGTCGGGGAAGCCGGGGAAGGGGGAGCCGTCCTCGCTTCCTCCTTCGGCTTCTCGTTGCCGGCCAGGGCCATCACCACCGCGGCCACCACACCCACGGCGACCACACCGGCCGCGATCCCGGCCTTCACCGGCCCGCCGACCGCCTCGGAAGCCGCCGCACCGCCACCGCTTCCGGCCCCACCGGACGAACCGGCACCCGCGCCCGCCGCCGCACCGGACGAGCCTCCGCCCGCCGTCGCGGCCGCACCCGCGGCACCGGCCGCTCCCGCTCCTCCGGCGATGAGCCCGGCCACCTTGGCGTACCCGGCGGCACCGAACCAGCCGAGGACGGCGACCGGTACGGCGGCGGGGATGCCACCGGCCACTTCCGCGATCTGGCTCGCGGCCAGCCGGCACTTCGCGCACTCGTCCAGGTGCTTGCGCAGCCCTCGCTCGGCACGGGTGCGCAGCCGGCCGCGGGCGTAGGTGCCGAGCTGGTCGGCGTAGCGGGCGCACTCCTCGTCGCCGCTGAGCGTGGCGCTGACGTGGGCCTGGAGGTAGGCCTGCTTGAGGCCCTCACGGGCCCGGCTGGCGAGCACCCGGGTGCCGTTGGCGTCCAGGCCGAAGAGCGTGGCGACCTCGCTGGGCGACTCGTCCTCGACCTCGGTGTGCCACAGCACGGCCTGCCACCGCTCGGGCAGCGACCGGAACGCCTGCATGGCCATGGACCGCTCGGCCTGGTGCATCGCCCGCACGTCCGCGCCCAGTTCGAGCGTGTCGCCGTCGGACCCGTCGGGTCCGCGCGCGGACTGGGCGGCGAAGACCGCGAAGTCGTCGACGAGCTGCTCCCGCCGCGCCGACCTCGTCCAGGAGGCGGCGACGCGCCGTACGGAGGTGAGCAGGTACGCGCGGACGGCGTGCTGGGGGCCGGAGCCGCCGCGCACCGCCTGGAGCATGCGGGCGAAGACCTCGGCGGTCAGGTCGTCCGCGGTGTACGCGTCATGGCAGCAGGTCCGGGCGTACCGGCGCACGGCCTGCGCATGGCGCCGGTACAGCTCCTCGTACGCCGTGTCGTCGCCCGAGCGCATCCGGTCGATGAGCTCGGTGTCGGCCGGCGGAAGATCGCGGGGTGGCGGCAGGACGCTGTCCTCGTGCCGGTCGCGCTGTGCCGGGACCGAGCCGTCGGCGGGGTGCCCGCCCGGCGGGACGCTGGCGCGCCCGCCCTGGCTCGGCACTTGTTCGTCCCGCCCGTCAACGTTCATCGCGGAAAGCCCCCGCCAGCCGCCCAACCCGTCCAGACCACCGGGTCAGAGTGCCACAGGGGCTCTTCGTCGGGACCCCGGAGTTCGGACGATCACTCATCCGTGGGGATTCACCGCACGCCAGTACTAGTCATCACCCTTTCGGGGAAGACTCCCCTTTTACTCCGGGTCCCTCCGCTCACGGCCGCGAGCGCAGTCCCTCCAGCAGGATGTCCAGCAGCCGGGCCGAAGCGGCCGCCTGCTGCGCCGCGTCCGGCAGTGAGGGCGCGGCCGTCGCGATCACCAGCAGTACATCCGACACCGACACGTCCGGCCGCAGCTCACCCGCAGCGCGCGCCCGCTCCACGAGCTGACCCACGACCTCGAGCAGGGCCGACGCCCCGGCGTCGTCCTCCGCGGCGACCACCGGTACCGCGGCGACCGCCACCGGCTCCTCCGGAACCAGCCGCAGCTCCGTCGTGCCCGGCTGCGTCCGCTGCTGCGGCACCCGCGCCTGACCGGCACGGTCCTCCTCGACCGAGACCCGCAGCACCTGCGGCGGCAGCAGCCGCCCGGCGCCGGAGGCCACCGATGTGCGCAGGAAGCGCGACAGAGCCGACCACGGCTCGTCCTCCTGCCCGAGCGCCGCACGCGCCTGGTCGGTCAGCCGGGAGGTCTCCTCCTCGGCTATCCGCCGCACCAGGACGTCCTTGCTCGGGAACCGCCGGTACACCGTGCCCACACCGACCCGCGCGCGCCGCGCCACGTCCTCCATCGGCGCGCCGTACCCCAGCTCGCCGAAGACCTCACGCGCCGCACGCAGCACGTGCTCCAGATTGCGCTGTGCGTCCACGCGCAGCGGTGTCGTGCGCGGGCCGTCCCCGCGTCCGCCGCCCACCGCCGCGCTCAATGTCGCGCCACCCGCCGTCAGAGCGGATGCGGACGACCAATGAGAATCCTGAACATGCATACGTATTCCCCCGGTAATGACGTCTCCCCCCGGAGACACTCCCCGCCATTCGATGCCGGGGCGGAGGGAACAGGCCCGGGTCCGCGGGCCCGCCCGTCGCGGACCCGGTGAGCGCATCCCCCTACACCCCGTCGACACACGAACATAGTTGAGAGGGAGTCAATTCAGAAGGGGCACGTTCCGCACGGAGCGCCCACCGATCGGAGTACGGGCCGCATACGTCCTGAATGTGCCCCTGCGCGCCCCCTGCGCCACCCCACCTGACCTGCGCTTATTCATCACAGCTCGATAATCCGGCCAACTCCGTGCGCTCTCTCGCTCCGGTCACACAATTGGTCGAGGCTGTGGACAAACGCAAGCGACGGGTGCGTCATGGGAGGGTGAAGGAACGTGCGCGCATTCTCGTTGTCGGTGGTGGCTACGTCGGGATGTACACGGCCCTGCGCCTCCAGCGCAGACTGAAACGGGAACTGGACCGGGGCGAGGCCGAGATCACGGTCGTCACCCCCGACCCGTACATGACATACCAGCCGTTCCTCCCCGAGGCCGCAGCCGGCGCCATCTCCCCGCGGCACGTCGTCGTACCGCTGCGCCGCGTCCTCGACCGGTGCCACGTCGTCATCGGCGAGGCGACCGCCGTCGACCACGCGCGACGCACCGCCACCATCAGCACCCTCGCCACCGCGGAGGAGGGCACGGGCGGCGAGCGGCTGACCTACGACCAACTCGTCCTCGCCCCCGGCTCCGTCTCGCGCACCCTGCCGGTCCCCGGCCTCGCCGACCACGGCATCGGCTTCAAGACCGTCGAGGAGGCCATCGGCCTGCGCAACCACGTCATCGAACAGATGGACATCGCCTCCTCCACCCGCGACCCCGCCATCCGCGACGCGGCCCTCACCTTCGTCTTCGTCGGCGGCGGCTTCGCCGGTGTGGAGGCACTCGGCGAACTGGAGGACATGGCCCGCTACGCCGCGCGCTACTACCACAACATCCGCCCCGAGGACATGAAGTGGATCCTCGTCGAGGCCTCGGACCGCATCCTGCCCGAGGTCGGCGAGGAGATGGGCCGCTACACCGTCACCGAACTGCGCCGCCGCAACATCGACGTACGCCTGCGGACCCGCCTGGACTCCTGCGCGGACCGGGTGGCGGCCCTCAGCGACGGCGCCCGCTTCCCCACCCGCACGGTCGTCTGGACGGCCGGCGTGAAACCCCACCCGGTCCTCGCCGCCACCGACCTGCCCCGCAACGACCGCGGACGGCTCACCTGCACCCCGGAGCTGACGATCGAGGGCACCACGCACGCGTGGGCGGCGGGAGACGCCGCGGCCGTCCCCGACGTCACCGCGGAGAAACCGGGCGGCGAGTGCGCCCCCAACGCCCAGCACGCCGTCCGCCAGGCCCGGGTCCTCGGCGACAACATCGTGCACGCCCTGCGCGGCGAACCCCTCACCACCTACACCCACAAGTACGTCGGCTCGGTCGCCTCCCTGGGCCTGCACAAGGGCGTCGCCCACGTCTACGGACGCAAGCTCAAGGGCTACCCCGCCTGGTTCATGCACCGCGCCTACCACCTCAGCCGCGTCCCCACCTTCAACCGCAAGGCACGCGTGCTGGCCGAGTGGATGCTGTCCGGCTTGTTCAAACGGGAGATCGTCTCGCTGGGTTCACTCGAACACCCCCGGGCGGAGTTCGAACTCGCGGCCGGTGGAAAGCCTTCTCAAGACCCCCCGCACAACCCGAAGGGGTCGTCCTGACCGGACCCAGGAACTCCACCGGCCGGCCCGGCGTCTGACGGATGCCGGTCCGGTCCGCACACTGCCAGACTGGTCCACCACCGCGGGCGTGCCACCGCTCGCCCCGGTGCGGGCCCCCCGGGGCCCCGGCCGGTTCCGGTGCCGGCCGCCGACGACTACACGAGGCAAGGATTCGTGAACTTCACGCGCTGGAGCGCCCGGCTCCCCGGAACGCAGCGCCGCGCCGCAGCGCGGACCGAGCAGACGGCCTCCCCGGACCGGCGGGGGGACGGCTCCGTACCCGCCGCCCGCGCCGAACAGCTGACCGACGAGCCACCGTCCGTACCCGCCGTCGACGAGTTGCGGGTGCGCGAGGTCCTCGACCGCGTCCCCTCCCTCGTCGCCCTGGTCCACGGCCCCGACCACCGCATCGCCTACGTCAACGACGCCTATACGACCGCCTTCGGCGCACGTCCCCTGGGCGAACGCGCCCGCGAGGTCCTCCCGGAGCTGGACACGCTCGGCCTGTTCCCCCTCCTGGACCAGGTCCAGCGCAGCGGCAAGCCCCGCACGGTGAAGTCCCGCAAGGCCCCCGACGGCCGCTCCTACACCTTCACCTGCACCCCGGTCGCCCAGGGCGACGGCGAGGGCGGCAGCGAAGGCCGCGGTGTCCTGGTCTTCGCCACCGACGTCACCGACCACGCCGAAGCCGCCGAACGCCTGCGCGCCAGCGAACGCCGCCAGCGCGAAACAGCCGTGACCCTGCAGAGATCCCTGCTCCCCCAGGAACTCGAAGAACCCGACGACCTGCGCATCGCCGCCACCTACCACCCCGGCGGCACGGAGGCCGCGGTCGGCGGCGACTGGTACGACGTGATCACCCTGGGCGGCGGCCGCACGGCCCTGGTCATCGGCGACGTCATGGGCCGCGGCGTCCGGGCGGCCGCGGTGATGGGCCAGCTCCGCACGGCGGTCCGCGCCTACGCCCGCCTCGACCTGCCCCCGCACGAGGTCCTGCAGCTCCTCGACGGCCTGGCGGCGGAGATCGACGCCAACCAGATCGCCACCTGCGCGTACGCGGTCCACGACCCGAACGAGGGCAAGCTGGTCTACGCCTCGGCCGGCCACCTCCCCATCCTGGTCCGCGACGAGACCGGCACGGTCCTGCGCGCCGAGGAACCCACCGGCCCCCCGCTCGGCACCGGCGGCTGGATGCACTCCTCCGGCTCGATCCCCCTCAGCCCCGGCTCCACGGCCGTCCTCTACACGGACGGCCTGGTGGAGCGCCGGGACGCCGACCTGGACGAGGGCATCGCCGCCCTGGAACGCGCCTTGGCCGGCGCCACCGGCACACCCCAGGTCGTCTGCGACCGCCTGGTCCGCTCCGCCGGCGTCACACCCGACCACGACGACGACGTCGCCGTCCTGGTCCTCCAGCACCCCGCCCGCACCGGCGCGGAGGGCGAGCTCTTCCGCAACGCCGCCCTGGAACTCCTCGGCGGCGTGGAAGCGGCCCCCCGCGCGCGTGCCTTCGCCTCCGGCGTCCTGACCAGCTGGCGCTTCCCCGCCGACCTGCACGACCTGGGCGTCCTGGCCACCAGCGAACTCGTCGCCAACTCCCTCCAGCACGGCACCCCGCCGATGCGCCTGCGCCTGCGCCGCACCGACCGCCGCCTGATCATCGAGGTCACCGACGGCGACGACCACCTCCCCCGGCGCCGCCGCGCGGAACCCGGCGACGAGTCGGGCCGAGGCATCGCCATCGTCGCCACGATCGCCTCGAACTGGGGTTGCAGACGCACCCCGGGCGGCGGCAAGGCGGTCTGGTGCGAATTCGCCCTGCCGCGCACCGGGCCGTCGTAGCCGGGCGGGATCAGACGTCCGCGGAAACGGGCGCCCCACCCCGCGCCACGACCCTGCTCTTCGCGAGCCACGGCTGATCCTGCGCCTCGGTCAGCTGCCTCCCCAACCGCACGGCGAGCACGGTGATCCCGAGGGAGAACACCAGGAACGCCACGATGTACGGCGCGTGCAGCGAGGCCCCCAGCGGCCCGCCCACCGCCGGTCCGACGGCCAGCGCGAGCTGCTTGACCAGGGCGAACGCCGAGTTGTACTGCCCGGCCATCCCCTCCGGCGCGAGATCCGCGACCAGCGGGGCCACGGTCGGCGACAGCATCGCCTCGCCCAGCCCGAACAACGCGTACGTCGAGACGAACGCGGCCGTCGCCATCTCCTGGCTCCCGTGCCCGAGCCCCGCGTACCCCGCGACGGCCCACGCCACGGCCCAGATCAGCCCCACGGCCGCGATCACCCGCGACCGCCGACGCCGCTCCACGAACCGCAGCACCGCGAACTGCGCGATGACGATCACCAGCGTGTTGGCCGCCAGCGCGGTCCCCAGCGCCGACGTCGATATCCCGGCGGCCTCGACCCCGTACGCGCTCAGCCCCGACTCGAACTGGCCGTAGCAGGCGAAGAACAACACGAAGCCCAGCACACACAGCTGCACCATGGCCCGATTGCCCAGCAGCTGCTTCCAGCTGCCCCGCCCCGATGCCACGGGCGCGTCCTCGATCTTCGGAGCGTGCGGCGTCCGCACGGTCGCCATCACCACGACCAGCAGCAGGAACATCGCCGCCTCGATCGCGAAGAGAAGGGTGAAGGAGGCGGCACTGGTCGTGTCGACCAGATGACCACCGATGAGGCCGCCGACACCGAGCCCGAGGTTCTGCAGGAAGAACTGCATGGCGAACGCCCGCGACCGCGTCTCCGCCGACGAGCAGTCCACGATCATCGTGGCCAGCGCCGGCTGCATCACGGCCTGCCCCGCTCCCAGCAGGGCAGCCGACACCAGCACGGCCGCCGCACTGCTCGCGACCCCCAGACTCAGGGCCCCTATGGCGGCGGTGATCAGGGCGGCGAGCAGCACCGGCAGCGGGCCACGCCGGACGATGGCCCGCCCGGCGAACGGCAGCACGACCAGCGCGGCCACAGCGAAGACGGCGAGCACGAGCCCCGCCGTCATGGCTCCGAGACCTCGCACCTGCGCCACATAGACGTACAGGTACGGGACCGTGAAGCCGAGCCCGAACGCGCTGAGTGCGTTACCCACGTGAATCCGGCGCATCGCTGCGCCCATCGCCCTGGTCACGTTCACCTCTTCCACAAGTTAGGAGTGAAGACTTCGAAACTAAAGTTCGAAGCTAAAGAGTACATACCCAAGAACTTCAATGCAAAGAACGTCCGTGCCATACTGCCGCCATGGGCGACACCCCCGGCCCCAGCGAGCCGACCCTCGAAGAACAGATCGCCGCGTACCAGCGCGAGTTCCAGGACCTCGACCCCCAGGTGGAGCAGATCGTCTCGGCCCTCTCCCGCCTCAACCGCCGCATGAACGTCGCCTACGGCCGTCAGACCTCGGCCCTCGGCATCAGCAACGCGGAGTGGGAGGTCCTCAAGGCCCTCGTCCTCTCCGGCGCTCCCTACCGTCTGGGCCCCAGCGACCTCGCCAAGCGCCTCGGCCTCACCCCGGCCGCCATGACCCACCGCATCGACCGCATGGTCGGCGAAGGGCTGGTTACCCGGGAGCGAGACGAGAGCAACCGGGTACGAGTCATCGTGGAGCTGACATCCGAGGGGCGTGAGAAGTGGCTGGAGGCAATGCGCCTGGCGACGGTCTTCGAGGAGGACCTGCTCCAGGACCTGTCCCCCGTGGAGCGCAACGCGCTCGGCGGCGTCCTCACCCGCCTGTTGCGCAGAGTGGAAGACGCCCAGCCGGACGCCGGCGGCCGCCTCTCGGACCTGGACTGACGACCCGACAAAAGATCTTGACAAGGGCCGCTTGACACCCCTCTGCCTGATCCGTAAAGTTCTTCGGGTTGCCGCGGAGCCGTAACGGTTCTGCGGCGGCACTTTCGCCGCTCAAGCGGCACCCAACCACTAGCAAGATCGCTCCCAGCGGAGTTGTTTTCGGTGTGCCCGAATTCAATTCGAATTGGGACTCGACGGCCTGATCGACTCGACATCGGCTCGATTTGGGAAACGGCGAGAGACCGCGCTAAGGTTGGACACGTCGGAACGGCCCAACAGCCGCAAAGACAACCCCCTCTGACTGGGAGTCAGGCCCGAAAGGATCTGATAGAGTCGGAACCGCCGGAAAGGGAAACGCGGAAGCGAGAACCTGGAAAGCACCGAGGAAATCGGATCGGAAAGATCTGATAGAGTCGGAAACGCAAGACCGAAGGGAAGCGCCCGGAGGAAAGCCCGAGAGGGTGAGTACAAAGGAAGCGACCGTTCCTTGAGAACTCAACAGCGTGCCAAAAGTCAACGCCAG